>NZ_SMKC01000490.1 GCF_004348315.1 Streptomyces sp. 8K308 | reverse complement strand
CCCCACGCCCCCGCGCCGCGGCTGCCACCCACACCGAGAGGACCTCGGGCCCCTCATCCCCCGGCACGCCGCTGGCCGTTCCCGCCGGCCCGCCGTCGACGAGGGCCACGAAGTCGGCGGCGCCCGGTATCGCCAGCCGGGCCCGCCAGCGCTCCTCCCGGTCGCCCTCGCCCTGCCACTCCGCCAGCCTGGTGCCGAACGCGTAGGGCGCTTCGGCCAGCGCCGCCAGCCTCAGCTCGCGCCAGACCCGCCAGTCGTCCTCGCCCAGTTCTCGCAGCTCGATCATCCCCGCAGGCTCCCTCTCGTCGGCGACCGCGGACAACCGATTTCCCCCGGCCCGATTCCACCGTGTCCTAAGCCTTTACAGACGAACGGGCGCGGCGCTACGGTCCGAATTGGGAGCGCTCCCACAGACGAGCGAGACCGGGAAGCACCCAGAACTCCGGCCTGCCGCCCCACCTCCCAGCCCCCGCTTGGGCGGCAGGCCGGCTTCACGCGAGAGGGTCGGCTTTGCGCGAGAGGGCCGGCTCACGCGAGACGCGCCTCAGCCGAGCTCGTGCCCGCGTCCCACGAGCACGAACGGCACCGCGCCGAACCGCACCTGGTCGCCCGGCCGCACCGGGACGCCGCCGGTGACACGGCGGTCGTTGACCCAGGTGCCGTTCACCGAGCCGAGGTCGTAGAGGAGCCAGCCGGCCGACGTGCTGAACAGCCGCGCGTGATGGCGCGAGACGCTGTAGTCGCTCAGCCGCAGCCCCGAGCCGGCCTCCCGCCCGATGGTCAGCGGCTCGGGTCCCGGCACCGGCAGCAGCAGCTGTGGCAGCCGGTCCGACTCCCAGGCGCGCCGCAGGCGCTGGCGGAACGCGGCGACCCGGGTCACCTGCGTCACCAGCCAGTTGCCAGGGCTGACGGTCCGCGGCGGCCGACGGTCCGGCAGGTCGCTGAGCACGGCGTACAACTCGTCGAGCCGCCGGGCGGCGAGCACCTGCTCGATGCGGCGCTCGAACGTCTCCTGGGAGACCCGCCCCTCCACCGCGCTCTCGCGAAGCACGTCGAGCGCGCGCTCCCGGTCCGCGTCGGATATCCGCGGTGACGGCGCGCCGAACTCGACTGAGGTCATGCGGGAATTGTCCGCGACCCCGCGCGACCCTGTCCAGCCACCGGCGTCCCACCACACGCCACGGGAGCCCCGCGAAAACCAGTGGACACGCCGTCGCCCGCCGGCCTACCGTACTCGCACGCCCGACCCCGTCACGGACCGAGAAGGGAGGCGCCGTCATGTCATTCCACACGACTTCTGTCACGACCTCGCGCTTCCCAAGCCCTCGCCGTCCCGTCGGGCATTTCGCTGGCTGAGCCGGAGCGCGGGGCACGCCTTCCGGAAGGACCACACTTTTCATGACCGATCTGGTCATTCGCGCGCTCGCCGAGCACGAGGCGCGCGCCGTCTTCACCTCGCTTCCCGACCCCGGCCTGGTCGGCCGCCCGCTGCTCGACCCGCCGCACAACGTCTACGACACGGTCGCCGCCGGCGGCGAGTACCGGCCCGAGTGGACCTGGGTGGCGGAGCGCGCCGGCACCGTGGTGGCCAGGGCCGCGTTCTGGGGCGGCCCGGACGACGAGGAGCCGGTCGCCCTCGACTGGTTCGACTTCACCGACCGCGCGGCCGGCGTCGAGCTGCTGCGCTCCGTGCCGCTGCGCGCCGACTACGAGCTGATCCTGCCGCCCGGCTGGCGCGAGGACCCGCCGGCCAGGTCGGCGGCCGGGGCCCGGTTGGCGGCGGCCACCGACGCGGGCTACCGGCCGCTGGTGGAGCGGTACCGCTATGTGTGGACGCCGGCCGCCGGGCTGCCGGAGAGTACCGGACGCCTGGTCCTCCGGCCGGAGCCGGACGACGAGGTCGTCCTCGAGGTGCTGCGCCGGGTGCACTCGATGACGCTGGACGCGCACGCCCTGCGGGCCGTCGAGCGCGGCGGGGTCGAGCTCGCGGCCCGCGAGGAGCTGGACTTCTTCCGCTGGTGCCCGTCGCCCCGCGAGTGGTGGCGGCTGGCGTTCACGCCGGCGGGAGAGTTGGTCGGCATCCAGGTGCCGGCGCGCAATCCGGTCGGGCCCTGCGTGGGGTTCGTCGGCGTGGTGCCCGAGCAGCGCGGCCACGGCTACGGCTACGACCTACTGGTGGAGTGCACCCGCCAGTTGGTCGCGGAGGGCGCCGAGCGGATCGCGGCGGCCACCGACGTCGGGAACGTGCCGATGGCGGCCGCGTTCGCCCGGGCGGGCTATCCGGTGAACCAGCACCGGTATTGCCTGAGCGCGCCGTCCGAAGGTGCCACGTCATGACGTAGTCGCGGCGCGCCCGGCGTGCGGCCTGGTCTTCGCGCCCCCGGTGCCCCGAGCATGGTGCCCATGCTGTTCGAGGTGTGGGCACCACGGGTGCGCGAGGTCACGCTGCGGATGCCGGACCGGCCCCCGGTCGCCATGCGGCCGGAGGCCGGTGGCTGGTGGCGGGCCGAGGCCCCGGCGGTCGCCGGGGACCGGTACGGCTTCGCACTGGACGGCGGCCCGCCGCTGCCCGACCCGCGCGGCCGGCGGCTGCCGGAAGGACCCGAGGGGCTGAGCGCCGTGACGGACCTGGCCGGCTTCCCGTGGCGCCACCCGTGGCCGGGGCGCGGGCTGCCGGGCGCGGTGCTGTACGAGCTGCACGTCGGCACGTTCACCCGCGAGGGCACGCTGGACGCGGCCGTCGCCCGGCTCCCCCACCTCGCGGACCTCGGCGTCACCCATGTCGAGCTGATGCCGCTCTGCCCCTTCCCCGGACGGCACGGCTGGGGGTACGACGGGGTGGCGCCGTGGGCGGTCCACGAGCCGTACGGGGGCCCGGAGGCGCTGCAGCGCTTCGTCGACGCGGCGCACGGCCTCGGCCTCGGGGTGGTGCTCGACGTCGTCCACAACCACCTGGGCCCGTCCGGCAACTGGTTGCCCGAGTTCGGCCCGTACTTCACGGAGCGGCACCACACGCCGTGGGGCGCGGCGGTCAACCTGGACGGCCCCGAGTCGGCCGAGGTCCGGGCGTACTTCGTCGGCAGCGCGCTGGCCTTCCTGCGCGACTACCGGCTCGACGGGCTGCGTCTCGACGCCGTGCACACCCTCGTCGACGAGTCGACGCCACACTTCCTGGCCGAACTCTCGGCCGCCGTCGACGCGTTGGCGGCCGAGACGGGCCGGCCGCTGTTCCTGGTCGCGGAGTCCGACCAGAACGACCCGCGCACCACGGCGCCGCGCGAGCACGGCGGCCACGGGCTGCACGCGCAGTGGAGCGACGACTTCCACCACGCGCTGCACGCCACGTTGACCGGCGAGTCGCAGGGCTACTACGCCGATTTCGGCAAGGCCCCGCTGACCGCCCTGGCCCGCACGCTGTCCCACGGCTTCTTCCACGCGGGCGGCTACTCCTCGTTCCGTGGCCGCGAGCACGGCCGCCCGCTCAACCGGGCGGCGACGCCCACCCGCCGCCTGCTGGGCTACGCCCAGACCCACGACCAGATCGGCAACCGCGCCCTCGGCGACCGCCTCGTGGCCCTGGCCGGGCCGGCGCGCGCCGCGCTGGCGGCGGCGCTCGTGCTCTGCGGCCCGTTCACGCCGATGCTGTTCATGGGCGAGGAGTGGGGCACGACGACGCCGTGGCAGTACTTCACCGACCACCGCGATCCGGCCCTCGCCGAGGCGGTGCGGGCCGGCCGCCGGCGGGAGTTCGGCGCGCACGGCTGGTCGGAGGAGGAGATCCCCGACCCGCAGGCCCCTGCCACCAGGGACCGCTCCTGCCTGGCCTGGCCTCCCGAGGACGCTCCTTGCCCCCTCCTCGACTGGCACCGCCGCCTGATCGCCATCCGCCACGCCCACCTGCCGGCCGACCTGCGGCTCGCGGACGTCTCCGTCGACCACGACGAGGAGGCCGGCTGGCTGGTCCTGCACGCGGGGCCCCTGACCACGGCCGTCAACGTCTCCCCCACCGCACCGGCTGCCGCCCGCCTCGGCCCAGGACCCTTCACCCCCCTGGCCAGTAC
>NZ_SMKC01000048.1 GCF_004348315.1 Streptomyces sp. 8K308 | reverse complement strand
GTGCAAGGGGGCGGCTCCTGGTCGGGAGGTTGGGGAGGGCTGCGTGGGCGGCTCAGGCGGCACCCGGCCCCTGGAGGAGGGCGGCGGGTGACACCTGCAGGGCTGCGGCGATGGCGACGAGGTCGTCGATATCGCATCGCCGCTTGGCGAGTTCGATGCGGGACAGCATTGTGTTGGACATAGGACGGCCCAAAGCGGTACGTCGCGCGGCGAGTTGGCGCTGCCCAAGGCCGCGTTCCGTGCGGAGGATTTCGATGGTGCGAGCCGCCAGCATTCCTGCGGGTCCTATTTCCAGAGATCGTGCTGCCATGGCTCCAGTTGTAGCGTGCATTCGCCGGTTTGGTTAACCGGCGATCGTCGGCTATGTTGCGCCGCGCTCAATCGGTGAGCGAGGTGGTCGGGGTGCTGCGCAAGGCCGGATACCCGAACGGGTCCCAACACAAGAGACCCTCTCTGACATGGGGTGTTGTGTTGTAGCTTCGCCGCTCGCGGGGTGTCAACGGCTTCCGGATGTGATCCTTCCGGCTCGGGACTCGGGGCAACTATTTGGTCAACCGCCGATCGTGCCCTACCGTTTTCGCACCGCCCTCGCCGACTCGGTTTCCAGCGGCATTTCTGCCGTGAGAGATTGCGCCGGATAGGGCTGGACTTGCGCGCTGCGGGTGTGGCTATGTTGACGACACCCCGGAAAGCGCGAGCGGCCATCAACGCTCCCGCGTCAACGGCCGTACATTCCCGCCCTTCACACCCGTCTCCGCCCCCGACCGACGGTGAACCGTGGGCACCCAGCCCACCGGCCACCGAGTGAGGACCACCCCTCTTGGCACGAATCCGCACCATCAAGCCCGAAGCCTTCGTCTCCGAGTCCCTGGCCGCCGTCTCCCTGACCGCCGAGCGCACCTTCTTCGGCCTCTCACCCAGGCTGACGACCAGGGCCGCCACCGTGACCACGCCGCGATCATCGCCGGGCAACTGTGGGTCCTGCGCCCGGAACACACGCCCTCCGCCGTCGAGCAGGACCTCGCCCAGCTCGCCGACGCCGGGCTGATATGCCGCTACAAGGGCACGGATGACAAGCGCTACCTGCACATCGTCACCTGGCGGCAGCATCAGAAGATCAACCGCCCCAGCGCGAGCCGCCTGCCAGCCTGCCCGCGCCACGACACGCCAGCCCCCGCGTCCGGCGTCGGCACGCCGGCTGCGGGGGCTGGCGTCACGGAGCCCGCACCGCTGTCTCCCGGAGCCCTCCGTGAGGGCTCAGGGCAAGTACGCAACCCTGCGGTGAATCCCGCTCCGAATGGCGAACCTGCAGGTCAGGACGATTTCACGGAGTCCTCCGTGATGAAGCAGGGAGGGCTCGGCGCCGGAGCGGTGACGCCTCACGGTCCGGATCTAGGACCTAGGATCATGGATCTAGGAGATACCCCTTCGGGGGGCGCGAGCGCCCCCGCACCTCGCGCCGTCTCGGCCAACCAGCTCATCGCCGAGTACGCCGCCGCTTGCACACACCGGCCACCCAAGGACGTCCTGGGCCATCTCGGCCAGCAGGTGCGCAAGCTGCTCGACGAGGGCATAGCCCCCGATCACATCCGGGCCGGACTCGGACTGCACCGCGCCAAGGGCCTGCACCCCAGCACGTTGCCGAGCCTCGTGCACGAAGCCATGAACGCGGCGCCCGCCGCGCCGGTTGTCCACAGGGCGTGGACAAACCCCGCCGATGTCGAAGCCGCCTACGGAGGTGACCTCTGACCGCCACCCTCACCCGCGAGCCCCACCGGGTCGGCCCGCTGGCCGACCGGCTCAACGGCATCCTTGCCAGTCGCGGCATCGACCTCGCCAGCGCGGCCGTCGAGGAAGGGCACGCCGAGCCCGTCACCGCGCTGGAACTCGCCGACGCCAGGATCCCCGCCCGATACCGCCGAGCCCTGGCCGACCACCCGAAGGTCACCGCCTGGGCCGACGAGATCGCCCGCGCCGGACGCCCCGGCCCCGGGGGACCGGGCATCGCCGAAGGCCCGTCGCTGCTGATCGCCGGCCCCACGGGCACGGGCAAGACGTACCAGGCGTACGGCGCCATCCGCACCTTGCTCACCCGTGGGCTACCCCGTCTCGCCTTCACCAGACAGACGACGAGCGCCGACTCGAGCCTCTGGGTGTCACACCCGCTGGGAGGTCTCCAGCACGCGAGCGGCCGCGGCGGCCACGACATCCGCCGGCGTCTCGGTATCGAAGGAAATCTGGTAGCCGCGCACCTTGGCCGTTCCGGTGACGGCGATCTTCCACCCCTCGCCGTCGGTGCCAGGACGCCCGAGCGGGAACCAACCAAGGTAGAAGCGACCGTCCTTCGAATTGACATGCACGTCCGCGCGGTCGTCCACGACCAGGTGGAAGTCGTCGGCGGAGAACTGATCCATCACAAGCGTGGCCTGGCCCGGGCCGAGCAGCCACTCACGCAGCCGCAGGGCCTCGACAGTGGTGGAGAATCCGGGGCCCGAGGACGCCGTAGTCACGGGCAATCACCTCTTTGACCTGGTGTTTTACGAGAAGGTCGTCTAGGTTCACATGCCGCTGCAGCGTTGGCCAGCCATTCGTGGATCTTTGCTGTCTGCCCCCGGTGAACTGAGACGCAAAGTGCAAGGTATTGCAGTCCAACCGCGGAAAACGACGTGCGTGCGGCGAGGGCCGTGCGGATAGTTGCCGCATGGATGCGATCGAGGCCGCACGCGCCGTCGTAGCTGAACAGCACCCCGAAGCGCGCGCCGCGTTCCTGGGCGGCAGCGTCGTGACGGGCCGCCGCACGGCAACGTCGGACCTCGACATCGTGGTCCTGCTCCACGGAGCCCCAGCCCCGTACCGCGCGAGTCTCCAATACGCCGACTGGCCGGTGGAGATGTTCGTGCACACCGAGGCGACGTGGCACGCCTACGTCGAACGGGAACTACGCAAGCGCCGGTCACCACTGCTGTGGATGTGCGCCGACGGGCAGCTGCTCTTCGACACCGACGGACTCGGAGCACTCCTCGCTGCACAGGCCCGGAAGCTGACCGCCTCCGGACCACCCCCGGCGTCGGCGGAAGAGATCGATGACCGCCGCTACGCGATCACCGACCTCCTGGACGACCTCGCGGGAAGCAACGACCAGAACGAGCGCCTGTTCATCTCGACCGAACTGGTCCGACGCACCGGTGAGCTCGCGCTGGCCGTTGGCGGTTCCTGGGGAGGCGGTGGGAAGTGGCTGGCACGCCGCCTGGGGACCACCGCACCGGGGCTCAGCACACGCCTCCACCATGGCCTACAGCAGGTACTGGGCGGGACAGTAGAGCCCCTCACGGCCGTCGTGGACGACGTGCTCAGGCAGGCCGGTGGCCGGTTCTGGGTCGGCTACAAGCGGGCTGGAGCTCCCTGAACGATCCCGCGCGCCGGACGTCGCAACGTCTGCTCCTCTACGCCTAGATCACTTGACGGAAAAGCAACGCCCGAGTCTCCTCGGCGCACCCCCACGACAGCGTGACGCCGGCGCCTCCATGCCCGTAGTTGTGCACGACCAGGGTGCCGTCCTCCCACCGGCCGCTCTCCACACGGATCGTGGCGCGGGTCGGCCGAGCGCCGATCCTGTGCTCCAGGACGCGGGCCTCGGCGAGGCGGGGTTCGACCTCGGCGCAGCGGGCGAGGATGCCGGCCGCCGCGTTGTCATCGGGGGCAAGGACGCCCTCGCCGTCGATCGCTGTGCCGCCCAGCACGACGGTGTCACCGTGGGGGTAGAAGCAGAGCAGATCCGGTGAGAGCCCGGTGTCCTCTGAGAAGAACTCGGTCAGCCCCGGGTTGGTGACCACGACATGCTGACCACGGATGGGTCGAAGGGCAGGGTCGGGAACCAGGTCGCGTGCCCCGAGGCCCGCGCAGTTGACGATCATCGAGGCCGGACCGACGTCCGAGAGCAAGGTCAGCCGTCGCTGCTCGATCACTCCCCCGGCATCATGCAGCCGGCGCAGGAGGTAGTCGAGGTAGGTGGGCATGTCGATCAGTGGCACGGTGAACCGGTAGCCAGCCGTGAACCCTGTCGGGAGTTCGGCAGGCGCGCACGGCCGGAAGCCCGGAAGGGTCGTGGCCCAGGCCGGCGCGGCCTCAGCCGTCCGGGACGCCTATGCCTCTGGTGAGCCGGACGCCCGTCGCCGGGTCCTGAGCCAGATGCCGGAAGATCTCCAGGGACCGTTGTCCCCACTGTTCGACCTTGTCCTTCGGCTCGACCAGGTACGGACCCCACATCGCCCCGGCCGCCAGCGACGTGACACCAGGCACCTGCTCGGCGATCACGTGCACCGACGCCCCGGCCTCGGCGAGAACGACGGCGGTGGTGAGCCCTGCCACCCCACCCCCGACTACGACAACGCGCTCCCGTGCGGTCATGTACCTGACCCTAAGCGCCGAGGTTCTCACACGGCGTGTTACGCGCCGCGCCAAGCCGCGTCTCGCAACGCCGCACTCACCTCCCACTCCGCCGCCCAAAGCGGATCAGAAATTCGTTCTCCTCAGGGAAGGTGTCGTCCTCGCTGAGGGCCGCGAGCCGCTCCTTGACTGCGGTCTCAAGTGTCGGCAGCCGGTCGCCGAAGAGATGGGGTGCGGCGAATGAGGTGGAGTAGAGGTAGCCGAGGATGCTCTCGGCGGTCCAGGTGCGGCGCACGGGGATCCGCGCCTCCTCCACCCGATCGAAGGGCGACTCCTCCATGATCTCGCTGTACGGCGGTTGTGATGCTGAAAGGTGCCGGAGCCCGCGCGCCGTTCCTCGCCCAGGAATTTCCTGACGACGTCCCGGACGGCTTCCTTCCACGGACTGGTCGCGGTCCAGAAGTTGGTGTCCCCGAAGATGGCCACCAGACCGTCGGGTGCGACCTGATCGTCCAGGTGGGCCAGGACGGCGGGCTGGTCGAGCCAATGGAACGCACGGCAGATCGTGACCAGGTCGGCTTTCCAGCCGGCGGGTGGCACGAAGTCCTCTGCGGTGCTCTCGATGAGCGACAGGTGCGTGCCTTCGGGCAGCTTCGGGCGCAGCGCCGATTCCGCCACAGTCAGCATGTCGGCATCGTTGTCGATGGCGATGATGTCGTCGAACCGGTCGAGCAGTGCCTCGGCGACCAGTCCGGTGCCGGTGCCGACGTCCAGCAGGCGACGCCGACCCCCGGACCGGGACGGAGCGGCCTTGTCCAAGGTGTCGGCGACGTCTTCCGGGATGCCGGGGCGGAACTGACGGTAGTAGCCGGCGGTTCCTGTGAACAGACTCATGTGATCACGTCCCGTGAGGTACTGGAAGTAGCCGAACGTAGCCGCTGGTTCCTCGTGTTGGGCTACCTCTCGCCGCCCCGCTGCTACGGTCGCGTGTATGACGCTCTCGGTCTCCACGAGTCAGGCTGTTGACCTACGCGTACAGCCGGTTGACAAGGTTCTGGATCGCGTCGCGCGGTCTCTGCAGGTGCGATTCCTCCCGGGTACGGTGGTACGAAAGCGCCGGTCCGTGGGAGCCAGGACAGACCGCGATACCTGGGTCCGCATCGAGCGACGCTTGCTCGACAAGATCGCCGATCAAGGATGGAACGGCACCGAATGCGCCGCCCGCTTGGATGGCGTCACCCAGCCGACATGGCGGGGGTGCGTGGTCTGGCGGGACGTTGGCGAACCGGTCATGTGGCGAGCTGACGAAACCGACCTCCTGCCAGCCGCTCCCGTCGGAAGCGCCATTCTGAGTGAGGACCCCGAACTCCCGGACGAGTGGTGGGATGGGTTGAGCGCCTCTCTGGACGCGCTGGCAGCGCACCAGACGAGGCGGGTCGCTACCCCTGACACCGACACCATCACCCAGGCGTCGGTCACTGAGTCCATCCGAGCTGTCTTTTCCGGCGACTTCGATACGACCGTCCAGCGTTGGTTGCCGGCCCACGCCGACCTCAACTGGGCCAACGTGACGGCGCCGGTGTTCAGTCTCTTCGACTGGGAGGACTGGGGGAACGCCCCACAGGGGCTTGATTCCGCCTCGCTGTGGGGGAGCTCGCTTGCCGTCCCGTCTCTGGCCGATCGTGTACGGCAGGAGCGTCGGCGGGACTTGGAGAGCCGGGACGGCAAGCTGATGACGCTGTTCGTCTGCTCGAAGATCCTCGGGCCGTACGCGCACCCGGAGGATCCTCGGTTGGAGCCCGCGCGGCGCATGGCCGGGCAAGTCATCAAGGACCTTCAGGAGGACTGATCACCCGAGCGGTCGCGAAGGAGCCTCCGGTACTCCTGCACGGTTCGCTCCTCCACCTGGCCTGCCAGCGCTCCAACGAGTTCCCCCAAGTGGGCCGGTTCGTCGGTGCCCACGGCGATGGAGCCAACCCGCGGGAGGTGGTAGGCGGTTCTGAACGCTGCTTGTACGCGGGACAGCCGGCCGCCGGCCTGAAGGAAGAGGCACGGGTCGACCCTGTCCCACACGGAGGCACTGGTGGCGCCCCCAAAGGGGCTCATCCCCCAGACTTCGCCATCGCTGAGATCCCAGGCGTCGATGAGGGTGTCCGCTGCGTCCAGCGTTCTGGCTCCGACCAGCAATCCGGCGCGGACCATGAGGACCGACGGCCTCGGCACGGCCGGCGCGACCATGCTCAGAAGCGGGGACGGATCCCACGACGCGACGCCCCACGCGGTGCACAGCCCCTTCGCTGTTGCGTCATCCAGGGCCGTACACGCCGCAGCTAGCAGATCCTTGTTGTACGGCACGGCTTCCCGGAGCGACTGTTCCGGATTGTGCAGGAACACAATGTCCGGCGCACGTCCGAGGTCTTTGGCCGCCTCTTCCACGGCCGCCTTCAGCCGCACGGGATCCAGGGAGTGCTCCGCCCCATCGGGTCCCGGGAAGTAGCCGACTTTCGTGGAGACCGTGAACTTCGGCAGCAGGTCACCGGCTGTCCGAGCCAGGATCTGGTGCGAGCGGAAGCTGGCGTAGTTGGTGCTGGTGTCGAGCGCAGTGACGCCCAGATCCAGCGCGCCGGTCAGGAGCCGGCGTTCGTGACGAGACCGGTGTAGCCCGAGGACAACTCGGGGGTCAGGACCGCGCACAACTCCTCCTCCACCAGGATCTCGGCGACCTCCGCCACTTCGGCCCCGACGAGGGTCGCAGCCTGTTCCAGCACGACCGGCCTACCGCTCAGGAGCAAACGCAGCGCCGGCAGAGCCTTGGCCGCGAGGGTCAGCTTCTTCCCCGAGGCCAAGACGTCGACGGTCTCCCCGCTCTCCTGGATCCGGGGAGGGAAGTGGGTGGTGCACACCACGGCATCCAGCGGCCCGAGAATGTCAAGGAAGGGCACGTGCCGAGGCAGTGTCGTCTGTTGCTCGTACGCGGCCAGGTAAGCGGCCGGGGAGCGCTCGCCGAGCAGCGTCGTGGCGGCCTCGGTAAGAGGTGCCCTGTCGGGGCCGTGCCAGCGGTCCAGATCGTGCCTGAAGATCTCGTGCTCGCGGCACCAGTCGGCAAGCCAGGCGAGCCAACTGGCGCCGGTGCGTTTGGTGATGCCGAAGGTGACGTGGAGGCTCTTCCCCGAGCCGCTGCCGGTCCGGGTCGCCTGGTGCCAGTAGCCTCGGGGGATGTGCATGACATCGCCTGTCCTCATCACGCCGGACCAGATGATCTCGTCGCTCGGCGTGCCGTTGGGGTCGGAGTCCCGGTACATGGGGACCTTACGGGAAGCCGCGCGCACCTCCCACTCCTTCTCCCCGGCGAGCTGCACGATCACGACGTCGTGGTCGTCCCAGTGCAGGGGGAAGCCGGCGGCGTCGTTCGTCGTCAGGTACGCGTTGACCTGCACGCGCTCATGGGACCACCACTGCAGCGCCCTGCACGCGACCTCCATCGTCGGGTCGAAGACGTTGGCCTGGTCGAGGATGAGCGTCGAGCCTTCCCGCAGGAGGTTTCCGAGGCTGCGCATGTTGACCATGGGGATGCTCTGGCCCCGGGGACTGACGCTGTCGGTGTAGTAGACGGCCGGGTGCACCTCCACACCCTTCTGGAAGCACCGGAACTGGGGGCGGTTCAGGCTCCTGCGCATGGCAATGTCGAGCAGCCGGTTCGGGGTCAGGAGGCGGGAGAGGAGCGCGGGATCGTCCAGACCGCCCCGCGCGAAGCCCTTGCCCAGCTCCTCGGCCCCGCTCCACCCGAGTGCTGTCTCAATCGCGGTGATCAATCGATGTTCCATCGCTGTGCCTCCAACGGTGTGGTCGCCTGATGCGGACACGGCGGGGGCCGACACGGCCAGTCGTGCCGGCCCCCGCCGCTTGGTGCGTGCGTGCCTACTCGCTGTCGTGCAGGTTGCCGTCGCCGCCCGGCCACGGCGCATCGCCGGAGCTTCCGGCGTTGTCGGACCGAAGGCTGTCGTACCGGTCGTGCACGGCGGTCAGCTCCTCGACCGCCATCAGCAGGCCGCTACGGGCCGGAGGCGGTGCCGTGCGCTCTTCCACCTCGTGCTCCTTCCTCTTCGGGTCTCCCGCCGGGGATCCGGCGGAAGGTCATGGCCGCCTCACGGCCGTGGGAGAGATGGATTTCCGTGAGGCGGCGGTCTTTGGGGGGCTCGGTGAGCCCGGACTCCGCGCCTACGACCAGGCGGCCTGGTTGCTCACCGGGAGGACGGCCGCGTCCTGGCGCATGTTGGCCTCCAGGACACGCTGATCCAGTGCGTACAGGCAGGCGCGGCACGCAAAGAGAGCCGCGTGCATGCCGCTCGAGCGGACGGGCCCGATCCACGTCACCTCGACGTCGTCACGGCCGCACCACAGCCAGCACTCGCCGTGGGTCTGCCATTCATGCCGGTCCCACAGTGCGTAGGCCGTCGGCTCACCTGTGACGGGGTCGATGTCGCGGCGGGTGAGGCGGAAGACCACATCGCGGTCCGGAGACGGATCCGCCCGTACTGCGTGTTTCCCCGTCACGCGACTGCCACCGTCAGCAACTCGGACTGGACTCCGCCCCGGCACTTGGCCCACATCGCGAATAAGCCACGCGGACCGGTGGCGGCAGGTTTTCCCTCAACCACCGTGGGTAGCGCCAGCTCGGCCCATACCCGCTTACCGGGGCCGGCGGGCTCCCAGGCGCAGTGCGCCGCGAGTAGTCGGACCAGCGCCAGACCGCGCCCATGCTCGTCGTCCGCCTGGGCACATCCGGGCCGAGGAACCGACGGGTCGCCATCCAGGACATCGATCACCAAGCGACCAGGCCGGTGGGAAAGGGTGACGGTGATCGGCCCCGCCCCGTGGACCACGGCGTTGGTGATGAGCTCGGAGGCGACGAGTCCGACGGCGTCGGCAGCCTCCTCGTCCGGCGGCACACTCCATGCGCGTACCTTGTCGACGATCTCGCGCCGAGCCAGGGGCACCTCGGATTCGGTACCCGCGAGGTCGAACCGATGGACGAGCGTGGGCATGGCGGACGCCTCCGAAGAGCTGGAGAGCGGCTCCATCCCCGACGGGGGGCGCGGGAATGGAGCCGCCGATCTGAGGAACCGCCCCGCAAGCGTTCAGCTGGGCGCTCGCTGGCGGCTGATACCCAGTCAACGCCGCTACCCCGGCCCGTCGGAACGTTTCTAGGGGGTTTCCCCTGGGGACGCCCTCCCCGTAGCCGGACACGAGACGTAGCCTCACAGCTACGCCTT
This sequence comes from Streptomyces sp. 8K308, assembly GCF_004348315.1. GTDB lineage: Bacteria > Actinomycetota > Actinomycetes > Streptomycetales > Streptomycetaceae > Streptomyces. The sequence goes on along the minus strand of NZ_SMKC01000048.1, from coordinate 24,164 downwards.
GAGGGGGTGACAGGAGTGATGACGTGCCTGCCCAGCCGTTAGCAGTCCATCCGCTGAGCTTCCTCCTCCAGACGCGTGGATGGGGCAAGGCCGAATTCGCCCGGCTCATGCAGGAGCACGGGAGGAAGCTCGGTATCCCGCTGGCGACCAACCGGACGACTGTCTGGAAGTGGGCACAGGGTCAGGAGCCGGACGCGGACGCCCAGCGTGTCCTGGCCGACCTGCTGGGCGTCCCGTATGAGCAGGCTCGTACGGAGGGATGGCCCCGCTGGCTCCCGGTCTGGGAGGTGACCGGGCTTACCGCTCCCTGGACAGAGGCCGGTACCGTCGAGGCGTTGTCCGATCTGGTGGGGAGTGGACGGATGGATCGCAGAGGCTTCCTGACCATCACGGGAGCCGCTCTGACGGGTCTCGCGGCAAGCTGGGTAGATGCGCCGTCCGCCATGGCCACGGCGCTCAACGGTGACCGGGTCACGGACACGATGGTCTCGACGATCGAGCAGCGCATCAGCACCCTCCGCACGCTCGACGACCAGCTTGGCGGCGCGCGGCTGCTGGAACAGGCGCGAGGCGATCTGGCTCTAGTCACCGGCCTCCTCAGCGGTGGCCGCTACACCGACAAGGTCAGGCTCCGGCTGTACGCGCTGGCGGCCCGCGTGTCGCACCTGACCGGATGGATGGCCTACGACGCCGGTCTACGATCCGCAGGCCAGCGCTATTACGTCGGCGCCCTCCGCAGCGCCCGCACCGCCGCCGACGACGCCTTCGGCGCTTTCATCCTCGCGGAGATGGGCGTGCACGTCTCCGAGGCCGGGCGCACCGCTGAGCGTGTCGACCTCATCTCGACCGCGATCGACAACGCGCCACGCTCTCTGTCGCCCTGTACCCAGTCGTTCCTCTACCTGCACAAGGCAGAGGCGCTCTCACGCGACGGCGACCACCGCGAGGCCGGCGCGGCACTCAACCGTGCCACCTCCCTGTGGGAGCGCCACGTGACGGATGAGAACCCTGACTGGCTCGACTGGTTCGGCGAGGCACAACTGCGGTCGACCGAGGGAAAGGTCCTGTTGCGCTCGGGGCAGGTGGAACGCGCGACCTGTTCCCTGGAGACGTCCGTGACGAGAGCCGCCCCCCGGGACAAGGCGGTGCGGTCAAGCCGTCTGGCTGAGGCGCGGCTCGCCGGTGGTGACCTGGAGGGTGCGTTGGACGCCGCGAACTACGGCGCCGGACTGCTGGAGGACAGTGTCAGCTCCGTTCGGGCCCTGAACCGCCTCAAGGAGTTCTCCACGCGGTTGGAGCCGCACAAGTCCGTACCTCCCGTTCGGGAGTTCCGCGAGCGTCTGCAGGAACTGTCCGTCGCCGTTTGATGTCGACCGTCTGACCACCGGGGACGAGCCGTCTCGGTGAAGAGGGCTGCAAGACTGCCAGGATGGCCGACATGACGACGATCAACGGTGAGGTGGCCCCCGGGTTCGAGCCGGTGCGGGCGGCGTTCATGGAGAACTTCACCCGGCACGGAGACCTCGGCGCGGCGGTGTGCGTGTACCGGAACGGCCGACCGGTGGTGGACCTGTGGGGTGGCGTGGCCGACGCCGAAACCGGTCATCCCTGGACGCGTGACACGCTGCAACTGGTCTACTCGGCGACCAAAGGAGCGACCGCCACCGCCGTGCACATGCTGGCCGAGCGCGGAGCACTCGACCTGGACGCGCCCGTCGCGAAGTACTGGCCGGAGTTCGCCGCGAACGGCAAGGCGGACATCCCGGTGCGCTGGCTCCTATCCCACCAGGCCGGCCTGGTCGCGCTGGACCAGCCGGTGCCGTTGAAGGATGCGCTGGCCTGGCACCCGATGACGGCTGCACTGGCCGCGCAACGCCCCCTCTGGACTCCGGGCACAGCGCACGGCTACCACGGCCGGACCTGGGGCTGGCTGGTCGGCGAGGTGATCCGACGGGTGTCCGGCCGCTCACCGGGCCGCTTCTTCGCCGACGAGATCGCGGCCCCGCTGTGCTTGGACTTCTTCATCGGCTTGCCCGTCGGCGAGCGCGATCGAGTCAGCCGCATGGTGCACCAGCGGCCCGACGTCGACCTCACCACACTGCCCACCGAGTCGGTGCCCGAGGAACTCCGCGAGCAGGTCGGCGCATGGCGGGACCCGAACTCATTCAGCAACAGGGCGTACGCTGTCACCGACCCTTCCGAGATCGACTTCGACTCACCGGAGGTACAGGCCGCGGAACTCCCGGCCTCCAACGGCATCGGCACCGCACGCGCGCTGGCGCGCATGTACGCCGCGCTGATCGGCGAGGTGGACGGAGTTCGCCTGCTCTCCCCGAGCGCCCTGACGTCGGCGACCGAGGAGCAGGCCAACGGTAAGGACCAGGTCATGCTGATCCCTAGCCGCTTCAGCGCCGGGTACATGCTGCCCACCGAGAGCAACCCGATGATCGGGCCGAGGTCATTCGGGCACACGGGCCGAGGAGGGTCGCTCGCCTTCGCCGATCCGGAGCATGGTGTTGCCTTCGGATACGCGATGAACAAGATCATCACGGGCGGTGACGACGTGCGTGCGGCTGTACTGGTCGACGCGGTCCGGAGATCACTGTCGTAGTTGGCCGAGAGCGCACCTTTGGGTCGACCCGCCCGTAGGCGGCTGAATCCGTGCCTGTCCTCTCCTTGGCCACCGTGCCTCGCCAGGCGGGACTGTTGCCGGGTACGTGGGGCGCGAAAAAAACGCGGGACGTCTGGCGGTATCGCACGCCTATAAACCCAACGCGCCCCCTTGACTCAGGTGATGGCTCAGTGCATCACCCTTCCCAAGAGCCCTACTCCGCGGTATGGTTTTACAATGTCTGAGCAGCAAGAAGAACGATCTCCTGACCGTACGGCGGTGGAGCTGTTCGCCGGCGGTGGCGGCTTGGCCATGGCCGTCGGGCGGGCGGGTTTCAGGCCGCTCCTCTACAGCGAGGTCGCCACACGCGCCTGCGAGACGCTGGAGGCGAACGGCGCCAAGGAGCGGGGCCCGGAGGAGTGGATCCCGGAGCCTGGCGGCCCCGTCCCCCTCGTCAAAGGCGATGTCCGCGGGCTCGACATGAAGTATCTGAGTGGCAAGGTTGACGTGCTGGCTGGCGGGCCGCCTTGTCAGCCGTTCAGCCTGGGGGGGATCGCCAAGGGGGACGAGGACAAGCGGAACATGTTCCCAGAGATGTTCCGTGCCGTTCGCGAGATCCAGCCGAAGGCCGTCATCTGCGAGAACGTGGTCGGTCTTCGGCGTAAGTCCTTCGAGCCCTACTTCCAATACATCCTGCGGGAGTTGGCCTATCCGTACCTGGAACGCGATCCGGACAGCACGTGGCAGGAGCACGACGCGCTCCTGCGTGCTTACGATGCCGACTTGAAGGCCGGCCGTACCTCCGACCCATCTGGAGGCCACGAGCTTTATGACGTCGTCGCTACTAACGTCAACGCGGCGAACTACGGGGTGCCGCAGGTCAGGAACCGGGTGATCATCGTCGCCTTCCGCCGAGACCTCGGGGTGGACATTGAGGCGTTCGAGCGGAGCGTGAAGCCCACCCACTCACATGCCGCCCTGGTCCGCTCCATGCGGGAGGGCGACTACTGGGACCGCCACCAAGTGCCGGACCACGTCCGCGATCGAGTCATGGCGGAGCTGCCGAAGCAGACCGCCTTCGATACCGAGGAGGCGTCACTCCTTCCCTGGAGGACATTCCGTGACGCGCTCGCCGGACTGAACGGTGAGCCGCCCCTGCCGCCCGTTCCCTGGGCACACCTCGACCGACAGGAGCGCTACCTGGGAGGCGTGACGAACCACATCGGCTGGCCCGGCGCGCGCATCTACAAGGGGCACACTCCCAACGAGCTGGACCGCCCGGCGAAAACGGTGAAGGCGGGCGTCCACGGGGTGCCGGGCGGTGAGTCGGTGATGCTGACCGACGACCGCGTTCGCGACCCCTCCGCTCCGGGCGGATGGAGGTACAAGCACCGGTACATGACCGTCCGGGAGACGGCTCGCGTGATGACGTTCCCGGACAATTGGGTGCTGGAGGGTCCACGAGGAGAGCAGATGCGTCAACTCGGGAACGCCGTTCCCGTTCTGTTGGGTGAGGTCTTCGCTAAGGCAGTGGCTACCGCCTTGGACAACGCGCGGAGCACACGGTGACCTCCGCGAAAGCGACTCCACGCCAGGCCCGCTGGAAGGACAAGCAGCCACCCGAGCGGGCTTGGAAAGGGCGGCCTGGCAGGACGAGGGCTCAAGCGACGGCGGAGCAGGACAAAGCCGCGGGCGGGCCGGACCGGCGCTGGGTAGACTTGGGCGATGGCCGCCGAGCGCGCGCGTCCGTCGAGCTTAAGATGCTGACCAAGACCCGCCGGATCCGGGCCTATTTGCGCTGGTCGGACAGGGGGACCACGCGAAAGCCCGTGTACCTCGGGGAGGTCGACCACGCCACCCGACGCGAGAACCTCGCCGAGGCTTGGCGCAGGGCAATCGAGCGTGGCCACGTGCTGCCCGAGGAGGAAACGCCGGCGTCGTCCTGGGCGGCGAGCCGCTCGGTTCGTGCCTCCATGCGGGGTAACCGATCACGTGACACGACCCCGGAGAAGCTCCTACGCAAACACCTGCATGAGCGGGGCGTGCGATACCGCGTCTCGCATCGCCCTATGGCGAGTGTGCGGCGAACCGCTGACGTGGCCTTCCCCGGCGTGAGGGTGGCCGTGTTCGTGGATGGGTGCTTCTGGCACGGCTGTCCGGATCACTGCCGGTGGCCGGGAACGAACGAGGAGTTCTGGCGAGACAAGATCGAGGGGAACCGCGCGAGGGATTCCGAGACCAACCGCCTGTTGGAGCAGTCGGGGTGGCTGCCTGTGCGGGTCTGGGAGCACGAGGACCCATCGGAGGCGGCTGACAAGATCATCGCCCTTGTGAGGGCGCGGCGCCGGGTCACGGCTCCTAAGACGCGTGCTTCACAGGTCGCCATCTCCCAGAAGGTCGGCGACGGCGTCCTCAGCGCGACGTAGCACGATGCGGCCGTCGCCCGCGCTATAGGCGAGCAGACGGCTGCCGCATCCAAGGCCGGCCTCCGCCAGTAGGCCCACGGGCAGCTCGACCCGACCGTTCTCATCGATGGTTACCTCGGCGGGCTCTCGGATCATGAGAACCAGTCTGGCATGCGTGAGGAAGGATCGTCGGCGGTGCGTCGCCGCTGGTGCGCGGGCTGGTCCTGCGGATCCCGAACTGATTGTCAGTGGGCGTCAGTAGAGTAAACGCATGCTGACGCGAGGTATCTGGGGGGGCGAGTCGCGGGCAACGCGAAGCTCAGTCCCCGCCGGTCATACGCACTTCATCAAGGACGACGCGGTCACCCGGGGAGCGACGACGCATGTCTGAGGGCCAGTACATCAACGTGATGCCGCACCCCCGCATCCTCGGTGTCCTGGGGGACATCGAGTTCGCGGCCTGGCAGTGCCTCGCCGAGCTCGTGGACAACGCCTTCGACGTGTTCCAGTCCTCTCCCGAGACGGGCGGCGAGAGGCCCACCGTGAGCATCTCGCTGCCGACCGCGCAGGACTTCCGGTCTACGGCTGAAGTGATCGTCCAGGACAACGGCCGAGGCATGAGTCTGGACGAGGTGCGTAATGCGATCAGCGCTGGCTGGAGCGGAAACGGCCGACACGGCGCGCTCGGTCTGTTCGGCATGGGCTTCAACATCGCGACAGCCCGCCTCGGTCGCAAGACGGTCGTCCGTACAGGGCGTTCCGGCGACTCCTACTGGACCGAGGTCACGCTTGATCTTCCGCAGATCGAGGCGTCGGCCGCGTACCAGGCTCCGTACCGCCAGGTGCCCAAGGCGAACCCTGCTGAGCACGGGACCGTCATCACCATCAGCGACCTCAAGGGGGAGCAGTTCGAGGCGCTTCGTCGCCCCAACGCCCTCAAGGTGATCAGGGAAAAGCTGGGTGATGTGTACAGCTACCTCCTCACCGAGCGGGGCTTCCGACTGACGATCAACGGCAAGAAGCTGCCTCCCAGGAAGCCGTGTGTCTGGGATGAGAAGCGCACCGTCACACGGCGAGGCGTTGAGATCAGCGCCGTTCAGCGCATAGACGTCCCCCTCTCGGACAAGAAGGCGTGCATGGCCTGCGGGTACTGGAACCCGCTCGACGTTGATCGCTGCCGTGAGTGTGACCAGGACCGGCTTGAGGTTCGTTCCCGCCGTATCTGGGGCTGGCTCGGGATCCAGCGCTACGTTCACCGCACGGACTATGGCATCGACTTCCTGCGCAACGGCCGAAAGATCCTCCTCAAGGACAAGCGGGTCTTCTACTGGACCGACGAGGACGGCCTCGGCGAGCCAGAACTCGAGTACCCGATCGACTCCAAGGCCGCGACTGGGCGCATCGTCGGGGAGATCCACTGCGACCACGTCACCCCGAACTACCAGAAGACTGCGTTCGAGTTCGAGACCGCCGAGTGGCACCAGGTACTGCGGGCCATTCGTGGGGAGAGTCCGCTGCGCCCGGAGATCGCCAAGCGGCGCCAGCTCCCGGAAAACGACGGCCCGCTCGCACTCCTGTACTCAGGCTTCCGCCGCCAGGACCCCGGCCTGAACTACTTGGTACCCGGAAACGGCAAGGAAGCCATCCACGAGAAGACCGTCCAGTGGGCGAAGCTGTTTCGGGACGACCATCCCGACTACCAGAGCGACGATATCTGGTACGAGGCGGCCTACGGCCACGATCATCCGCACCAGGACGACCCGGGTTCCGACTCGGACAGTGACACCGACGAGCTCCTGCCGGGCCTTGGGCCCGTCACTCCTGGCGAGGAGAACGGCGATCAGGAAGTCCCCGGGGCAGAGGACGTACCGCTGGCCGACGATCCGGCGCCGGTAGAAACCTTCGAACAAAGGCTGCAGCGTTATCGCGACAACGCGGACCAGTTCCCCGACCTCGCCGGCGAGTACTTGATTCCCGAGATGGGTCGGATCGAACTGAGGGTCTGGGCCGTACGGGACCAGCGACTCACCAACGCCAAGGATCAGGAGACCCCGGCCTTCGCCATCATGCTGCGCTCTCCGCAGCTGGAGGTCTTCGTCGACTCCGATCACCAGCTCTACCGAGAGCACGGGGCAGACATGCGTGACATCGCGCTGCTGGAGGCGGCCGAGTACATGCGCGTCCGGCAGAACGACAACTCCACGCCGCTGTCGCAGTTGCTGCTCCTGTTCAAGGAGCGCTCCTCCAGCCCCCGCCTCACACCGACCGCGATGGCCGACGAGGCCGAGCGGTTGTTGGAGCGGATCCGCACTTTGATGGCCCCGGTGATCGCGGAGACCCCCGCTGTTCACTGGCTGCAACTACGAGCGGACGAGAGGGAGGCCGCCGAGGAGCGTTTCGCCTTGGAGTCCGAGCCCGGGCTCGACTGGAACGAGGCGGTCAACAACGGGGACTTCATCCGTTTCGCTCCCGCCAGTGCCGTCCTGCGCGTCATCAGCGAGTCGCCGGCCCTCTTTATGGACGGGAAGGTCTTCCGACGCTCCTATGCCGCGCTGTCGGCCTCGGACGCCCGCGACTTGATCGTGGAACGCTTGATGAACCCTCTGAGCGACCTGGCGCTCCTCGCGCAGCACCGGCCGAAGGTCACTCCAGAGGAGTTGGGGCGCATTCGCGTCAGCTGCCGCTTGATCGCCCGTGACCTCGCGGACGACAGCTGAGGATCGGAGAGGCGATGCACAGCTTCCTGGACCCGGGCCCACTTCTCGACGCCGGGCCACTGCAGTTCCCTAGGCGTGTCGAGCGGCTCCTTTGGCATCTCGGTTTCACGGACGTCGCCGTTATCGATGGCTCCGGTGACGAGGGTGGCGACGTCCTCGCTCGTCGGAGGGGAGAGCTGTGGGTCTTCCAGTGCAAGTGGAAGCGACGGGGGGTCGTCGGCGCTGAAGCCGTGGACGAGGTCGACAACGCGCGAGACCACTACAGCGCGCATCAGGCCGTCGTCGTAACTAACAGCCGCTTCAGCTCGGAAACCCGACGCCGAGTCGACGTTCTGTCGCGTATCCGTCCCAGCATCCACCTCTGGGAGGGCGGTCACCTCGCCCGCAGCTTCAAAGGGATCCCGCCCCGCTTCGGAGAGGTGACGCCTCGCCCCTACCAGGCCGAAGCCCTTTGGGCCCTGGACAAGGACCTGGACTCACACGGACGCGCCCTGCTCATCCTGGCTACGGGGCTCGGCAAGACGGTGGTCGGCGGCGAGGTCATCGCGGCGCACCTCCGCCGTCACCCCACGGATCAGGTTCTCGTAGTCGCTCACGCCAAGGATCTTGTCCAGCAGCTGGAGCGCGCCCTCTGGCGACACCTCCCCAAGGACATCCCGACCCGTCTCCTCACTGGGGATACTCGCCCGGACGACCTGTCCGGAGTGACGTGTGCCACGGTGGGCTCCGCTCTGCCAGCCGCCCGCTTCGGCTACCGGCCGGCACTCGTCATGGTTGACGAGGCTCACCACGTCGGCGAGGACGGTCAGTACGACGAGCTGCTCGACGTGCTATCTACCGCTAGGCAGTTCGGCGTCACGGCCACACCCTGGCGAGGAGACTCGCACGACATCAGCCACCATTTCGGGCCGGCGAGCTACACGCTCGGCATCGAGGAGGGCATGCGTCGGGGTTACCTGGCACAGGTGGATTACCGGTTGTTCGTCGACAACGTCGACTGGGATGTCGTGAAAGCGGCTAGCGAGCACGAGTACGGCCTAGCTGACCTCAACGCCCGTCTCTTCCTGCCACAGCGGGACGAGTCCATCCGAGATGAGCTGGCTGCCGCATGGGCAGCAACCGCCAATCCCCGAGCCATCGTGTTCTGCCGCACAGTTGAGCACGCCGAGCGACTAGCCGAACTACTGCGTCGCACCCCCTTGTGGTCCGGGGCCCTGGCCCTACACGCCGGCCTGGCCAAACGTGAGAGGCAAAGCCGCCTCCTAGCCTTCCGTAGCGGCGACGTCCCCATCCTCACCTCGGTTGACATCCTCAATGAGGGGGTGGACGTCCCCGACGTCAACATCCTCTGTTTCGCCCGGGTTACTCACTCCCGGCGCATCTTCGTCCAGCAGCTGGGAAGGGGGTTGCGACTCCGGGAGGGCAAGGAGCGGGTGACGGTGCTCGACTTCGTCAGCGATCTACGCCGCATCGCGGCGGCCCTCAACATGAAGCGAAGCCTGGAGGGTGGTGAGGTCGAAGTCCTGGACCAAGTCGCCCCATCACAAATTGAGTTCAACGACCAACGGGTTGCGACCCTTATGGAAGAGTGGATCAAGGACGCGGCCAGTCTCGAAACCGCGTACGACGAGCACCGCCTGCAGTTCCCGTCCGCCCTCGCCGCCTTGGAGTAACCGCCTTGCCGCAGCTCAACCTTCCGGAAGCTCTTCGACGTCGCATCCTCCTCAGCATGTACCGCACCGCCGACGAGCTGGATTGGGAGTTCCTGGGCAATCCCGGGAAGACCGCTCAGTACCGCCGATGGTTCGATGACCCAGATATTGGCGGGGAGCTGCGAAGGTTTGCCAGCGACCAGGACGTCCGGGTATGGATCAAGGACGTACCGATGAAGGAGTACGCCAGGGCTCAGGAGGGTATCGGCAACTTCGTCCCGTACGTCCGCCGCCGTTTCCGCGGGGCGGACGAGGTTGTCCAGTTCTTCTGCGGAGCTGGTTGGTCCGTGGTCCCGGACACGGTAGAGGGCAAGCCCAACCACTGTCTCGCCACTGACGGCAACGCCACGCGCTACATCTGCTGGGGTAAGGCCGGGGTCCTGAAGGACCTCATCTGGGCAGCGCTGAACGAGGCCATCGACTCACCTACCCGCCCCGGCATCGTGATCACGACCAGGGACGGCGAGACGATCCCCCAGCACGTGCGCGAGCGTCATACTCAGCTGGCGAATCACTGCGGCGTCGATCTCGATCACCTGCACCGCTCCATGATCGATAATCCCGACCTGACCACGATGCCATAGATCACGACCCTCCGGATCATCCACAGCCGCCCAGCTCCGCAGGCCAAGGTCCTGGAGGATGAGGCCGGCGCTCGCCCCACCTGGCTGGAAGGGCGAGCGCCGAGGCGATGGCGTTCAAGTTATGACTTGTGGTGTGCGGTGGTGGCGAGGAAGCCGTCGGGGCCGAAAAGGGCAGTGCGGTTCAGGTATCGATTGAAGTGGTCACACGCTGGCTCGCCTAGGTGCAAACAGGCGGGGCAAGCGCCGCCATTACGTTCGCAGGCCGGATCCATGGCACACCTGGATTCGGCGCCGGCGATGCTGCCGAGCAGAATGTGTAGGTCATTCTCAAAGACAGCTTGCAGGCCACCCAGGACGAAATCGCCGCGGCTGGCAGCGAAAACGAAAAAGCCGTTGTGTCGAGGGATGAGGTATTCGCCCAGTCCTTCTCGGTCGACACCAGCGAAGACAGCGAGTTGGCGGATAGCCCGGTGTGCGTAGGAGTGGATAAGGGTGAGAAGGTCCCGGCCGACAGGCGAGGCGTCCTCCGGGTCACTAAAGCGAGAAGGCGGGGTCACGTGGGCGGCGAGAACAGTGCGGGCGGTGCGCGCGTCAGTTGCTGGCGGGAGCACGTGCCCGCGTTGACGCAAGACGGTGTGGACTAGGAGCGGATCGAGGCGGAAGAACAGCGCCTCAGTGGATCGTAGATCAGCATAGATTCGTCGTCCGCTCTTTCCCGTGAACAGACTAAGGCGGGAGTTACCAGGCTCGCCTCCGCCTCTTGTATACCCGTATACGGCCTTGAGGACGGGGAAATCTGTGAACAGATCCACCCCCGAAAGGCCAGCGCGCCGCAGAGCCGCAGGATAATCGCCTTCATAGCGGGTTCGAACGGCGAGCGGAGTCGCAGGGGTGATGAGGTCGGCAATGCGCTGGCGGGAGCCCTTCTCGGTCGCCGCCAAGGCGACGTCTACGGCCTCCCGTTCAGCGGCCTCGATTTGCAGGCTGGGGGCACTGGCGAGTTCGCCGAGGTCTTCCTCAGCACCCAGTTCACCTGCTTCGCCAGCCACAGCGGCCATCTTCTCGGCAACCGCGCGGGTCAGCCCAGAAGCGACGAGCTGGTCGACTAGGGAGGTCTCGGTCTGGCGGCCCGCGCCTGGCCGGGAGTCCTCAAAACCACCCAAGGCCCAAACCAAGGCACGACGCGGTCCCCCAGACTCGGTTACACGGCGCATCGCGGCGCGGCTTGCTGGGTTGATTTGCGTGAAGGTCTGGGGCGTATAAACGCTGGCGGATCGATGGACGTTGTAGCGCAGGTACTCAGCGTTCTTGGCCTCGGAGTACCTACGCCCGCAGGGACACTTGCGCCATGCGAAGCCTTTCTGGATCTCCTTCTGGCAGACGGGGCACTCGAATCGGATGCGCGCGGCGTCCATGCTCGACTGATGGGGCATGCGGACCTGCCGATGCTCACGGCATAGAGGAATCGCTGGTTGCTCCAGCAGTCCACAATCGTGGAATCCGACGAAGTGCAGCTGTCGCCAGTGATTATTCCCGCACTGGCAGGTCTTGGCGGCGCCGGTCTCTACACGCCGGCACACTCTGCACACCCATACCAAGGGAAAGCGCTCGACGCGCACTCCTCGTTCGGGATTAACGCCGACGACTTCGACCGGACCGCCCGCGCGCAGGTAGTTCACCGCAGTGGCGTCCAAGCCGCGGCCCACCCAGCCCTCGAGTTCGGAGATTAGGCGGCCTCTGATGATCGAGTCCTCGACATCAACGGGGCGCGGGTCCTTCCATTCGGTGGTGCGCCAGATTCCGCCCTTGAGGTCAGCGGTCTGCTGCGGGAGGAAGCTGTAGAGGATCTGGGATCCGCTGCGCTCGTCCTTCATCGCTGTGCCTTCCCTGTGATTAGTCGTCGCTGACGGGGATCTGGGCTTCGACATCGCGCAGGGAACGCATGGGGGCGCGCGCGAGCAGCTGGTTGGGCCACTTGGCTCCGTCTCCGGGGTTCTCGAGGCGCATGAAGTAAGTCTCGAGCTGCCGGGAAACGTCGGAGAAGGCCAGATGGTGTTGTTCAGCCACGCCCAGGGCGGCGGCGCAAGCTCTGGCCTCCTCCTCGGCGGTCAAGCCTGTCTGGGTGGTGAACTTGCGAAGCAGGTCCACGGTGGTCAACCGTCCGCCAGCAGAACGCGGTTCGTGGACGAACAGACGGCGGGACTCGATTGCCGCGCTGGTAGTCAACTCCAGTACACGACGGCTGGCGCGGGTGATGGGAATGGGTTCCACGAAGCGGTCGCCCTGCTCGATGAAGGGCCGGAACTGGGAGAAGACGGCGGAGTCTCGTTCGCGGCCGATCTTGTGGATGACGTAAACCAAGCCGGGATGAGCGCGTCCTACGCGGGCCGTAGCCTGAATGAACTCCGCGGTTGTCAGCGGCACACCGAGCACCGTCATCACGTTCAGCCGGTCGACGTCCACGCCGTGCGAGATCATCGAGGACGCAGTGACGACGTGCAGGCGCTCCAGAAAGTTGGCCTCCGGGCGCAAGAGGCGCTGCAGGGTCTCGCGCACTTCTTCGAAAGGAGTCTGCCCTGTGAGTTGGGCGGCGTTGAGTGGGCTTACGGGGACCTGGGTTCCGAGAGAGCGCCGGGCGGCCTCGACATCGCGCACGGTATTGCCATACACGACATGAGTGCCGTAGAGGTTCAGGAGCATGGGCACGTGGACGAGGTCGACGCCTGCCTGAGCGCATACGGCCTGGGGCTCGTCGAGCAGGCGGCGTACGGACTGCTGGAGGATGGTCGTAGTACGGTCTGAAACCCACTCGAGTGTGACCCCGCGCGGCCACACCGCGACGAACCTGCGCAGCAGCCGATCCGTCTCACGAGACCAAAAGGACTCGCGAGCGGAAGGCCCTGGAACCGGGAAGACACGCCCTCGTCGGTTGTACAGGACCTTCACCTGGCGCTCAAATCCAGTGAGAGTCGCCGACGAGGCGATGATTTTCGGGGCTCGGCCGGTGAGTTCCGTCTGCAAGGCGTCCAGCAACGACTCGTAGTGAGAGTCCACCGCGCCGAGGGAGTCCCGGAGCAGGTGCAGTTCGTCTTGCAGTCGGAAGGAGGGGGCGAATCGCGCACGGTCCCGAGCTGCCAGGGGGGTGGTGTCACCAGGACAATCGGGGACCAGACAGCCGGTTGGCCGTTTGGCTCGCTTCGCGTAAGTGAACCCATGGCCGGGACGTGAACAGCGCCCGGCCGGCCCCTCGAAGAATCCCCGCATGCCTCCCTGCATGGCGATCAGAGCGGCCTTGTCCAGCGTGCCGATAACAACGGTGGGCAGGAAGCGATAGATCTCCTGGTCGACGACGTACACCGGTAGCGGCTTGCCTTCGCTGGGGCACCCAGTCGCGACGCACAGGTGACGCAGGGTCCAGTCACCGCGGTGGAACTTCATGCGGATCTCCTTGGACCCGCAGAATGGGCAGGCGGTGAGGACCTGGTAACGGTCCGCCATACGAGGTTCGTCCACGTCGATGGGGTTGTGATCGGTGGGCGCGGTAGGGACTTCGTTCGGGGTCGCGCCAGCGCCGATGAAGTAACCCAGGGAAATAGGCTCTCCACCGATCATGCATTCGCGACGCACCAGCTCGGCTGCGGCCAGGGCATCCGCGAAGCGCTGGGTCTGCTGGAGGGACAGCATGCGTAGCGGGAATCGACTCCAGGCCGTGATGCCTGCGAGCTTCCCGCGTAGCCGATCGTAAAAGGCGGCTAGGACGAGCAGACCGAGATACGTCTCGGTCTTGCCGCCACCGGTGGCGAACCACACGATCTCCACCTGCTGCCAGTCTTCACCTTCATTCACCAGGGAGGGCAGCACTGAGAGGATGAAGCCGATCTGGAACGGGCGCCAGCCGGCGTAGCGCCCACGGGCCGCGCGGCGCATGGCACGGTTCATGAGCTGGAAGGCTTGGCGTAGATCGGCGTCCCGTTCCAGAACGGCCGCGCCCGCACGTAGCCGCTGGAGTTCGGCCGTATGCTCCGCAGCGGCTTCCACGGCTTCTTGAAGCATCTCCGGCTTCCAAGATTCCTCTGTGGCGCGGCGTTGCAAGGCTTCCGAAGACCAGTGCTCAAGCCCCCATGCCTCGTACGCCTCCACCAGTCGCGCGAGGGTGGCCACCGGTTCTTGGGCAAGGTTCTCGAAGGTCAACGGCAGGAGCCGTGCGTCGGTTCGCTCAAAGGTGTATTCAGGACGGTATCGATCAACAACCACCTGATCGGTCGTTACAAGTTCATTGGCGCTCCGGACAGCAACGCCACAGTTGATGCCGATGGCCGGCAGGCGCCGGTCGTAGCGAAAACTCTCGGGCAGGGATTCGAGCAGGAAGGGAGTGGTCAACAGGTCGAGGACCGTCAGTTCCACCTCGAAGAGATGGCGCTCGCCTCGCTGACGTGAACCCTCAGGCGTGGTGTTCACGAGTTCCACTACGAGCTCAGGACTGCCGCGCCAGGACTCATCTGTCACGCGCACTTCCGCACACGAGCCCACCGCCCCCGCGGCATCAAGGGCCTCGGCGATCTGGCGCCCGCCGAAGGCCGCTCCCGCAGCGCCCAAGGGGACTTCGATCGGCAACACTACGTCGATCGACGCCGTCTTCTCCCACTTCTCGCCTCGTCCCTCCGAACCCCGCACCTGGTTCCAGGCCAGCGCCCGCACGCGCGCCCGCAAGGTCCATGGCCCCTCGCCCTCAGGCCGCACTCGCAGGCCAATCGCGCATGGGTCCATGCGCCGCTCCCTGCGTACTGTGGCCGCCTCGCTTTCCGGAGCCAGCCGGCCCAACCAGTACACCCCGGCAGGGTCCGCGTCCAGGACGTCGTCCCGATCGCCTCGACCCTCCGCGGTTACCTGGCTGTCGAGCCAGTCCACGAACCGGCTCTGTGCATCCACCGCGTCCTGCGTCACGCCGCCTCCATCGCCAAAAACTCCAGCGTCAGCCGCTTAAGGCGGCAGCTATCCCGCAGACGCTCGAGCAATTTCTTCTCCAGTTGCCGCACTCGCTCACGAGTGCAGCCGAATTCCTTGCCCAGCGCCTCCAGCGTCATGGGATCCTCGCCGTCCAGGCCGAACCGTCCCTCCAACAACCGCGCCAAGCGTGGGTCGGCGTCAGTGAGCATGGCGCCGATCGTCCCCAAGATCTGATCCTTCAAGAGCCGCCGAATGATCTCGTCCTCCGGCCGTTCCACCTTGGATGCGAGTACCAAATCGCCGAGCGTGGCGCCGCCCTCCTCGTCTACCGGAACATCCAGGTGGATAACCGGGGCGGAGTAGTCCAGCAGTGCGCGGATATTCTCCGGCTTCTCCCCCAACCCCTCGGCCAGTTCCACCACGGTGGCGGAGCGCCCATTGCGCTCCTCGAAACGTCGCGCGTACTGCTCCACGCGGCGCAGGTCGTCACGGACATGCACCGGCAAGCGCACCACGGAGCCGGTGTTCGCGATGGCCCGGGTTACCGACTGCCGCACCCACCAACTCGCGTACGTCGAGAACTTGTAACCCATGGTCGGATCGAACTTCTCCGCCGCGCGGTTGAGACCGAGAACCCCTTCCTGGATCAAGTCATCCAGTTCCAGGTCGCCAGCACTCGGCAGATAGCGCCTCGCGATGTCGATAGCAAGGCGTACGTTGTGCCGGACCAGTGTCTTGCGAGCTTCCTCGCCGTCACGAATCAGCTCAGCCACATCACCGGACGCCTCACAGTCGACCGCGGGCTCTTCCGTCCTCAGAGACTCCTCCGCCCGCAGCCCCATCTGGATGCGTCGCCCCAGCGCCACCTCTTCCTCGGCCGCCAGGATCCGATGACGTCCCAGCCGCCCCGGGTAGGCGTCCGACTGTTCTCGACCGCTGAATCCCGTGGGCCTGGCGTCCGCCTCGGCTCCGCCACTGGCCAAAGCGTTGTTCTGCGCTTCTTCGCTCAGCACCCCGTGCTCACGCAGGACGGCCAGGACACGGCCCAACCGCTGTGGATCAATACCCCGGCGGCTGGCCACCTGCACTACGTGAGCGCGCTCAAGTCGGCCAAGGCGCTCACTGTCCTCCAGCAACGCCTCGACGCAGGCTTCGATCACGTCTTCCACGCTGAAGACGCCCTCCCCTGAAATCAAAAACGAGTTTCCTGGACGCCGAGCGATGCTGTTCCCCGCCCCCTCGACCCAGTGCAAGAAAGCTAGGACAGCAGATCTACCGAGCGCAAGCGGAAGTTCGATTTACGGCTACTCAACGCCTTTTAAGGCTGACTGCCGGAATGCTTCCCAGGAGGGCCAATATGAGAGTTAGGCCCGACTCGTTGACTCGCCGCCTCCGGGCCGCTACATTTGCCGCACAGGCTGAAACTCGATCTTAGATCATGCGTTCGAGGAGTGCCGCGTCAGCGGCTGGCAACCTCGCCTTGTACGCGCTCGCAGGCCGCTCGTCGCACACAGCATTCCTTGCGCACTCGCGCATGCACTTTCTGATGTCCCGCTATCACGCGGTGAGAGAATTCGCGGTCGGCGTCTACCGAGTCCAATCTTCGTGGGCGGACTCTGAGGCTCCTCTCAAAGGGCGGCAGGTGGAGGACTCATGTGAGCCAGCACCGCAGAATGAGGTGGCCCCTGCAGCCGTTCGGAGACGATACTGGGAGCCATCGGGGAGCCAACCCGCTCCCCGAGCCCCTTCGAGCCTACGCGAGACCAACCGTTCCCCGCGTCTGACCTGCGGAAATGTCGTCGCTGCTGGCAGGCTCACCAACCGGACCTCATTCGGGACGAAGAGGTCGTGGGTTCAAATCCCGCCACCCCGACGGTGAAACAGCAGGTGAGAGGCCCCCTCCCTATTCGGGAGGGGGCCTCTTTGCGTCTCGAAAAGAGCCTGGGAGTGAGCTGGGAGTGGATCTTGAAACGGCTATCTGGGAGTGGCGCGTTCCTGGAGCAGCCGGTCGAGGGACGCACAACCGCAACCGGGCCGGCGCCTGGGGTCCGGTGCACGGCGTGATGATCCATCACACGGTCACCTCGGGCACCGACTCCTCGGTGGCCCTGTGCTACAACGGCCGCTCCGACCTGCCGGGCCCGCTGTGCCACGGCGTGATCGCCAAGGACGGCACGGTGTATCTCGTCGGCCACGGCCGCGCCAACCACGCGGGCAGGGGCGACGGCGACGTGCTGGCCGCCGTCATCGCCGAGCGCGACCTGCCAGCCGACAACGAGACCGACACCGACGGCAACACGCACTTCTACGGCTTCGAGTGCGTCAACCTCGGCGACAACAAGGACACCTGGCCCGCCGCCCAGGTCGAGGCCATCGTGCGCGCCTCCGCGGCCCTCTGCCGCGCGCACGGCTGGGGCAAGGACGGCGACACGAGCGTGATCGGCCACCTGGAGTGGCAGCCGGGGAAGGTCGACCCGCGCGGCCCCGGCATCAGCATGGGCGACGTCCGGCGGCGCGTCGCCGAACGACTGCGGCACGACGCCGACTGCTCGCCCGGCGACAGCACTGACCGCGAGACGGGAAACGACACCCGGCCGGTCGGCCGGGGCGAGCTGGCGACGGCGGCCAGGACGGAGCCGAGGGCGAGCCAGGTGCGGAGGGCGCCCCAGGCGCCCCCGGGGTGGACGGCACAGACGGCGCCGGAGGCCCTGCTGGTCCACCCGGTCTGGCGGGCGAGCCGGGGCCCCGGGACCGCAGGGCGAGCAGGGTCCGGAGGGTGAGCGCGGCCCGGCCGGACCGGCGCCGTCGTCCTGAACGTGGACGAGCCCGGACGGCACGTCGTACCGGTGCACGCAGGCTGCGGAGGGCACGGAGTACGCGTGTGCGGCCACCTCGGCGCCGGATCCGTCTACGCCTCCGGGGCCGCTCGGCGCGGCCGCGCTCGACCCCCCGCGCGCAGGCAGTGGTGACCGTGCCGCCAGGTGTGCACATCGTGCACAACTGACCAGCAAAGGTGAACATCGTGCACAGTGCCCCCAAGCAGGCCCTGTCTGTAGCTTTTTGGCAAGTGAGCTACCCAGGAGGGGATCATGATGCGACGCATTGCGCTCGTCATCGCCGCCGCTGCGGCTGCGCTGGCGTTCACTGCGGGCACGGCCTCGGCCGACGCCTGGCCGAAGGGCGAGGTATCGCCCACGAACGTCAACCTGCCCAAGGGTGGCGGTTGGCCCAAGTGATCAACGGGATGGCCTCGTGCCATCACGCATCGCCCCCCGTCGCTGGCCTCACGGCCGCCGGCGGGGGCTTCGTCGCGTTCCGGCGGGCGCCCGCTGGTGGTGCGGATCACGGCGTGAACGAGTTCGGCGCCACAGACGCGGCGCTTCGCACGCCCGTACCATGCGGGTCGTGGCCGACACCGACACCGATTTCCCCGCCGACCTGCTCGCCGCCGAACGCGAGAAACAGCAGACGTGGGAGCGACTCGCCGCCATTCCGCTTCGCCCCTACGAGGACACGGCCGGTATCGAGCACCGCACCGACACCGGCTGGACGCCGGAGCATGGACAGGCCGAGGATGTGCTGCACCGCCGGCTGCAAGAGTTGTCCGCCGCTACGGCCACCCATCCGTATTGGGAGTCGTTCTCGGGGTCGGACCGGGTGCAGGCGCGGATGCGGCTCAAGCAGGCCGTGCTCAGCGAAGCCCAGGGCGCGGCCGAGTAGGTCAGGTGACGCCGCCCTTCACGGCGGCATGTTGTGGCCCAAGGGGCCGCACCGCACGCACGGATAACCTCCGACGTACCCAGTGTCGTCGCAGGAGGCGAACGGGCGCGGCGGCCGCCGGTCGGCGCTCCTCCAGGCCAGGTAGTAGCTGAAACCCGCGACAGCCAGGAGAAGTACGGCCACCAGGGCCGTCTGTGACGAGCTCACTCCACCACTGTGGCGGCCAGCGGCGCTAGGTCAACCATCCGGGATGCTGCTTGGGGCCGGGGCTCCTCGGCGCGGCCGCGCTGGATCCGGCCCGGCGCCAGTGGCGACCGCCGTTGTCAGGCCTGGGTGGCAGGCTCGGCTGTGCCATCTGTGCGTCGATCGCACACGCCCCGCTCTCCTTCGGGAGGGCGGGGCGCTTCAGCGTTTACGTTTCGGGCGTCACGGCCGGACGGGGGTCACAACGTGCCAAGGGTGCAGGCCGTATCCGCGTGCCGCGTCGTCACCCCCAGTGAGCGCAGCAGGTTGTAGCACAGCACGTGGCCGCCGATCTCGTTGTACTCGGCGAATTGACATGCCCGCGTTGCGTCGTACCCCACTGCGTACCCGACGTCATGGAGGTAGCCAGTGCAGTCTGCTACATCGGCTTGGGCCGGGGCGGCCGTCGCCAGGGCGCCTGTGGCCATGATGGCGCCGATTGACAATGAGGCAAGTACCCGTCTCACAGTGCCCTCCCCTTCGTTTGGTAGGGAGCAACTCGCCATGCCGCAGGGGTGATAAACGCCTCGGCAGCCAGTTCGGATGGTTTCAGCCGATTGGCACCTTGGGCCCGCACGCGTCGCACCGCTCGATCCGCTCCCCGTGCTCAGCCAGCGTGGCGCGCGCCTGCGCAGCCGTGAGGTCCGGGACGCCGGGCAGCCAGCATCCTGCACGGTGCAGCACGCCGCGCCGGGGCTGGTCGTGCGGCCGGCGGAGCCACCGCACCCATCAACCCAGGTGCTGCTCGGCCTCGGCCAGCGCCTGGCGGGCGGCGGCCAGCTTCTGTTCCAGCCACGCGATGATGCCGCGCAGGGCCTCCATGTCCGCCGGGTAATCGCTCACGGGGGCGAATCACAGAAGGTGCCGCACGGTGGGTGCTTTCCGGCCATTCCGGGCGTATCGTGCCGGTGCCTCGCAGACCCGGGTGGCCCCCCTGCTGCGAATGTCGCAGGGCTGCACGCCCCTGCTAGTCCCCGGTCTTACGGCCGGGACGCTCAACGGCCCCTCTCGCATCGCGGGAGGGGCCGTTCGCTGTTCCCCCCCAAGCTGAGGGGAGTACCGTCCTGTTGTCACCCAGAACGGAGTTCAGCATGCCACATCGCTCTGACGAGCACACCGGGGCGCGCATCGCTCGCGCGCGCAAGGTCCGTCGGCTGACCCAGAAGGAGTTGGCCGACCTCGCCCCGGTGTCGTACTCCACGATCACGAAGATCGAGCAGGGCATCCTGCCTGCCAGCCCGGCCGTGGTGAACGCCCTCGCCCGCGCCCTGTCGGTGCCCGTGACCGAGTTGACCGGCCAGCCGTACATGGATGAGCTGAGAAAGGATCAGCTCGACGGCCTGATCCAGCCGATCCGCGAGGCGCTCGACGTCTACGACTACGAGCCCGAGGACGATGTCGTCCCACGCCCGCTCGCCGACCTTGTGGAGCACGCCGAGGAGTTGTGCGCGCTGGTGCGGAGGACGGACCTCAAGCGCGCCGCCGCCGAGCTGCCGGGGCTGATCTACGAGGCGACCGCGACGGCGCACGTCGCACGCAGCACGGACGCGTGGCAGCTCCTGGCCAGCACCTACCGCACCGCTTACGACGTCACCAGCAAGTTGGGCTTCCCCGACCTCTGCACGGTGGCCTTGGACCGGATGGACTGGGCCGCGCACCGCGCCAGCGATCCGGTGCTGAGCAGCATGCGCCAGTACATGAGGGCGCTGGCCTACCTGCGCAGCGGCCAGTACCAGCGCGGTCAGCAGCTCGTGCGGCTCGGGATGCGCGCGTTGGAACAGACCGAGGCGGGCCGAGAGCGGGACGTCGTCACGGGCCAACTGCACCTCGGGTCGGCCGTACTCGCGGCCCGCGACCAGGACAAGACGGCCGCCGAGGGGTTCCTGGCCGAGGCCGAGCGGCTGGCCAAGCTGACCGGGCCGGCCGAGAAGGTGCACTGGCTGTCGTTCGGCCCGGTGAACGTCGCCGTACACAGGACGTCGGTCCTGGCCGAGTTGGATGAGTACGACGAAGCCGTGCGCAGCGCTGCGACCGTAGGCGCTCCGGAAGACTGGCCGCCGAGCAGGCTGGCACACCACCACGCCGAGGTCGCCCGCGCCCAGCTCTGGACTGGTGACACCGAGGGCGCCTTCAAGAGCTTGCAGGAGGCACGCCGGCTGGCGCCGCAGCAGACCCGCTACCACCCGACGGTGCGCGAGACCTACGCCGGCCTGGACGCGGCGAAGCGCCAGCTGCCGCAGACCTTCGTCGGATACGGCTCCTGGCTGGGCATGTAGCGCTCCGCGAACCTCTGGCCCCAACTATCAGTAAGGACTGATAGTTGGGGCCTTGTCACGGCGAAATCATGTGAGCGTCACCCAGCTTGTCCGTTCACGTGGAGCCGACCATGGACGTGATCCCACCACACGCTGAGCCACCGTCTGACGCCGTCACGCTCATCACGGGCTTGGAGGGAGCCGTCGACCCGGACGAGCCGGTGAAGTGTCTCTACTGCGGACTCGGCATCGTGTCCGATGACGACCACGCGACCACCTGCACCTGGCACGCCGGGAAGGCGGTCGCGCGGTGAAGCCGGACACGGGCGTGCGCTGGGCCCCCCACGAGTTGATCGGCGAGCTGGTCGAGGATCCATCGACCGGGCGAGTGGGCCGGCTGGTGGCCGTGCTCGAGCACATCGACCGTGAGACGAACAGCGTGGTCCGGGTCGAGGCGCACGTGCGGCCGGTGGACGGCAGCGGCCGGGAGTGGACCGCGAACGCGAACGACCTGGTGGCGGCCGATGGCTCGTGACTGCCCTCGTCACCGCCGACCGCGACGCCGGATCGCCGGCCTCGCGCTACCGGTGATGGTCGCGTGGGTGGCTGGCTACATGTCGGCCGTCCTGCTCCAGGTGATGCTGCGGTGACCGCGGCCTGCGTCGTGCTGGCGCTGCTGATCGTGTGGCTCCTGCTGAGCACGGCCTGCCTGATAGCCGCGGGCCGTGCGTGGTCTGCCGCGCTGTACGAGACCGAGGCGCCCTGATGCCCCCGGCGGGATCCGACAACCCCCAAGGCCCCCGCCGGGCCGGCCGCCCTCTGGGAGCCCTCCTCATCACCCCAGGGGCGGCCATCCAACCCCGTGCCGGCTCGCTGGTGAGCCGGGTCGGCACGGGGCTTCCGTGCCCACAACCGAGAGGGACGAACCGCTGTGAGTTCCCCCCTCAGCGCCATGCGAGCTTGGGTTCCTACCGCATCGCGTTCCTCCTTTCCGGCGGGCGCGGGTCCCGTTCGACGGACGTCGAGCGCGGCTTTCCACCGCTCGGTCAGGGCCGGTGAACCCGGGAGGTGAGCCCCTGCCAGGGCGCCCCTTATTCGGTGGCGGTCCCGTCGCCGTGCGCGTCACCATGCTCGGCATGGTCTCGGGTGAGAACTCCAGTGAGCCAACGGCGGAGCGGTGGACGAAGGCGACGGTCTACCCCGACATGTGGGTGGATCCGGATGACGATCCTCGGGAGACCGAGGTGGATCCCGGTGATGAGCGCGGGATGTTGCTCGACTACCTGCGGTACTACCGGCTCACCGTCGAGATGAAGTGCGCCGGGGTGGATGCCGAGCAGATGGCTCGGCGGTCCGTGCCGCCGTCGACGATGTCGCTGCTCGGGTTGGTGCGGCACCTGGTCGAGGACGAGCGGCACTTTCGGCGGGTGATGGCGGGGGAGGACGCGCCGCGCTTGTACCGGACCGAGGAGGATCGGGACGGGGACTGGAACGGCGCGGTCGCCGATCCGGCGGTCGTGGAGGAGGCCTGGCGGCAGTGGCGGGCGGAGGTGGAGCTCTCCGACCGGCTGATCGCCAGTGTGCCCGATCTCGGCGCCTGGAATGCCGGGTTCTCCGACTACGGGCCGGAACCGGGTGGGCAGCACCAGCTCCGGGATCTGCTGGTGGCGCAGATCGCGGAGTACGCGCGGCACTGCGGCCACGCGGACCTGTTGCGGGAGCGGATCGACGGCCGGGTGGGTCAGTGACCTGCGGTGGCCAAGGCGAGGGCCTGGGTCACCGCGCCGGGGATGTCGGCGATCGGGAAGAGGGCGTGCCGGACGGTGCGGTCGGGGCCAAGGACGAGGACGAGGCGTTTGACGCGCAGCTGTTGACCGGTGCGGAAGGTCGGCAGGCATAGGCAGGCAGGCATGGCTCAGGTGACCGAGTTGTCGTACTACCCGGTGAAGGGGTGCGCCGGGGTGACCGTCGCCGAGGCGCGACTGACCCCGGCCGGGCTCGCCCATGACCGGAGCTTCATGGTCGTCGGCGCGACGGGCCGGTTCCGGTCGCAGCGGCGGGACCCGCGCATGGCGCTGATCCGCCCCGCGATCAGCGACGACGGCGCGCGGCTCACGCTCACCGCGCCGGGCCACGGCGCGGTGGGCGTCGACGTCGACACCGAAGGCGACCGCCGGGGAGTGGAGATGTTCGGACGGGCCTACCGGGGCATCGACCAGGGCGACGCGGTGGCCGAGTGGCTGTCGGACGTGCTCGGCGCGGCCAGCAGGCTGGTGCGCGTGCCACCGGAGCACGACCGGGTGACGACCGGCAGCACGCCGGGCACCGCGGGGTACGCCGACGGCACCGCGCTGCTCCTCGCCTCCCGGGCCAGCCTGCGCCTGCTCGACCGGCGGCTGGCCGAACGGGGCGCGCCCCCGCTGCCCATGAACCGGTTCCGGGCCAACATCGTGGTCGACGGCTGGGACGAGCCGCACACCGAGGACCGCGCCCGCCGGATCACGATCGGCGACACCGATCTCGGCTACGCGAAGATCGCCATCCGCTGTGCCGTCACGATGGTCGACCAGGGCTCCGGGCGAAAGGCCGGGCCTGAGCCGCTGCGCACCCTGGCCGGCTACCGGCGGGCGACCGGGGGCGGGGTCGCGTTCGGCGCCAAGTTCGCCGTGCTCAGGACCGGTCGGCTGGCCGTCGGCGACGAGGTCGCGGTCAGCGAGTGGGGGGCGTCCGAGCTGTAGCGGGAGCCGGTCGCGGTGGGGGCGGGCCGCTCCGGCGCCCTGCTGCCCGCACCGGCGCTTCCCGCGCTAATTCGGATGCGCGGCGGCTACGTGTAGTGGTGGGATGGACACGTGGCGCGTCGAGGGGTGGAAGGGTGGGGTGCCGATGTGGGGCAGGAAGGCGAAGGCGCGGGAGGAGTTCGTCACCGAGTCCGAGCGGGTCTTGTTCGGGGGGCGGTTGCGGTACGACATG
>NZ_SMKC01000489.1 GCF_004348315.1 Streptomyces sp. 8K308 | reverse complement strand
GTCTCCGACGGCACCTGCCGGGCCCGGTGACACCACCCCCCAGGTCATCCTTGCGACAGGGGGACACAGTCATGCCGGGCCCGGAGGCCAGCGGCCCTCTTGCAGGACCACGAAGAACATAACGGGGGGGGAGCCGGGCCGGGGCCCGGCCGTCCGTCAGCGGAATCGCCTTGGGCGCCGAGCCGCCGCGGGCTAGTGTTCGGTCCGGCGAGTGATCCACGAGGAGGCGAGAGATGCCCGGTCTTCCGAGCGCGCGTTGACGTCGTAGGCCGTGATCGGCCTGTCATCGCGTGCTGCCCTTGATGTCGCGGCACAGCGAGCCTTCCCCTGCCTGCATCGCGGGCGCACCTGGTGCGCCGGGTGACGGGCCTCGTCGTCGGCAGTTCAAGGGATCCTCGTGCCGTCCACCTCCTCCGCCATATCCGATTCCGGTCGATCTGTTCCGCCACGTCTGTGGCGGGATCGCGACTTCCGCAGACTCTGGGTGGGTCAGACGGCCTCCCAACTCGGCGAACACACCACTCTGGTCGTTCTCCCGCTCCTCGCCGTCCTGACGCTCAACGCCGGCGCCGGCGAGTTGGGCGCCGTCCGCGCGGTGGGGCAGGCGCCGTTCCTGTTGCTCTCGCTCCTCGTCGGAGCGTGGGTGGACGGGTGGCGGACCCGCACGCTGATGGTGGTGACGGACGCCGGCCGGACCCTGGTACTCGGCGCCGCCGCCGTGGCCGGTCTCCTCGGCTGGCTCGGTCTGCCCGCGCTGCTCGTGGTCGCCTTCGCCGTCGGGGCGCTTTCCGTGTTCTTCGACGTGGCCTACCAGGCGTCTCTCGTCCGGCTGGTGCGGCGCGATCAGTTGGTGCGGGGCAACAGCGCGCTGGAGGGTAGCCGGTCCGCGGCGCAGATCGCCGGGCCCGCCCTCGGCGGTGCGTTGGTGTCGCTGCTGACGGCGCCGATCGCCGCTGCGTCGAGCGCGGTGTTCTTCGCGCTGTCGTTCCTGTCGATCCGGCGGATCCGTCGGACCGAATCGATCCCGGAGCGCGCCGAACGTCCCGCTCGGGTGTGGCGGCGGATCCATGAGGGCCTCCGCTTCGTCGCCGGGGACGCCTCGCTGCGGACCGTGTGCCTCGCCTCGGCCGCCTTCCAGTTCTCCTTCGCGGCCACGATGACCTGCTATCTGCTCTTCCTGCCGCGGGAACTGCACCTGTCCGGCACCGCCGTCGGGCTGACGCTCGCGGCGACGGGGCCGGGCGCGCTGCTGGGCTCGATGCTGGCCGCTCGCCTGCCGAGCCGGTTCGGTCATGGCGCGGTGCTCGTGTCCGCGGCGGCGCTCGGCGACGGCGTGTTCCTGTGGGTGCCCGCGCTGCACGGCTCTCCCGCGGCGACGGTTTCCGCGCTCCTGGTGATCAACTTCGTGTTCGGGGCCGGCGGCCAGTTGGTGAATGTCACGGTCATGGCGGTCCGGCAGGCCGTCACTCCGGACGGTATGCAGGGCCGCGCGGCCGCGACGATCACGTTCGTCGGCATGGGGATGGCCCCGCTCGGCTCCCTGCTCGGCGGGTTTCTCGCGATGGGGTGGGGGCCGCGCACCAGTCTCCTGGTCACGGCCGCGGGCATGTTGGTGTCCCCGCTGGTGATGGCTCTGTCCCCGCTCGCACGCCTTGGGCGGGCGCTTCCGGCCGTGCGGGACGCGCCGCGATGACGCGGGCGGCACACTGGAGGGCATGTGCCGCAGTATCAAGACGCTCCGCCCGCCGGCCACGCCGGACGTCACGACCGACGACATCCGCGCCGCCGCCCTCCAGTACGTCCGCAAGGTGTCCGGGTTCCGCCAGCCGGCGGCCCACAACCAGGCCGCCTTCGACGAGGCGGTGGCCGCCGTCACGGCGGCCACCGAACACCTCCTCGACCAGCTGGTCGTCCGCGGCGGCGGCAGCCGACCGGCCTGAGTGCGGGCCGCGGGCCGCGCGCCCCACGCCACGCGCCAGCGCGGCGCCTCGTGCCGTCAGCGGAGCGTCGACAGTTCGGTGGTCAGGTCGTCGAGGCCGAGGGAGCCGAGGGAGAGCGCGGCCATGTGCCAGGACTTCGCGTCGAAGTCCGCGCCCGCCGCCGCGCGAGCGGCCTCGCGGCCGGCGACCCAGGCCCGCTCGCCCAGCTTGTAGCTGATGGCCTGGCCCGGCATGCCCAGGTAGCGGGTCAGCTCGGACTCGGTGTACGCCGGGTCGGTGCCGGTGTTCGCCGCGAAGAACTCGGTCGCGAGCTCGGGCGTCCACACCTCGCCAGGGTGGAAGGACTCGTTGGCCGGAATCCGGCGCCCGGTGTGCATGCCGATGTCGATGATCACCCGCACCGCCCGCAGCATCTGGGCGGACAGGTAGCCGAGCCGCCGGCCCGGGTCGGTGAGGAAGCCGAGCTCGTCCATCAGCCGCTCCGCGTACAGCGCCCACCCCTCGGTGGTGGCGCTGACCGAGCCGACGCTGACCTGGTAGCGGGAGAGCTGGTCCTGGACGTGCACCCACTGGGCGAGCTGGAGGTGGTGTCCCGGCACGCCCTCGTGGTACCAGGTGGAGACCAGCTGCCAGAGCGGGAAGCGGGTGGCGCCCATGGTCGGCAGCCAGGTGCGGCCCGGGCGCGAGAAGTCGAGCGAGGGGCGCGTGTAGTACGGCGCGGCCGCGCTGCCCGGCGGGGCGATCATGGCCTCGACGCGCCGCACCGGCGGCGCCAGGTCGACGTGCCGGCCGTCCAGCGCCTCGATGGCCTCGGCCATCAGGTCCTGCAGCCAGTCGCGTATCGCGTCCACGCCCTCGATGGCCTCGCCGTGCCGCTCCAGGTGGTGCATCGCGGCCAGCGGCGACTCGCCGGGCAGCACCTCGGCGGCCACCGCGCGCATCTCGTCGGCGAGCCGGTGGAACTCGGCCCAGCCGAAGGCGTAGACCTCGTCGAGGTCGAGGTCGGCGCCGGTCCAGCGGCGGGCGCCGACGAGGTAGCGCTCGGCGCCGACGCCGTCCGGGGTGCCTGCGGCCTTCGGCAGGTACTCCTCGCGCAGGAAGGCGCGGAGTCGGGCAAGCGCCTCGGTGGCCCTGCCCGCCGCCGCGGTCAGCTCGGCGCGCTGCGCCTCGGGGCCGCCGGAGGCGAACTCCGTGTACCAGTCGGCCGCCAGCCAGGTGTCCAACTGCTCGGCGACGGTGGTCACCTGGCGCGGCGCGGCGGTCAGGCCGCGCCGCGCGCCCTCGGCCAGCGAGGCGGTGTAACTGGCCAGGGAGGCCGGCACGTTGGCCAGCCGGCGGCCGATCACCGCCCAGTCGTCCGGGGTTTCGGCCGGCATCAGCAGGAAGACCGAACGCAGCTGCTGCACGGGCGAGAAGATGTTGGACACCTCCCGCAGCTGCTCGCCCGCCTCGTGCTCGGCGAGCACCGCGGTCAGCCGCTCGCGCAGCAGCCGGCCGGCCCGCCGCTCGACGGCCGGCAGGGCGCCGGGGCCGCCGGCCGCCGCCTCGGCCGCGTCGAGCTCCGCCAGGGTGGCGCGCTGGGCCGCGGCCAGGGCCTCATGCCCGTCGGGTGAGAAGTCCGGCAGGTCGGCGACGCCGGGGCGGATGCCGAGGCTGGTGCCGTAGAGGGGGTCGAGGTCGGCCAGAGTCTCGACGTAGGCGTCCGCGACGGCGCGCGGGGTCGCCGGGCCTGCCGCTTCGGAGGGGGCGGTCGGAGAAGAGGTCATTGTGTCATCCTCGTACAGGGACGAGCCCGGAAGGAAGGACGGACCGCACTGCTGTTCGAACACCTGATCGGACGGGACCACGCGGCCGGCGTGCTCGACGCCGAGATCGCCAGGACCGTGGAGAGCCACGGCGGTCTCGTGCTCGTCACGGGAGAGCCGGGCATCGGCAAGACCGCGCTGGTCACCGAGGCGGCCAAGGCCGCCAGGCGGCGCGGCGCGCTGGTGCTCTCCGGATCCTGCTGGGAGTCGGACAACGCGCCGGGTTACTGGCCCTGGACCCAGGTCGTCCGCGCCCTGCGCCGCGCGCTCGGCCCCGATTCCTGGCCGGCGGTGGAGCGGGCCGCCGGCGGCGGCCTGTCCGCGCTGTTCGCCGGTCCTGCGC
>NZ_SMKC01000488.1 GCF_004348315.1 Streptomyces sp. 8K308 | reverse complement strand
CCCGCCCCCCGCGCTGGTGGCGGCTGCTCGGCCGGGACTGGGCCGCCGCCGTCGCCGCCGTCGTGCTCGGCGGCATCCTCCTGGTCGCCGTGCTCGGCCCGCTGCTCATCGGCGACCGGGCCGTGCGGCAGGACCTCGACGCCTCGCTGCGCCCACCCTCGCTCGACCACGGCGTGGCCGGCCTGCTCGGCACCGACGTGCTGGGCCGCAGCGTGCTGGCCCGGCTGGTCGAAGGCGCCGGCACCACCCTGTCCGTCGCCGTCCCCGCCGTGCTGTGCTCGCTGGTGATCGGCTCCGCGCTCGGCCTGTGGGCCGGCTACCACGGCGGCTTCCGCGAGAGCCTGGCCATGCGGCTCGCCGACGCCATCCTCAGCTTCCCCTCGCTGCTGATCGCGGTCGTCGTGCTCTACGTCTTCGCGCCGAGCGTCGGCAACCTCGTGGCGATCCTGGCCGTCGCCCGCGTCCCCGTCTACCTGCGGACCGCCCGCGCCGAGGCCGCCGAGCTGCGCAGCCGGCTGTTCGTCGACGCCGCCCGTACCTTCGGCACCTCGAGCTGGCCGATCATCTACCGGCACATCCTGCCGATCGCCCTGCCGACCCTGTTGACCGTCGCCACCCTCGACTTCTGCTTCGTCATGCTCACCGAGTCCAGCCTGAGCTTCCTCGGCATCGGCATCCAGCCCCCCGAGGTCAGCTGGGGCCTGATGGTCGCGCAGGGCCGCCAGTACCTGCAGAGC
This sequence comes from Streptomyces sp. 8K308, assembly GCF_004348315.1. Classification (GTDB taxonomy): domain Bacteria; phylum Actinomycetota; class Actinomycetes; order Streptomycetales; family Streptomycetaceae; genus Streptomyces. The sequence continues at coordinate 3,385 of NZ_SMKC01000488.1, read as the reverse complement.
GCCTGGTGGATCGCCGTCCTGCCCGGCATCGCCATCATGCTCGTCACCGTCTCCGCCACCGTCCTCGCCGCCTGGGTGCGGCTGGCGACCGATCCCGCCCAGCGCTGGCGCCTGACGCTGCCCCGCAAGCGGCGCGGCACCCGCCCCGTCACTCCGGAGGTGACCGCCTGATGCCCGCTTCGACGAAGGCCACGGCAGAACGGCCGGCCGACGCCCACGCCCTCGTGGTCGACGGGCTCTGCGTCGACCTGCACACCGCCGCCGGCACCGTCCGCGCCGTGGACAAGGTCGGCTTCACCCTGCGGAGGGGCCGCACCCTGGCGCTGCTCGGCGAGTCGGGCTGCGGCAAGTCGATGACCGCACAGGCCATCGTCGGGCTGCTCGACCCGGTCGCCGAGGTCACCGGCGGCTCGGTGAAGGTCGCCGGCACCGACGTGCTGAAGCTCGGCCCCCGCGACCGGCGGCGGCTCGCCGGGCCCGTGCTGTCCATCGTGTTCCAGGACGCGCTGACCGCGCTCAACCCCGTGCAGCCGGTGGGCCGCCAGCTCGCCGAGCCGTTCCGCATCCACCGCGGGCTCTCCCGGCGGGCGGCCAGGGAGCAGGCGATCGAGCTGATGGCGCGCGTCGGCATCCCCGAGCCGCGCGAGCGGGCCCGCTCCTATCCGCACCAGTTCTCCGGCGGCATGCGGCAGCGGCTGCTGATCGCCATGGCCGTCGCCCTGGAGCCGGACGTGCTGCTCGCCGACGAGCCCACCACCGCGCTCGACGTCACCGTGCAGGCCCAGGTCATGCGGCTGCTGCGTGACCTGCAGACCGAGCGTGACCTGGCCGTCGTGCTCATCACCCACGACCTCGCCGTGGTCGCCCAGCGCGCCGACGACGTCGCCGTCATGTACGCGGGCACCGTGGTGGAGACAGGGCCGGTGCGGGAGGTCTTCGCCGCGCCGCGCCACCCCTACACCAAGGGCCTGCTCGACTCGGTGCCGGAACACGCCAGCCGCGGCGAGCGGCTGCCCGCCGTGCCGGGCAGCCCGCCCGAGCTCAGCGCCGTGCCCGCCGGCTGCGTCTTCCAGGCCAGGTGCCCGCTGGCCAGGGAGCGCTGCGTGGCGGAACGCCCTGTCCTGGCGCCCGCGGGACCCGGCCGTTCGACGGCCTGTCACTACTCGGAGGAGCTGGCCCGTGTCTGAGACCACCGTCGAAAGGACGCCGGAGGCGGTGGCCGGCGACGCGCCGCTGCTCGAGGTGACCGGGGTCCGCAAGTCATTCCGGGCCGGCCGCGGCCGGCTGACCGCGCTCGACGGCGTCGACCTGCGGCTCGGCCGTGGCGAGACGCTCGGTCTGGTGGGGGAGTCGGGCTGCGGCAAGTCCACCCTGGCCAGGGTGCTGCTGCGGCTGGAACGACCCGACGCGGGCACGGTCCGCTTCGCCGGCACCGACCCCTTCGCGTTGCGCGGCAAGGAACTGCTGGCCTGGCGCCGCCGGGTGCAGATGGTCTTCCAGGACCCGTTCGCCTCGCTCAACGTCCGGATGACGGCGGCCGACCTCATCGGCGAGCCCTGGCGCACCCACCGCGACGTCCAGCCGACCGCCCAGGCCAGGCAGCGGCGGGTGCGGGAGCTGCTCGACCTCGTCGGGCTGCGGGAGAGCGACGCGCACCGCTATCCCAACGAGTTCTCCGGCGGGCAGCGGCAGCGGATCGGCATCGCCCGCGCCCTGGCGCTCGAACCCGACCTGATCGTGTGCGACGAACCGGTCTCCGCGCTCGACCTCTCGGTGCAGGCACAGGTGCTCAACCTGCTGGCCGACCTCCAGCAACGGCTCGGCGTCTCCTACGTGTTCATCTCCCACGACCTGTCCGTCGTCCGGCACGTCGCCGACCGGGTGTCCGTGATGTACCTCGGCAAGGTCATCGAACACGGCCGCACCGAGGACGTGTTCGACCGGCCGCTGCACCCCTACACGGCGGCACTGATGTCGGCGGCGCCGACGCTCGACGTCTCGGGCGCGGCGGGTGAGGACCGGGAGATCGCGCTGCGCGGCGAGATCCCCTCGCCCTTCGACCTGCCGTCCGGCTGCCGGTTCCGCACCCGCTGCTGGCAGGCGACGGAGCTGTGCGCCCAGCAGGCCCCACCGGTGGCGGCGCGCGCCGGGACCGGAGGGGACGGGCCGACGCGCTCCCGCGCGGGGGACGGGACTGGGCCGGGGTACGGCGCCGGGGAGCCGCACGAGGGGCTTTGCCACTTCCCGTTGGACGCGGCCTGACAGCGCCCGAGGCCGGGGGACGGCCGCCGCACGACACCGAACCGGCGCCCGGTCGTATCCCCCACGACCGGGCGCCGGCTCGGCGTTCTACGCCGGTCAGCCGGCGCGCCGTAGGACGCCGGTGAGCTGCTCGCCCCTGGCGAGCCGGGCGATGTTCTCCGCGATTCCCCGGGCCCGGCCGCCGAACGTCTCGGTGGTGTGACCCGACTGGTGCGGGGTCAGCACCACGTTCTCCAGGGCGTGGAACGGGCGGGTGTGGCCGCGGCTCCCGGTGCCGTCCTTGGGGTGGCTCCACCACACGTCGAGCGCCGCCCCGCCGATCGCGCCGCTCGCCAGCGCCTCGTAGAGGCCGTCCTCGTCGACGACGGGCCCGCGGGCCACGTTGACCAGCAGCGCGTCCGGGCGCATCAGGGCCAGCCGCGCCGAGTCGAGAAGGCCCCTGGTCGCCGGGGACAGGGGCATGGTGAGCACCACCACGTCCGAGCCGGCCAGCAGCGCGTCGAGGCCGTCCTCGCCGTCCACCAGGTCGAGCTGGTCGGGGCGCAGCCCGGCCGGGAGGGGCGCGGCGAGATCCGGCCGCACCGCGCGGGCCCGCATGCCGAGCGCCGTCAGCGCGCGCACCACCCGGCCGCCGATCTCGCCGAGCCCGACGACGCCGACGGTGCGGCCGGCCAGCGTGGCGCCGAGCGGCACCCCGGGGTCGACCGCCACCGACTCCCACGGCCTTCGCGCATCAGCCGGTCGGCGCGCAGCACCCGGCGGGAGAGCATCAGCGTGACCATCACGACGTGCTCGGCCATCGAGGGGCCGTGGTGCGCCGTGGTGCAGACGGCGGTGGTCGCGCGGAGCGAGCCCAGGGCGATCCGATCGACGCCGGCGCCCGTGACGTGCAGCAGCCGCAGCCGGCTCGCGGCCTCGGCCATGGGGGCGGTCACCCGGGAAGCGACCAGCACGTCGGCGGTGGGGAGTTCGGCGGCCACGGCCGCGTCGGGCAGCTCCGCGAGGAACGCCCAGTCGTGGCCGTCGGCGCCGGCACGGGTCAGCTCCTCGCGGAACCGGTCGAGGATGGGGTCGGTCAGGACGACCCGCACCGCCTCACCACCGGGGCGGGGTGGGGTCGAAC
>NZ_SMKC01000487.1 GCF_004348315.1 Streptomyces sp. 8K308 | reverse complement strand
GGTGGCGCGGGTGGCGCGGCGGCGGCGGTCGTTGCAGAGGAGGCAGCGGCCCCAGCCAGGCGGCAGCGGGTCGTCCTTGTCGCCGTACAGCGGATCGACCGCCCCCCGCGGATGCTCCCGGCAGCCCGTCTCGCCGGGCCCGTCGCTGAGCGACTGCGCGGCCGTCAACGCCCGCCGCAGCGCGTCCACCAGCACCTCGGCCTGCTCCCCCGCCGGGGCCTCCTGGTCGAAGGCGATGTCGGACGCCGTCCGCAGCGCCGCCTGCAGGTCCCGGAGATCCCGCATCCGTGTCAGCTGACTCATGCCGCACACCCTAAGCACCCGCACCGACAGTCGCCCGGCCACGTGGTTCCAAGGCCGCTCGGGCCTCCGACCTAGGGCGAAAACCCGTGGGAACTGTCAGTGCCGGTCCGTAGGCTCGATAGCGATGTCTGCCACAGCCGATGCCCCAGCCCGAAAACGTTCCGTCGTCCGATCCCTGCTGCGCCTGTGGCCGTATGTGCGCCCGGTGCGGGCGCGGGTCTTCTCCGCGGCCGTGGTGGCCATCGTCGCCGCCAGCATGGGCCTGGTGATGCCGCTGGTGCTCAAGTGGATCGTGGACGGCCCGGTGACCGAGGGCGACAGCGCCGGCGTGTGGCTCGGCGGCCTGGTGCTGCTGGTGGTCGGCGTGGCCGAGGCCGCGCTCTTCGGGCTGCGCCGCTGGCTGGTGGCCAGGCCGCTCACCCGCGTCGAGGCGGACATGCGCTCCGCGCTCTACCGGCACGTGCAGCGGCTCCCGGTCGCCTTCCACGACCGCTGGCCGACCGGGCAGCTGCTCTCCCGCGGCACGGGGGACCTGCAGCTGCTGCGGATGTTCCTGGCGTTCGGCCTCACCTTCCTCATCGTCAACAGCGCGACCATCCTCATCGGCTTCGGCGTGCTACTCGCCCAGGACTGGGGTCTCGGCCTGGTGCTGATCGCCCCCGTCGTGCCGTTGATCGTCGTCTGCTGGCTCTTCGAGCAGCGGTTCTCGGTGGTGGCGCGCCGCGCCCAGGACCAGGTGGGCGACCTGACCACGGTGGTCGAGGAGTCGATCCTCGGCATCCGGGTCATCAAGGGCTTCGGCCGCCACCGCAGCCAGGCGCGCGCCTTCCGGGAGCTGTCCCGCCAGCTGATGGACACCGAGCTGCACAAGGCCCGGCTGCTGGCGGCGATCTGGCTGGTCATCCTCAGCCTGCCGGAGCTGTTCCTCGGCATCGCGCTGGTGATCGGCGTCGTCCAGGTCTCCGACGGCGCGCTGACCGCCGGCACCCTGGTGGCGTTCATGACCACCGCCATGGCGCTGCGCTGGCCCGTGGAGTCCATCGGCTTCCTACTGGCGCTGTGCAACGAGGCGGCCACCGCGACCGACCGCTTCTTCGAGGTGATGGACGTCGAGGTCCCGGCCGACGCTGCGCCGTCGTCCGGCGCGCCCGCCGCGGTGGAGCGCCCGGACGGCCTCCGCTTCGAGAGCGTGGTCTTCCGCTATCCGGACGCACCGCCCGAAAGCCCGCCCGTGTTGAACGGCGTCGACCTGCACATCAGGCCGGGCGAGACGATGGCCCTGGTCGGCGGCACCGGCAGCGGAAAGACCACCCTGATCGCGCTCGTCCCCCGGCTGCACGAGGTCACCGAGGGCCGCATCACCCTCGACGGCGTCGACATCGCGGGCCTGTCGCGGGACGAGGTGCGGCGGCGGGTCGCCGTCGCCTTCGAGGAGCCGACGCTGTTCTCCGCGTCCGTCAGGGAGAACGTGCGGATGGGCAGCCCCGACGCCGACGACGAGGACTTGGAGCGCGCGCTGCGGGTCAGCCAGGCCGACGGCTTCGTCGCCGCGCTGCCGGCCGGCGGCGAGACCCAGGTCGGCGAGCAGGGGCTCAGCCTCTCCGGCGGCCAGCGGCAGCGCCTCGCGCTGGCCCGCGCCGTGATCGGCCAGCCCGGCTTCCTGGTGCTCGACGACCCGCTCTCCGCGCTTGACGTGCACACCGAGGCCCGAGTCGAGGCCGCGCTGCGCGAGGTCCTGGCCACTACCACCGCCCTCGTGGTCGCCCACCGGCCGTCCACGGTGCAGCTGGCCGACCGGGTCGCGCTGCTCTCCGGCGGCCGCATAGCCGCCGTCGGCACCCACACCGAGCTGCTGCACGGCAACGCGGAGTACCGGCATCTGATGACCGGTGAGCGCGCCGAGGCACACGACGCCCACAGCGAGGTCGCCGCGCGATGACCACCACAGTCGACACCCCGGACGAGAAGCAGCGGGCGGAGCGGCCGGCGGCCGAGCCCGACCCGCTGGCCCAGGACACCCTCCCCTCACCCAAGGGCGCTTCGCGCCGCCTCCTCGGCTCGCTGCTGCGCCCCTACCGAGGCCGCGTCTCGCTCGCCGCCGCGCTGCTGCTCACCCAGCAGGCGGCGGTGCAGGCCGTGCCGCTGCTGGTCGCCTACGCGATCGACAGCGGCGTCCCCGCGCTGCGCGAGGACGACAACGGCCCGCTGATCGCGGTCGCCGTGGCCTACCTGCTGTGCGCGCTGGGCGCCGGCGTGCTGCAGGCCGTGTTCATCCGGATCTCGGCCCGGATCAACCAGAACGTGCTGCTCGAGGTGCGCGGCCGCATCTACCGGCACGCCCAGGCGCTCAGCCTGGACTTCCACGACCGTTACACCTCGGGCCGGCTGATCTCCCGCTCCACCAGCGACGTCCAGTCGCTGCGCGAGCTGCTCAACGAGGGCCTCCAGGAGATGCTGAACATCCTGGTGTCCGTCGTCTACATCGGCGCCCTGCTGCTCTACCTGGACCTCGGCCTCGGCGGCGCGGCGCTGCTCTCGTTCGTCCCGCTCTACCTGCTGGTGCGGAGCTTCCGGCGCCGCTCGGCGGAGCGGTTCCTGCGCCGGTCGACGGCGATCGCGGCGGTGATCGTCAAGTTCTCCGAGACGCTCAACGGGATACGCCCGGTGAAGGCGTTCCGCCGGGAGCCGGCCAACGACGAGGACTTCGAGCGGCTCAACCGCACGCACGAGCGGGTGAACGGCGACACGATCCTGGAGATGGCCAGGTTCGTGGTGCTCTCCCGGCTGATCGCGGCCGTCGCGGTCGCCGGGATCGTGCTGTGGGGCGCGCAGCGGGTGGCCTCAGGCGACCTGGAGCTCGGGGCGCTGGCCGCCGGCGCGCTCTACATCCGGCGGCTCTACGACCCACTCGACCGCTTCGCGATGATTCTCAACAACTACCAGTCGGCGGTGGCCTCGCTGGACAAGATCGCCGGGCTGCTGGCCCAGCGGCCCGACGTCCCCGAGCCGGAGCGGCCGGTCGAGCTGCCGGCCCGCGCGGCCGAACGGCCGGGCCGCGAGGTGGTCTTCGACGACGTCCGCTTCGCCTACCGCACGGGCGGCGAGGTGCTGCCGCGGTTCCGGCTGACGCTGCCGGCCGGCCAGACCACGGCGCTGGTGGGCGCCACGGGCGCGGGCAAGTCCACGCTCGCCAAGCTGCTCGCCAGGTTCTACGACCCGACCGAGGGCCGGGTGCTGCTCGACGGCACGGACCTGCGGGACCTGAGCATGCCGGAGCTGCGGCGCGGGGTGGTCATGGTGACCCAGGAGGCGTTCCTGTTCTCCGGGACGGTCGCGGAGAACATCGCGCTCGGCAAGCCGGACGCGACGAGGGACGAGATCGAGCGGGCGGCGAAGGCGATCGGCGCGCACGACTTCATCAGCTCGCTGCCGGAGGGCTACGACACGGACGTCCGCAAGCGGGGCGGCCGGATCTCGGCCGGCCAGCGGCAGCTGGTGGCGTTCGCGCGGGTGGTGCTGGCCGATCCGGCGGTGGTGATCCTCGACGAGGCGACGTCCTCGCTCGACATCCCGGGTGAGAAGGCGGTGCAGGACGCGATGGTGACGGTCCTCCAGGGCCGGACGGCGATGGTGATCGCGCACCGGCTCTCCACGGTGGTGATCGCGGACCGGGTGCTGGTCATGGACGCGGGCCGCATCGTAGAGGACGGCCCGCCGGCGGAACTGATCGCCGGCGAGGGCCGCTTCTCCTCCCTACACCGCGCCTGGCGCGACAGCCTGGCCTAGCCACACCGCGCTGGGCGAACGACCGGGGGTTTCCCCCCACCC
>NZ_SMKC01000486.1 GCF_004348315.1 Streptomyces sp. 8K308 | reverse complement strand
GGCCGCCAGGAACACCCCGACGCCGCCGGCCGCGAGCACCGCCAGGACCGCGGCGGCCACCGCGAGCCGGCGCCGCGACCGCCGCCGGGACCCGATGGCCGTCGCCCCGTCCCCGGTGCCGCGGCCCTCGTCGGTGGCGCGGCGCCCCTGCCAGGTCGGTGACTCGCGCACCACCGCCGCCTGGGCGCGGGTGTCGGCGAACGACGCCATCCGCAGCAGCGACGCCACCGCCGGCCGCCGCTCAGGGTCCTTGGCCAGGCACAGCGAGACCAGGTCGCGCAGCGCCGGTGGCAGATCGCCGAGCTCGGGCTCCTCGTGCACCACCCGGTACGCCACCGCCAGCGGGTCGCCGCCCGGCAGCCCGCCCGCCTCGAACGGGCTGTGGCCGGTCGCCGCGAACGCCACCACGGCGCCGAGCGCGAACACGTCGGCCGCCGTCGTCACCTCGGCGCCGCCGGTCAGCTGCTCGGGCGCCATGAACGGCGGCGAGCCGAGCACCGCGCCGTCCTCCGTCAGCCGGTGACTGTCGCTCAACGCCCGGGTGATCCCGAAGTCGATCACCCGCACCCCGTCCTCCGCCAGCAGCACGTTGCCCGGCTTCAGGTCCCGGTGCACAAGGCCGTGGCCGTGGATCTCGGTCAGCGCCTCGGCCAACTGGGCGCCCACCCTGGCCGCTTCGTGCGCCGGCAGCGGGCCCTCCCGGGCGACGCGGTCGGCCAGCGAGCCGCCCGGCACGTAGAGGGTGGCGAGCCACGGCGGGTCGCCCTCGGGATCGGCGTCCACCACCGGCGCGGTGAAGGCGCCGCTGACCCGCCTGGCCGCCGCCACCTCGCGGCGGAAGCGGGCACGGAAGCCGGCGTCCTCGGCGTACTCGCGGCGGATCACCTTGATCGCGAGCTGCCGGCCGGCGACCGTTCTGGCCAGGTAGACCACGCCCATCCCACCGCTGCCGAGCCGGCGCTCGAGCACGTAGTCGCCGAGTCGCTCCGGCGCCGCACCGTGATGGTCACTCATGCCAGCTCCCCCGGTAGCCCCGCGATTGCCGGCAACAGCGTACTGGGGCTGGGGACAGTGCCCGGGGTGCGGCCATAATCGACCGCATGTCCACTTCTGTCGCCAAGCCGCAATCCCGCGCCGCCGACCACGAGCCGAACGCCGCCCCGCGGCCGGAGCCGATCAGGTTCTACGGCACCCGCTGGGTCGACCACTCCGCCGGCTACTCGCTCCGCCGGGTGCTGCTCACCGGCGCGGCGGGCCTGCTGACGGTGGCCGGCGCGCTGGCGCTGTGGATCCTCTACGCCGGCGTCGCCGCCGGTTCCCCCGGCTGGCTCAGCTCGCTCGTGCTGCTCGCGCTGCTGCTGTGCACCGCGATCGCCTTCACCCGGGCGTGGGTCGGCTACACCAGGCCGCGCCAGGTGGACGCCGTCGAGGAGTCCACGTTCCGCAGCCTCAAGGTCGTCGGCTTCGTCGGCGTGCTGCTCGCCTACGCGCTGCGCTCCGCGGTGGAGGCGCCGGGCGAGGGGCTGCTGCGCGCCGACCACGAGGCGGCGCTCGAGCGGCACCGGCGACTGACCGTCAAGCGCTCGGGCAACCCGGCCCGCCGCGGCCAGGGCCGCCGCCGCTGACCCGAGGCCCCCGAGGATTGCCCTGACATGTGTCAGCGTCGATTGACAGGTACGGTCGCGCGCTGAGAGGCTGGGCGCCGCACAGCGGGAACGGCGAGAGGACCTCTCGATGAACGACCCGACGCCGGCCGGCGAGCGGCTGCTCAAGGTGCTGTCCGCCCTCGGCCACCCCCAGCGGATGCGGATCATCGCCGCGCTGACCGCCGAGCGGAACTACGTCAGCCGGCTGGCGCGCGAGATCGGCATGAGCCGCCCGCTGCTCCACATGCACCTCCAGCGGCTCGAGGCAGCCGGCCTGATCACCGGGTCCCTCGAACTGTCCGAGGACGGCAAGGCCATGCGGTACTTCGAGGTCGCGCCGTTCCTCTACGAACTGACCCCGCGGACCATCACCGACGCCGCCGACTCCCTGCGACCAGAGCAGGAGACGGAGTCGGTGGGGCAGACATCGGTGAAGCAGAAAGAGGAAGAGGAAGCACAGTGAACGACTCACTGGTGACGCTGGCCGACGACCCGGCCGGCGTCTGGGCCGCGGGACTCGGAACGGCCGGGGTCTTCCTGCTGATGATCGTCGTCGTCTGGCAGATCGCCGCCACCTGGCGCGCCCGTATGCTCGCGACCCGCGAGGACGAGTACAAGCGGCTCGCCTTCAAGTACGCCGAACTGCTCGAGGACAACACCGAGATACTCCGCCGCTACACCGACGAGCTCACCGAGACCCGCCGCTCGGTCGCGTCGATGGAGCGGATGATGCGCGAACTCGACTGACCGGAAGCGGAGCGGACCATGACCATCCACCCCGGCTTCGGCTCCCGCGAGTTCGCCGTCTCCTTCAACAGCATCGCCGCCGAGTACGCGGCCGCCCGCCCCGACTACCCGGCCGCGCTCTACGACGCGATCGAGGAGCTCGCGGACCGCCCGCTCGCCGGCGCCCGCGTCCTCGACGTCGGAGCCGGCACCGGCATCGGCACCCGCCCCATGCTGCGCCGCGGCGCCACCGTCACCGCCGCCGAACCCGGGCCCGGCATGGCCGGCCAGCTCCGCGCCCACCTGCCGGCCGTCCGCCTGGTGCGCGCCGACGGCAACGCGCTGCCGTTCTCCGCCGACGCCTTCGACGTCGTCACCTATGCCCAGGCCTTCCACTGGACCGACCCCACCCGGGCCGTGCCCGAGGCCCGGCGGGTGCTGCGCCCCGGCGGCGCGCTCGCGCTGTGGTGGAACGTGCCGGACCACACCGCCCCCTGGCAGCGCGACCAGGAACGGCGGCTGCGCGCCCGGCTCCCCGGCTACCACCGTGGCGACATCTCGGCCGACGCGCCCCGCATCATCGGCGACCTCGACCCGGCCCTCGCCACCGCCTACCGCGAGGTCGGCTGGAGCCGCGTCCTGCCACTCGCCGCGCACCTCGCCAACCTCGCCACCCACTCCTTCTTCGCCGTCCTCGGACCCGAGGCCGCCCAGCCGGTGCTCGACGCCGAACGCGCCGTTCTCGAACGCGAGTTCCCGGAGGGGGAGGTTCGCGAGAGCTATACCGTCCGCCTGACCGTGGCCCGGGTGCGAGGATGACGGTATGAGCACCATCACCCACAAGATCGCGGTCCTGGGTGCCGGCAAGATCGGCGAGGCGCTCCTCGGCGGCCTGCTGCGGTCCGGCCGCCCGCCGGGCACCCTGCTGGCCACCGTCCGCCGCCCCGAGCGCGCCAGGGAGCTGCGCGAGCGACACGGCGTGGAGGTCGTCGACACGGCCGAGGCTGCCAAGACGGCCGACACGCTGATCCTGGCCGTCAAGCCGCAGGACATGGGCGCCCTGCTCGACGAGCTGGCCCCGCACGCCGCCGCCGACCGCCTCGTCATCTCGGCCGCCGCTGGCATCACCACGGCCTTCGTGGAGTCCCGGCTGAGCGAGGGCACGGCGGTGGTGCGCGTCATGCCGAACACCCCGGCCCTCGTCGACGAGGCCATGTCCGTGATCTCCGCCGGCCGCCACGCCACCGACGCGGACCTGGCGCACGCGGAGGAGATCTTCGGCGGCGTCGGCCGCACCATGCGGATCCCCGAGTCCCAGCAGGACGCGGCGACCGCGCTCTCCGGCTCGGGCCCCGCGTACTTCTACTACCTCGTCGAGGCGATGACGGATGCCGGCATCCTGCTCGGCCTGCCGCGCGACAAGGCCCACGACCTGATCGTCCAGGCGGCGATCGGCGCGTCGGTGATGCTGCGGGACAGCGGCGAGCACCCGGTGACCCTGCGGGAGGCGGTGACCTCGCCGGGCGGCACGACGATCAGCGCGATCCGTGAGCTGGAGAACCACGGCGTGCGGGCGGCGCTGATCGCGGCGATCGAGGCGGCGCGCGACCGCAGCCAAGCCCTGGCCGGGCCGGCCTGACCCTCTGCAACGGTCCCCCCACCCGCCCTTGCGTTCCACGCGGGCGGGGTTCGCCGGTTCGGGTGGGGGTGGCGCATCGGCCGGCCTCCGGCGCTTCGCGCGGACGGCCGGGGCGGCCGTGGCCGCTCGGCGCTTCGCGCGAGTGTCGCC
>NZ_SMKC01000485.1 GCF_004348315.1 Streptomyces sp. 8K308 | reverse complement strand
CGGCGGTGGTGGGCTCGGGCTCGGGTTCTGGCTCCGCGGGCGGCTCCTCCTCCCGCTGCTCGGGGACGGTGGTCGTCAGTCCCTCGTCGGGAGAGGGGTCGGTGATCTCCTGGTCCGGCTCCGGTGCCTCGGGGGTGGCGTCCGTGGTGAGGGCGGGGCGCGGCCCCCGATCCGGTTCGAGGGAGTCGGCCGTGCCGCACCCTGCCGCGCCCACAAGCGCCGCCGCGACTATTCCCAACGTCCTCTGCCGAGCCCGCACTTGCTTCCTCCGCACTGATCGTCCGGCGTGTGGTGCGGACCACTCTGTCAGACCCGCACCGGGGCGACGGGCTAGGGTCGGGAGCATGGTGTCGGAGGAGGAGAGCGGCAGCGTCCGCGTGGACAGCTGGATCTGGTCCGTGCGGCTGGCGAAGACGCGCTCTGCCGCCGCCAGCGCGTGCCGGGCGGGGCACGTGCGGGTGAACGGGGAGCGGGCGAAGCCGGCGCAGCCGGTGCGGGCCGGCGACGAGATCCGGGTGCGGCAGGAGGGCCGGGAGCGGATCGTGGTGGTGCGCAAGCTGATCCGCAAGCGGGTCGGCGCGCCGGTCGCGGTCGAGTGCTACCAGGACAACAGCCCGCCGCCGCCCCCGCGCGAGCAGATGGTCGCGGTGGCCCGCCGCGACCGCGGCACCGGCCGCCCGACCAAACGCGAACGCCGCGAGACGGAACGCCTCCGCGGCCTCCGCCGCCCGCCTGCGGCAGGCTAGACCGGCGCCCGGCCGGGGCAGGCCGCCGCCCCGGCCGGCCCGGCCCGCCGGACGCGAGTCCTCGGACAGGGCGAACTCCCCGGCCATGGGCACGCCGCGACCGGCCGGCGCATCGACCGCCCGACCACCGGCCAAGACGGCACCGCGACGGCGCGACCCACCGACCACCGCCAAGGCCGGCCTGGCCAGAGGGCTACGCGCCGCGATCGGCCAGCATGTCGCTCATGAGACGGATCTCCGACTCCTGCGCCTCGACCATGCCCGCGGCGAGGTTCCTGATCTCCTCGGTGCCGGCGTCCCGCGCGGCCGCCTCGGCCATCAGCACGCCGCCCTCGTGGTGGGCCGTCATCAGCTCCAGGTAGCGGATCTCCGCGTCCTCGCCCTCGGCCGCGGCGAGTTCGTCGAGCTCCTGGTCGGTGGCCATGCCGGGCATCCCGCCCTCGTGGCCGCCGCCGTGGCCGTCCTCGGCCATCCAGGACATCGGCGGCTCACCCGAGCTCTTGTTGTGGCCCCAGACCTCGAGCCAGCCGAGCATCATCCCCCGCTGGTTGGCCTGGGTGTTGATGATGTCGTACGCGAGCCTGCGCACGTCCTCGTCATCGGTGCGGTCCCGGATGATGAAGGACATCTCCACCGCCTGCTGGTGGTGGACGGACATGTCACGCGCGAAGCCGACGTCCGCCGAGTCCTCGGCCGGCGCGTCCGGCTCGGACTCGGCGGGGGCCAGGGCGGTCAGGCCGATCAGCACCGCGGCGACCGCGGCGATCGCGCCGCTCGCCGCGAACAACCACCGCCGGACAGCGGCTGTCATTCCGTGACCCCTCCGGTGCAGGCGGCGCCCGGCTCGGGCGTCTGCGGGCCCTGGACGAAGGTGTTGAAGAAGGTCTCGACGCGCGGGTCGTCGGCGGTGTCGAGAGCCAGCTGGTTGCCCCAGGCGGTGAGCACGATCGGGGACTCCTGGTCCGGCTTGGGGCTCATCAGGGTGTAGGTGGTGGCGGAGACGCGGTCCGAGAGGGTCGCTATGTCGGCCTCGGCCGCGGCGTCGTTGTAGGTGACCCAGACCGCGCCGTGCTCGAGCGAGTGCACCGCGTTCTCGTTCGGTATCTCGGACTCGTAGACGTCGGCGTCGCAGTTCATCCAGGCCTGCGCGTGGTCGCCGCCGGCCGGCGGGATCATCGCGTAGTCGACCTCGCCCTCGACGTGGTTGCGCCCCAGGTCCTCCCAGGTCTGCACGCCCTCGATCTCGCTGGACTCGCCGGCCTGCGGCGCGGCCTCGTCGTCGCTGTCGGTGCTGGCCACCAGCCACCAGCCACCGCCGACGGTGGCGGCGAGCACCACGGTGCAGGCGACTATGGTGAGGATGCGGTTGCGGCGGTCACGGGCGCGTTCCCTGCGGCGCGCCTCCTCGATCTTGGCACGGCGCTCGGCGGCGGCGTTCCGCTTCCCCGACTTGCCGCCGGGCTTGTTGGTGGCCTTGTTGTTGGTCTTGTTGGTTGCCATGGTGTCCTCTTCCGGCGAACGGGATGGTCCTGTCTGGTGGTGCGGGGTGGGACTTTCCCGTCACGTTCGCTGGATCCGCAGCCGATGCAGGTCGACGGCCCAGGCCCGGTCGTTCGCCGGTCCGCTGATGCCGGGGGCGGCGATGGCGCGGGCGGGCGACGCCGGGTCGGGCGGCGGAACGTGGAGCGCGAGCGGGGCCGGGAGCAGCGGGTCGGCCGGCGTGCCCGGGCCGCCATGGCAGGTGCTGCCCGGGTCGATGGAGTCCGCCGGCGGCTGGGCGTGGGGGTGCTGCCCGAGATCCGGCTGCGCGGCGTGGTGACCCGAGGTCGCGGCCGGGGTGACGGCCAGGGCGTCGGCCTCGGCGCCGACGGCGCAGAGGCCGAGGGCGCACAGCACCACGACGAGGGCGAGCAGCAGGCTCCGCAGTGGCGCCGTGCCCGAGGCAGCCCCGCCGCGCCGGGCGGGGCTGACGTCTGTGCCGCCGGTCCGGCCGGCTGATCGGGTCATCGACGGTCATCGTACTCATGGCCGATCGGTGATGGACCGGTGCCGTCATGACCACGGATCGTCGCGGAGGGCAGGGTAGCGTGGGAATCGGCCTTGCGCCGCACGGTTGTTGGGGACACGGCCGCACGGATTCCACACAACGGGATCTTCAGGATCTATCCGACTTATCAGACTCTCAGACTCGAAGGAGAGCGTCGAGATGGTGTTCAAACGGCTGCTCGGGGCGCTCGGCGTGGGCGGGCCCTCGGTGGACACGATCCTGGACGGTGGTGCGGTCGTTCCCGGCAGCACCCTGACGGGGCGGGTCATGGTGCGGGGCGGCTCCATGGATGTCGAGATCACCGGCATCCACCTGGACTTCGTGGCCCGGGTGGAGGCGGAGGGGCACGACTCGGAGACCGAGGGCAACGTCGTCTTCCACCGGGTCACGGTGGGCGGCGGCTTCCGCCTCGCCGAGGAGCAGGAGTTCAGCGTGCCGTTCCAGGTGCCGGTGCCCTGGGAGACCCCGATCACCGAGATCTACGGCCAGCCGCTCGGCATCGTGCTCGGGGTGCGCACCGAGCTCGCGGTGGCCGGCGCGGTGGACAAGGGCGACCTGGACCCGCTGATGGTGCGGCCGCTGCCGGTGCAGGAGGCCGTGCTCGAGGCGTTCGGCCAGCTCGGCTTCGGGTTCAAGACGGCCGACCTGGAACTGGGGCGCATCGGCGGCACCGGGCAGACGCTGCCGTTCTACCAGGAGATCGAGATGTACCCGCCGGAGCGCTACGCGCGCGCCATGCGCGAGATCGAGGTCTCCCTGCTGGCCTCCCCCAGCGGGCTCGAGGTGGTGCTCGAGGCCGACAAGCCGGGCGGGTTCCTCTCCTCCGGGCACGACGTCGTCAACCGCTTCCAGGTGGGCCACCAGGACGTCGGACGGACGGACTTCAACGCCCTGGTGGACTCCTGGGTCCAGCAGCTCGCCCAGCGGCGCGGCGGGCACGGCGGCGGCTTCCTGGGCGGCGACCACCACGGCCACCGCGACGATGAGCGTTCGGGATTCGGCGCCGGCGCGATGATCGCGGGGGTGGCGGCCGGCGTGGTCGGTGGGCTCGTGATGGGCGAGATCATCGACGAGATCGGCGACGCCTTCGAGGGCGACGAGGGCTGACGCGCGAGACCACCGGCT
Source organism: Streptomyces sp. 8K308 (assembly GCF_004348315.1). Lineage (GTDB taxonomy): Bacteria > Actinomycetota > Actinomycetes > Streptomycetales > Streptomycetaceae > Streptomyces. Next base: position 253 of record NZ_SMKC01000485.1, on the reverse strand, counting down.
CACTCGCCCGAACTCCCCCGTTCACTCGGGCGAGTGAGCCTTCGCTCGTTAACCACGGTCCGCTCGGGTCTTGTCCCGGCGGCACGGCGACTCTGGTGTAAGAACGACCCTGAAATCGATCTTCGCCGTACTCATCCCCGTTGGTGTTGGGCCTCGTTCGCCATGAAACGTTCGCCATGAAATTGCTACGGAAAATCAACGCCGCGCTCGGCTCGGCGACCGGCTTCCAGGTGCGCCGCGTCGGTCCTCGGAG
>NZ_SMKC01000484.1 GCF_004348315.1 Streptomyces sp. 8K308 | reverse complement strand
GGGAACGGGGGTCGCTGAGGCGGCCGTTGTCATATGGGGTCCCTGGGTCGCGGTGGGGGCGCGGATCAGTGGCTCGCCGGGACACCGGCGTGGCGGGCGGCGATCGTCTCCAGGTGGTCGGCGGCCGCCGCGGCGCCGCCGGCCGCGCGGAAGCCGCGGCCGATCGCGGCCGCCGCGGCCCGGTGGCCGCCCGCCGGGTCGAGCACGGCGTCGATCGCGGCGCCGACGCGGGCCGCGTCGGCGCGGCCGAACCGCAGCCGCACGCCGGCTCCGGTGGCCACCACCAGGCCGGCGACCAGGGGTTGGTCGTCCCTGATGGGCGCGACGACCAGCGGGACGCCGTGCCACAGCGACTCGCAGACGGTGTTGTGCCCGCCGTGGCAGACCACCGCGTCCAGGTGCGGCAGCAGGTCGAGTTGGGGCACCCGGTCGAGTACCAGCGGGTCGCCCTCCGGGTCCCTGAACCCGGCGGGCAGCGTGTGGCCCGGGTCGAGGACGATCCCCTGGATCCGCTCGCGGGCGGCGCGCAGCGCGGCCACGGCCTCGGCGAGGAAGCGGCCGCCGACGTCGACGTTGGCGGTGCCCAGGGTGACCAGCACGGTGCGGCGTCCCGGGTCGAGCCGGTCGAGGGGGAAGGCGCCGTCCGCCGGCCGGGGCGCGATGACCGGACCGACGAGTCGGGTGCGCTCGGTCGGCAGGGGCGCGTCGCCAAGGAGTTCGCGCCCGGTGAAGGCGACGATGCCGTGCGGCGAGAACCGCGGGTCGCCCGTCGCGCTCGGGTCGCCGATCCGGCCGCGCAGCCCGCCGAGCAGCTCGGCGAGCCAGGCCCCGACCTTGGGCAACCCGGCCAGTGAATCCCCGAGTTCAGCGGAGGTGGTGGCCGAGGTGACGTACGGGATGCCGCGCCGCTCGGCGACCAGCGCGCCGGCCACCGCGTGCTGGTCGGTGACGAGCAGGTCGGGGCGGAAGGCGTCGACGGCCGCGTGCACGCCGGGGGCCATCAGGTCGGCCAGCGGCACGAAGACGTCCCGCCACAGGAAACGGAACGCGGCGGGCCCGGTCAGCTCGGGCGGCCGGCGCAGGTCGGTGCCGGGAATGTCGCAGTCGTAGGCGACGGCGTCGGCGCCGACCAGCCGCGTGAGCTGGCCGGCGTGCCCGGCCCAGGCCACCGCGTGGCCCCGCCTGGCCAGCTCGGCGGCGACGCCGACCAGCGGGTTGACGTGCCCGACCAGGGGCGGCACCACGAGCAGGAAGCGCGTCACCGCGCCGCCGTCCCGGCCAGCTGGTGCTGCCGAATCCAGCTAAGGATCAACTCACGTGTTGTGTCCGGGCGTTCGATGAGCACCGAGTGCCCCTGGTCGGGGAGCACCACGGTGCGGCAGCCGGGGACGAGGGCGGTCAGCTCAGGGACCAGGGCGGCGAGCGGCGAGTCGTCGCCGAACACGGCGAGCAGCGGACTGGTCAACTCGCTCAGGTCGTCGGCTATGACGCGGCCGGCCGGGATCTCCTCGACCATGGCGGTGCTGCGCAGTATCCGGCCGGCGTTCCTGGAGAGCCGGGCGGTGTGCGCGCCCTCGTTGGCGGCGATCCAGTCGATGACCTCGTCGCGGAGAAGCTGCTCCCGTGTGTAGCCGAGGGCTCGGTCCATGTGCCGGGTCCACCTGGCGACGGGCGGCTCGGCCTCGATCAGGGTGACGGTGGCCACCCGGTCCGGGTGCCAGGCCGAGAACGCGGCGGCGATCGCGCCGCCGAAGGAGTTGCCCACCACGTGGACCGGGCGCCGCTCGTCCAACGCGTCGAGCAGCCCGGTGAGATCGCCGACGAACGACTCCAGGCGGTAGCCGGTGCGGGGGCGGTCGCTGCGGCCGTGGCCGCGCAGGTCGTACATGATGACGTCGACGCCGCCGGCGGCGAAGGCCGGGCCGAGGGTGAAGTAGTAGCTGGCGAGGCTGTCGGTGAGCAGGCCGTGGACGAAGACGACCACGGGTGGCTCGCCGGTCGCGCCCGCCGGCCGCACGGCGTCGAGTCGCTGGACGTGGGTGGTGATCTCGCCGGTGGCAATCCTGGTCATCGGCCCGATCAGCTCCGCTCGGTGGCGCGTAGCGAGGCGACGACGTGGTCCACGAGCTCGCCGACGGTGAGGGCGATGATCTCGTCGAGTTCGAGTTCGGCGATGAAGGTGGCGAGGTTGACGCGGTCGCCGTAGCGCTCGCGCAGCGCGCCGGAGAGCGTCACCAGGTCGATGGACTCGAGCTCCAGGTCGTCGTGGAAGGTGGTGTCGCGGCCGATCTCGGCGTCGTCGAGGCCGGCGTCCGCCAACAGGTTCCTGAGCATGTCGGCGATGTCGGCCAGCACCTCGTCGGGCAGCGGGGCGGTGGCCTGTGGGGTCTGCGCGCTGGTCATCTCATTCTCCAGTCGGGTGGTCGCCGGTGGTCCAGGCGACGGCGTACCGGCGGGGTGGCAGTGCCGGCGGGTTGTGCACCTCGGCGACCCGCACGTGATGGGCGACGTCGCCAACCGCGACCAGCAGCCGGTCCGGCTCGGCGGCCAGCACGCGGTACGCGGCCGGCCGGCCGCGCAGGCCGGTGCCGCGGGCCTTGGCGACGGCTTCCTTGGCGGCCCAGAAGCGGGTGAACCAGGCGTCGGGGTCGGCCTCCTGATCCTCCGACTCCTCGGACAGGCGGTCGAGCAGGGCGCGTTCCTCGGGCCCGCAGGCCGACTCGACGGTGGCGCGCGGGCGTTGGGTGATCTCCTCGATGTCGATGCCGCACGGGCCACGGCCGGCGATGGCGACGCCGGCCTCGGCACGGTGCGCCAGGGACACGGTCAGCCCGGTCACGTCGCGGCCGTGCACGCCCACCGGCACCGGCCGGCCGGCCGCGTCGTTGGTGACGGCGATCTCGGCCGGGTAGATCTCGCCGGCGCCCTCGGCCCACAGCACGCGGCGCAGCGCGTCCTTGGCGGCTATCCGGCCGAGCAGCCACTGCCGGCGGCGGAGCGGGGGCAGCGCCTCGTAGGCGGCGCGCTCGGCGCCGCCGAGCACGTTCCGCATCAGCAGCTCGCGGGTGGCCAGGTCGGGCCACCGCTCGTGCACCAGCGTCCAGCCGCCGGCCATGGGCGTGGAGAGGATGTGCCGGCCCGGGTACCGGTCGACGGCCCTGATGCCGGGGTCGGTGTCGAACCGGCGGTCGGTCCAGCCGGTGAACTCGGCCCAGACGCGGCCCTCGTGGACCAGCTGCATGTCGGCGGTGAGGGTGGACTCGGTGATCGCGCCGATCCTGATCAGGCACTCGAACCGGGCGCCGGCCGCCGGCGGCGGGCCGTGGAAGGTGATTCGGTCCATGCGCACCGGGAACACGGTGGTGCGCTCGGTGCGGCTTGCCATGATCCAGTAGCCGAGCAGTTGGCCGACGTTGTCCAGCAGCGCGCCCGGCGCGGCGGGGGCGGTGATGACGCCGCGCAGGTGACGGTCGCCGATGGCGGTGAGCTCGGTGACGCCCTGGAAGGCCGGGCCGTGGAACATCCACCGCTCGGTGTAGAGCCGCTCGGCGCGCATCGTGGGCGCCCGCTCGGTCGCCGGATCGAACCGCCACGGGGCGGGCGGCGCGGGCCACTCGGGGGCGAGGCCGACGGTGGCGCCGGCGAAGCCGGTGAGGCCGATCTCGATCTCGTCGGCCGCCGTCCGCCGGGCGGTGACAGGCAGTTCGACGGCCGGAACGGCCTCGATCCACTTCAGCAGCCGCACGTCCCGCACCGCCACGGCCCGCACGCCGTGGCCGGCGGCCCGCTCGGCGATCGCCATGAGCCGCGCGACCACCGTGGTCGCCGGCACGATCGGCCACCGATCCCCGACATCCGGCCACCCGGGCCGCTGCCGGAAGAAACAGTGATCGAGCAGATACGGCATCTCATCGATGCCGACCCGCCAGACGGCAGGCGCCGCGCCCGCCGCCGAAGGCGTGGCCCTGCCGCCGGCCTGCGGCGGCACGGGTGCTTCGGAAACGTCCGCCGCCCGCGGAGCCGGCTCGGCACCCGCCCGGCCATCGGCCGGGGCCCGCACGGCGGGGGCGGGCCCCGACACCACGTCCGGGCCGTTGGCCGGCCTCGGCCGGGCCGGTCCAGTGCCGGCCGGGGCCGGCAGGGTGGCTGGCGGAGCCGGCTCGGTGTCCGCCCGGCCGGTGGCCGGGGTGGGTGGGGG
>NZ_SMKC01000483.1 GCF_004348315.1 Streptomyces sp. 8K308 | reverse complement strand
GGCTGGTTGCCGATGCGCAGGCGGTCAGAGAGGGCCTCGATCAGCCGCAGGCCGCGCCCGCCGGGCAGCAGCTCGCGGGGCTCGGCCCTCGGGACGGCGGCGTCGTCGGGGAAGCCTGGGCCGCAGTGTCGAGGTCAGGGAGGAGGTGGACCTGTGGGGCGGCACCGGCATGGTGGTGGCGGCACGCCAACCGTCGGCGTCGGCGCCGACGAAGAGGGTCCAGCGGGTGCTGGCCAGGCCCAGGGTGGAGGCGCCCTCCGGGGTGACCCGGTGCGGGAGTGCACGGTGCTGCGGGCCGAGCTCGACCGGCGCGTCGGGGAGGCGCTGGTGGCCGGAGGGCGTGAGCATACTCGGTATGTACCTGGTATGTTTCGCCTCGTCGAACCACCGTCAGGCGGACGTAGGGGGAGCCAGGTGCGCTCAGGGAGCAGGAGAAGGACGGCGGCGACGGCCGCCTCGTTGGCGGTCCTCGGGTCGGTGCTGACCGCGCACGGCGCGGCGGCGGACGAGCCCGAGCTGTACGAGCTGACCGTGGCCGGCGTCGGGCTCGACGGCGCGCCGGCCGGCGACGACTGGAACGTCGTCGTCCAGGACGCCGCGACCGGCGAGGTCCACCCCGTCGACGACGCGGCCGGCACCGGCACCGTCCTGGTGCCCGCCGGGGACTATCTCGTCACCTCCGACCTGGGCTGGACCGGCAGCGAGTCGGCCATGGACCTCACCGTGCAGACCCACGCGCTGCCCGACCTGGCCGCCGACACCGCGATCACCTTCGACGCCCGCGAGGCGGAGGAGATCGACCTCTCGGTCTTCGACGGCGCGGCCCAGCAGACGACGCTCACCCTGGTCACCGTCCTCACCAGGGGCGACGGGTACACGAGCACCACCTTCTGGAACACCTTCGAGGGCGCCGGCTCGACGTTCCGCACCCAGCACACCGGGCCGAGCCTGGGCGACGCCGGGCTGCGCTCGATCGCCGCCGCGAGCTGGCTCAACCCGGAGACCGGCACCGAGTACCACACCGCCTACGAGCGCACCGGCACCTTCTTCACCGGGCTCGAAGAACAGGCGCGTCGCCGGGACCTCGCCCGCCTCGACCTCGACCAGCGGGCGCTGGGCGAGGGCGCGCGCGGCCGACTGCGCGTGCTGTTCGAGCTGGTGCACGACGGCCACTCCGTCGAGCGCGAGCTGCCGGGCACCACCACCGTCTACCTCAGCCCGGGGCGCTGGAGCCACACGCTGGACGTCACCGAGGCCGGCGGCGAGTCGCTGGAGTTCGAGGCGCCGCTCACGAGCTACGCGGCGGGGGAGCGGCACCGCGTCACGGTGGGCGCCCCGGTGTTCGGGCCCGGGCTCGGCGCGCGCGACGGGCTCAGCCGGGAGGGCGACGAGATCAGGGCCGCCGTCGGCCTGTTCAGCGACGGCCGGGGAACGCACGGCGCGGCCAGGAGCTGGGAGTCGGCGTCCACCGTGCTGCGGCGTGACGGCGAGGTGTACGCGACGTCGGACGAGCCGTTGAACCGGGTGTGGATCGACGTCCCGCCGGAGGAGGCGGCGTACGAGCTGACCACCACCGTCAGGCGGGACGGCGCGGCCTCGGTGTCCACCGAGGTGACCGCCGCGTTCACCTTCACCTCGGGGCACACCGAGGAGCGCACCGAACTCCCGCTGTCCGTGGTGCGGTTCACCCCGCGTCTTGGCGAGGGCGGCACCGCGCCCGCCGGCGAGCGGACGCGGGTGCCGGTCGCCGTGCGGGGCACGGCGGCGGCCGAGGGCGGTCCGAGCGCGCTGGCGGTCGAGGTGAGTTACGACCGGGGCGGCAGCTGGCAGCGCGTCCCGGTGCGCGACGGCCGGGTCACCGTGGACAACCCGGCGGCCGGCGGCACCGTCTCGTTCCGCGCCCACCTGGCCGACCGGGCCGGCAACACCACCGACCTGACCATCCTGGACGCCTACCGCACGGCGTGATCACCGGCGGCTCGGCGCCCACGTGGTCGAAGGGCCATGCGCGGCGCGGCGCGCAGGACGCCCGCGCCGTGCGGCGGACCGGCCGAGTGCGGGTGGCGGTCGCGCTGGATCGGCCGCCCGCTCCGCGTTCTCGCGCGGACCGCCGCCGCATCGCGTCAGAGCACGCGCACCGCGCCCGACGGCGGGTCCCAGTCGAGGTCGCGCTGGACCACGCCGGTGGAGGAGTTCTGCGCGCCGATGAACGTGCCGTCGCCCACGTAGACCGCGACGTGGTAGGCGCTGCCCGCGCCGCCCCAGTACAGGATGTCGCCGGGCAGGAGGGCGTCGAGCGACACCTGGGTGCCGGCCGTCGACTGGTCCTGGGAGACGCGGGGGAGCGAGACGCCGGCCTGGGAGAAGGCGGCCTGCATCAGGCTGGAGCAGTCCCAGGCGTCGGGCCCGGTGGAGCCGAGCGAGTAGGCGTCGCCCAACTGGGCGCGGACGAAGTCCAGGACGGCGGCGACGCCGCCGCTCGCGGGGGCGCTGGCGGTGGTCTCGGCGGGGGCCGAGACCGTCTCGGCCTGGGCCGCTGCCTCGCGGGCCGCCTCCTCCTCGGCCGCGGCCCGCGCCGCGGCCTCCGCCTCGGCGGCCTCGCGGGCCCGCCGCTCGGCCTCGGCCTCCTGGGCCGCCCGCAGCTCGGCGGCGGCCTCCTGGGCCTGGGAGATGGCCTGTTGCTGGGCGGTCGCCCTGACCTGCTGCAGCTGGGCCTGGCTGACGTACGCCTGGGTGGCCTCGGCGGCACCCGCGGCGCTGCTGGCGAGCACGCCGTCCAGCAGGGGCAGTTCGCCGGTCCGCTCGGTCGGCTGCTCGGCGGCCAGCGCGGGAGACGTCGCGGCGCCGGCGACCGCGACGGTGCCCATCAGGACGCCGCCGCGTATCAGGCTGCTGGTGCGCGACCGGCTTGGCTTGCGGTGCCGGCCTCGGTAACGAATCGGGGACATGGACATCTTGGCTACCAGGCTCGTCCGGTTGACTCAATTAACGTGGCGTCCACCACAATTGACGAGTACGCGGCGAGTTGGCGGGGTAATTGTCCGAAGTGCCGTTTCGCGTGAAAGTCGATCTTTCGTCGCGGTGTGCGGCCCTGTCCTGCACGTTGTCCGGATTGTCCGATCGCCGAACCCGGCCTAGCACGGCAAGGGTTGCCCGATCAATGATGCACGCTCGTTACCGTTTCGCGACGTGGGATACATCACGCCGTCATCACGCTGCGTCCACCGGCCCGTCCATCACGCGAACCACTGGTCGTACCCCAGCCTGGCGACGAGCGCGGTGACCACCACGAGCAGCACCACCCGCACGAAGCCGCTCCCCTTCTTCATGGCCATCCGCGCGCCGATCCAGCCGCCCGCCATGTTGAACGCGGCCATGAACGGCACCAGTTGCCACAGCACGTTGCCGCCGAAGCCGAAGACGAGCAGCGCGCCCAGGTTCGTGCCGACGTTCACGACCTTGGCGGTGGCGGAGGCCGTCAGCAGGTTGAGGCGCAGCAGGGCCACCAGCGAGAGCACCAGGAACGTGCCGGTGCCAGGGCCGACGAGCCCGTCGTAGAAGCCGATTCCGACGCCGATGAGCGCCAGCGCGGCCAGCCTGCGCCGGCGGGACAGCTCCTCGGCCGGGGCCGGCGCCATGCCGAACTGGGGCCGGAACACCACGAATCCGGCGACGGCGAGCAGCACCACCATGATCAGCGGCTGCAGCACCGCCTTGTCGACCGCGGAGGCGAACGCCGCGCCGCCGGCGGCCGAGGCGAGGGCGAGCAGTCCGAGCCGTACCGCGAAGCCGCGGTCCACCGGCGCCTTGCGCACATAGGTGACGGCGGCGATGGAGGTGCCGGTGACGGCGACGGCCTTGTTGGTGCCGAGCGCGTGGGCCGGGGGCTGGTCGGCGGGGAGGCCGATGAGCATCGCGGGCAGCAGGACCAGGCCGCCGCCGCCGACTACCGCGTCCACCCAGCCGGCCGCGGCGGCGGCGACGCAGAGCAGGGCGGCGGTGGTGAGGGTTATGTCAGACACGTGCCGAAGGCACTACCACCCAATGCTGTCCAGGGCCAATTTGCGCAGCTCGGCGGCCCGATGGTAAGGGCGGGTGCCCGGGAAGAGCGGGTGATTGTGCGTCGTATCCGCACATCGCGGTCGATCAACCACCTCGGGTGAATACGTCCGTGCCTGTTAAGGGTCTGTTGGGTCGTGTTCGGCGA
>NZ_SMKC01000482.1 GCF_004348315.1 Streptomyces sp. 8K308 | reverse complement strand
TGGTGGGGGTGGTGGTGGCGTAGATGCGCAGCGCCGCGTTGTTGGTGTGGCGCCAGATGACTTCCTCGCGCCAGTCGCCGAAGAGGTCGCCGGAGAGGACGGGGGTGGACTTGGTGCCGTTGCTGGAGGCGACGCCGCTGGCGGTCAGCAGGCGGGTGTCGCCGCCGGTGCCGTACTTGTCGATGCGGGTGCCGTCCAGGAGTTCGCGGACCGGGTCGGCGTCCCACCAGGCGAGGAAGTTGGCCGAGGACGGGTTGCGCCCGACGTTGCCGCCCGAGGAGTTGCGCAGTTGGGTCATGTTCGGTCCTGAGCCCCAGAACTCCGCGCCGGGGTTGCCGGCGTGGATGTCGCCTGCGACGCCGCGGCCCGGGCCTTCTGAACCGCTGGTGGGGGTGCGGTGGATGACCTGTCCGGTGCGGGCGTCGTGCAGGTCGGAGCCGGGCTGGTTGCCGGCCTCGTGGATGGTGAAGACCTCAAGTCCGGTGCGGGAGGGGACGAAGTCGCCGACGTGCAGGGCGTCGCCGTGGCCGAAGCCGGTGGAGTACAGCAGGCGGCCGTTGTCGTCGATGGTGGCGGCGCCGTAGACGATCTCCTGGCGGCCGTCGGCGTCGACGTCGGCGATGGACAGCTGGTGGTTGCCCTGGCCGTAGGCGGCGCCGTTGCCGGAGGTGTTGGAGTCGAAGGTCCAGCGGCGGGTCAGCTGACCGTTACGGAAGTCCCAGGCGGCGATGACGGCGCGGGTGTAGTAGCCCCGGGCCATGATCAGCGACGGGCGCTGGCCGTCCAGGTAGGCGGTGCCGGCCAGGAAGCGGTCGGCCCGGTTGCCGTAGTTGTCGCCCCAGGAGGAGACGTTGCCGCGCGGCGGGTCGTAGTTGACCGTGGACATGGCGGCGCCGGTTTGGCCGTTGAACATCGTCAGGTACTCGGGCCCGGCGAGGACGTAGCCGCTGGAGTTGCGGTGGTCGGCGCTGGCGTTGCCGATGACGGTGCCCTGGCCGTCGCGGGTGCCGTCGGCCGTCTTCATCGCGACCTCGGCGCGGCCGTCGCCGTCGTAGTCGTAGACCTGGAACTGGGTGTAGTGCGCGCCGGCGCGGATGTTGCGGCCCAGGTCGATGCGCCACAGGCGCTGGCCGTTCAGGCGGTAGGCGTCGATGTAGACGTTGCCGGTGACGCCGGACTGGGAGTTGTCCTTGGCGTTGTCCGGGTCCCACTTGACGATCAGCTCGTACTGGCCGTCGCCGTCCACGTCGCCGGGGCTTGCCTCGACCGGGGTGTAGCCGGAGCCGGGAATCTGGAGGGGGACGTCGAGGTAGTTGCCGCCGGTGAAGCGCAGCGAGCTCTCCGAGGGGGCCTGTTCGACGCCGCCCACGATCGCGCGCACCGTGTAGATGGCGTCGGCGGGGGCGCCGTTGTCGAGGTAGTTGGTGGAGTCGGTGATCGGCGAGCTGTTGATCCGGGTGCCGTCGCGGTAGACGTTGAACGAGGTGTCGTAGCCCTCGGTGCCAAGCAGCCGCCAGGACACCAGGTTCCCGCTGCCCGAACGCACTGAGGTCAGACCGCGGTTGAGGTCCTCCATCTGCAGGGCGTCACCCACCGGCGGCTCTTCGGGGTCGGGGCCCGGGCCGGGGTCGCCACCGCCCAGCCGGACGAGCTGCCACTGCTGGTTGTGGCCGTCGTTGTCGGTGTACTGGGAGATCCGGGCACCGTCCGCCGTGGAGCGTTCCCACACCTCCAACGCCTTGCCGCTGCGGCGGTTGATCAGCTGGACGTACCCGCCGTCCGTGTCGACCACACGGAACTGCTGGTTGGCGGCGTCGCTGTCAGGCCACTGGATGACGTTGGCACCGTCCGCGGTGGAGAGCGCCTCGACGTCCACCACGCTGCCGCTGAGCCGGGACCGCAGCCGGTAGTAGCCGTCCCCCGAGTCGACGAACTGCCACTGCTGCCAGGCGGCGTCGTCACGCGACCACTGAACGATGCCCGCCCCGTCGGCGGTGGAGGCCTCGCTCACCGCCATCGCCTTGCCGCTGAGCCGGTTGACCAGCGCGTAGGTCGCCCCAGTGTCGATCTCGGCAGCGTGCGCCCGCGACGCCGGAAGGGCGACCAGCGAGACGGCGGCCAACAACACCGCCAGCAGTAACGCGGCCGGACCGCGCGCTCTCGGCAGACTTCGAACAAACATGTGCGGCTCCTTCGGATGTACCAGGCAGCGGCTCGCGCTCCGGAAAGGAAGAGTCGGAACACTCGACATGAATCGATTCACCGATGCCGCGCACGAGGCGAGACCCGAGATCGGGCATCGGCGACTGGGAGCGCTCCCAACGCAGGCTAGGGGCGGGTCAGTCGGGGCGGCAATACCTGTGCGCCGACTTTGTGTGGCGATTCGTTTGATCACGTTGGATCCCGTCGCCTGGGGAGGTCCGATCGGCCCTGGATCGATGGATTCAGGCCACCACGACAGCCGGTCGCCACCTGCGGTGATGCCCCCTGGTCGGCAACGTGACGCTGGTCAGCGGACTACCTCAAGCTCGCGGGATCCTGGCGAAGTTGACGGCTAGCCGCCTGCCCGGACGGCTCAGTACCGTCCCCGAAAATCAACGGAAACCAAAAGGTTGGCGCCACTCTCCGACGCGCCAGCATGAGCCGCATCAGCCGCGGCGGAGAGTGCGCCCTCCACCGGTTCGACGCGCCGGTCCCGACTCGCCGAACACCCCATCGGACTGTGCGGCACGGAGCTCGCCGTTCGGAAGCCGGTCTTGTCATGAGCGCATCCCATCGGGGCTTCGTCCGCTGTGCCGACCAGCGGCGGACGTACCGACCACGAGGAGGAGCACGACCTTGCGATCACCAGCCACCGAGGCACCGGCCCCGGGGCCTCCCAGCTTCCCCGGTGCGTGCCCTCGGCGCGGGGGCAACCTGGCCGCACTCGTCGCCGCCCTGATCGGCCTGATCGGCATCCTGATCGCGATCCCACCGGCGTCCGCCCAGCAGGATCTCGGCCCCCTGGCCACCCAGCGGGGCCCGGACCCCACGGTGAGCAGCGTCGCCGCCTCGCGCGGCACGTTCGCTACCGCGGAGATCGCCGTGCCGGCCGGTAACGGCTTCAACGGGGGGCGGATCTACTACCCCACGGACACCAGCCTCGGGACCTGGGGCGCGGTCGCCGTCGTGCCGGGCTACACGGCGAGTTGGGCGGCGGAGGGCGCCTGGATGGGGCATTGGCTCGCGTCGTTCGGGTTCGTCGTCATCGGCATCGACACCAACAGCCCCACCGACTGGGACACCGCCCGCGGCACCCAGCTCCTGGCCGCGCTCGACTACCTCACCCAGCGCAGCCCGGTGCGGGACCGGGTCGACCCCGACCGGCTGGGTGTGATGGGCCACTCCATGGGCGGTGGGGGCGCCATCAGCGCGGCGACGCGGCGTCCTTCGCTGCGGGCGGCCGTGCCGTTCGCGCCCGCCTCGTTCTCGCAGAACCTGTCCGGCGTGCGGGTGCCGACGATGATCACGGGCGCGCGGGACGACGGCACGGTCACCCCCTCCGCCCTCGACCAGCTCTACGCCACCCTGCCGGCCGGTACGGAGGGCGCCTTCGTCGAACTGGCCAGCGGCGGCCACGGGTTCCCCACCTGGGGGAACTCCCAGGTGACCCGACGGGTGATCCCCTGGCTGAAGGTCTTCCTCGACAACGACAACCGCTACACCCAGTTCCTGTGCCCGGGGCTGGCGGACTCCACCGGCGTCTCCCGCTACCGCAACACCTGCCCCTACCTGCCCGACGACCCGACCACCCCGCCGACGGACGGGAGCCCGATCGTCGGCGCCCAGTCCGGCCGCTGCGTCGAGGTCCCGAACAGTTCGCAGACGAACGGCACCCAGGTCCAGCTGCGCGACTGCTCGGGCCAGGCCAACCAGCGGTGGACACACACCAGTTCCGGGGAACTACGGGTGTACGGAAGCAAGTGCCTGGACGCCGAGGCCTCAGGCACCTCGCCCGGCACCCGGGTCGTGATCTGGGACTGCCACGGCGGTTCCAACCAACGGTGGAACGTCAACGCCGACAGCACGATCCGGAGTGCCCGGTCCGGGCTCTGCCTGCACGCGTACAACAACGCGAACTCCAACGGCACCCCCCTGGTCCTGTGGACCTGCAACGGCGGATCCAACCAACGATGGACCCTCACCTAGACCGGGCGGACCACACCCGGCCCACCC
>NZ_SMKC01000481.1 GCF_004348315.1 Streptomyces sp. 8K308 | reverse complement strand
GGGTGGGGGAGGCGGTGGCGTCGGGGGTCACAGCTGCCCCCAGCGCCTGATCAGCGGGGCGACCCGCTGGACGCCGGCGCGGTAGGCGCCGCGCGCGGTGCGGCGCAGCAGGCGCTTGGACGCGCCGCGTACGCCGGTGGTCGGGTCGGGTCCCCCCTGGAAGCCGGCCACCGGCTCGCCCTTGACGTCGAGGCCATGGCGGGCGAGGACGCCCGGCAGGTAGCCGGGCGCGGTGCGCACCGTGTAGTAGGGGTCGAGCGGCGGGAGCCCGTGCCCCGCCGCCTGCTCGACCAGGGTGACGAGCCGCTCGCGGGCCGGCGCGAACGCGGCCTCCGGGTCGCGGCCGAGTCCCTGGTCGGCCAGCCAGGCCGGGTCGGGGGTCGGCACGTGGCCGCCGTCGAGCTCGTCCCAGGAGGCGAAGCATCCCGAGCCGAGGAAGTAGTGGTTGCCGTGCTGCTCGCGGATGCCGAGGTCGCTGAGGACGGCGGTGGGGATGCCGCGGTGCAGGGACTCGAGCGCGGCGGTGGAGCTGACGGTGACCAGCAGGTCGGTGCCGTCCAGGACCTCGCCCATGTTGCCGTAGGCGAGGTTGAAGTTGGCCGGGGTCTCGCCCTTGATGCGCTCGGCGAGCCGCTGGTAGGGCAACTCCTCGATGTGCGTGGTGTGCTCCCCCGGCTTGCTGCGCAGCTTGAGGACGACCTCGCGGTCCGGGTGGCGGCGGGCGTGTTCGACGGCGCGCTCGAGCAGGTAGGCGCGGTCCTTGCGGGTGCCGGGCACCGAGGGCTGGACGGCGAAGACCACCCGGTAGGGGCGCTCGCCGCGCTCGACGGCCCCCGGGTCGTAGGGCGCGCCGGCCAGGAACGGCAGGGCGCACTCGGTGACGGCTGAGGCGTCGGCCCGGACGCCGCTGAACTGCTCGCGGAACCTGGCGACGTCGTGGGGGCTGTTGGCGAGGACGATGTCGGCGCCGTGCCGCAGGAGCAGGCCGTCGGTCAGTTTCTCGTAGACGACGCCCACATATCCCGTGATGACGACGGTGCGGCGGGGGGTGCCGTGCCAGGCTCGGGCCAGGCCGTGCAGCATGGCCTGCACGGTGCCGCCGACGCAGGCCAGGATCAGCGCGTCATAAGGCGCGTCGTCCTCGCCGGAATTATCCGCGGTCTTCGCAGTGTTGTTCGCCTTGTTTGGCTTGTCGGGGTTTCGCGTGTCGGTTTCCTGGAGATCAGCGATCAGACGGAGGAAGTTGATGGCGGTGATCTCTTCCGGTTCCTCGACGCCGGTGTCCGTCTCGGCCAACTGCCGCGCGGTGGGCGTCGCCCGCCCCCGCAACAGGAAGCCGTCGACGGAGGACTCGGGGGCTATCCGGCGCGCGGTGAGCGCGCCCCATTTCCACCGCGTGTCAGAATCCGCCAACACGGCCAAACGCAGAGGGCCGCGAGATGAATCGGGCACGTAAGGAACCATAGGCACCAAACGATAGGCGTCGGAGATCGAGGGTGGGGCCAACTCAGTCACAACAACCAGTTAACAGCACGACACCGGTTGGCCAACTCGCGCGGCGGGCTCAGGTATTCATCCCATAATTGGTAGGAATTAACGCACCTGCTGATCGTCCGTCGCCTTCCGTTCACCTTGGCCGGACGAGCGTCCCCGCGGTGGCGGATCGGGGCAGCGGGTGTGCGCCCGGACACGCGCGCGCGGACACAACACGAAAGGGCCCGGTCGTCGCCGGGCCTGGAAGAGGGTGCGCGGGCGGGGCTAGGGGGAAAGCCGCCCCGCCCGCGCCTGGGCTTCCCTGAGGTACGGGGGGGACCTCGGGTTGCCCTGTCGGTCGATGACCAGTCGACCTGTTTCTTACTGCGCCGTAGCCCTCGATTCCGTTACAGCCGCCTCCGAGACGTGCTCCGGGGCGCGGCCTAAGCGCTGCGCCAGGCGGCGCAGCCCGCGGTGGTTGGCGGTGCGCACGGCCCCCGGCCGACTGCCCATCAACATGGCGGCGCGCTTGGCGTCCAGGCCGAACATGGTGCGCAACACCACGGCCTCCGCCTGCTCCTGCGGGAGTTCGGCGACCAGCGCCAGCGCCCGGCTGGTGGCGAGCGCGTCGATCGCCTCCTCGGCGGTGTCGGCCGAGGACGGGAGGTCGGCGAGCGCGTCCTCGTCGGCCCTGCACTCCTGCGGCCTGCGACCGCGGGCCCGCAGGTGGTCGAGCGCGCGGTTGCGGGCGATCCTGGCGGTCCAGCCGCGGAACCGGTCCGCGTCGCCGCTGAACCGCTGGAGATCGCGCGATATGTGCAGCCATGCCTCGGCCGTGACGTCCTCGGCGTCGGGCTCGGCCACGATGGTCCGCACGTAGCCGAGCAGCCGCGGATGGACCGCTCTGAAGACGGTGCGGAACGCGCTCTCGTCCCCTTCCTGGGCCGCGTGAACCGCCGCGGTCAATTCGACGTCTGCCCCCTGCACTCCCGGCCCCCCTTGGCGGCTCGCGCCGCATGCGTTTCAAGGTTGGTGACTGTGTGTCTCTAGTGCCTGAACGCTACGCGGCCTCGCCACCGTCCGTCCATGGCGCATCCGGCCGTATCCGCTCGGTAACAGAATCCAGGTGTTCGACGCTGTACGAGATACGGACACGGGCCTGGTCAGGCCCGAGGCCGGCGACAGCCGGGGTCTCTCCTGTGGGGGGTGGCGGCCCCGGCTGCTCGCGTTCGTGTCCACCCCTGGATCGTTCCCTACCGTGGCCCGTCCATGGGTGCCTCAGACCGTGACGCGATCGGCGAGCGCCGTGAAGTCCGTCCAGCTGAGGGTGGGCCGGTCGGGGTTCCACAGCTTCTGCGCCGTCGCGGCGAGCGGCAGGCGGATGCCCGCCGCGACCTGCTCCGGGGTCTGGGCCCCGGCCTGGTCGCACCAGACCGCGAACCGGCCGCCCGGGATGCGGTCCGCGCCCGCGAGGCGGTCGGGGACGGCCTGGGAGCCCCGCAGCACGTCTGGTGTCCACTCCGCATAAATACGCTCACCGGTCGGATAGATGAAGTTGTTGGGCTCGCCGAGTACGTAGTAGAGGTACTCCGAGTTGAGGTTCAGCACCTGCCAGCCGCCCTCCAGGTACTCCACCGGCTCGCGGGCGCCGATCTCCCGGCCGGTCCAGTAGGTGACCTGCCGCTCCTGGTCCGGCTGGACGACGCCGCCGGCGAACATGCCGTCGTTCCACACCTGCGGCGTCTTGCCGGCGCCCCGCGCCGTGTCGGCGCGGTCGTTGAGCCAGCCGGTGGCCAGGTCCTGGACGCGGGCGTCCGCGCCGTAGCGGTCGCGGGCGGCCGCCGCGAGGTCCGGGTAGCTGGCCTCGGGGTCGGAGACGAAGAGCGCCGCGTACTCGTCGCCGCCCAGGTGCAGGTACTCGCCGGGGAAGAGGTCGGCGTACTCGGTGATCAGGTCGTCCACGATCGCCGCCGCCTCCGGGTTGGCGATGTCGATGGCGCCCGAGGTGGCAGTGCCGTCGGCCCGCCGCAGCTGGAGGTCGGGGTGGGCGGCGAGCACGGCGCCGAGGTGCCCGGGCGAGTCGATCTCCGGGATCACGGTGATGTGCAGCCGCTCGGCGAGCTCGAGGATGCCGCGGACCTCGTCCTTGGTGAGGTGGTCATCCGAGACGACCTCGGGGTGGGTCTCGCTCTCGACGCGGAAGCCCTGGTCGTCGCTGAAGTGCAGCTGGAGCTGGTTCAGCTTGAGGTCGGCCATCTCGCGCATCCTCTCCTCGATCCAGTCCGCGCTGAACGGCTTGCGCGCGGTGTCGAGCGAGAGGCCGCGCTGCGGGCGGTCGGGGCGGTCGCGGATCTCGCCCTCCGGTAGTCCGCCGGCGCCGCGCACGGCCTGGACCACCGTTCGGGTGCCGTAGAAGACGCCGGCCTCCTCGCTGCCGGTCACGGTGACCCGGTGGTCGTCCGTGACGAGGTGGTAGCCCTCGCCGCCGGTGTCGGCGTCCTCGTCGAGGCTGAGCTCTATGTCACCCTCCCTGGCGCCGTCGTCGGCGCGGTCCACGCCGAGGTCCTCGGCGAGCAGGTCGGCGGTCCCGTCGAGCGGCCCTTCGGAGTCCGCTATCACCCGGGTGGAGTCGGAGGGCGCCCAGCCGGCGCCGTCGGCGGCGTCGAAGGAGCGGACGGCCGGGATGATCTCCGGCGGCCCGGTCGGGCCGTCCTGGAGCGTGCGAGGGGACGGGGTGGGGGTGGCG
>NZ_SMKC01000480.1 GCF_004348315.1 Streptomyces sp. 8K308 | reverse complement strand
CGAGGAGGGAGGCGGTCAGGGTGCCGCCGGAGATGAGGACCAGTTCCCTGCGTGTGACGTCCATGGGTGCACCACCTGTGATGTCATTGAGCGCCTGGGCCGCGCCGGGCAGGGTCCAGGGCAGCGGGGTGGGTCGTTGGGCGGGGTCGTCGGCGAGCCACTGAGGCCATGGTCGCTCATCTACCAACTGGCGTGGAATACCCAACTCGTCCGCGATGAGGTGTTGGGTGGGGCGGTCGGGGGTGCGGTCCTTCTCCCAGTGGCACACCCCGTCGCGCCCCGTCCCCAGCGGTCGGCCCGCCTCGACGCTGCGTCGGCGAATGCGGCGCGCGAACTCGGCCTGCGTCAGGTCACGCGCCTCGCGGGCGCGTTTGAGCAGGTAGCCGAGGGGGCGCTTGGTCTTGGGGGAGGGGCGTGTGCTGGTCATCCTGCCTCCGCTCTCACCTGTCTGCGGACACACGCGGTAAACGAAATGTAGCGGAGCGCTTCGCATCACGGCGGTCAGCGGGTGTTGCTCCTTGTTGCTCTCGGCGGCAGCGGGTGGCAACGCGATTGACCTACCGCCGAGTTCGTGACGTCGGCAGCGTTGAAGGGCCGCCATCTCGCCGTCGAGATCCGCCCTGGAGGTCACGCCCATGCCGCCGTTGCCGAACCGCTTGCTCATCTGTGCAGACGACGTCCGGGGCCGCTGGCTGGCCACCGGCGGAGAGAAGCCGGTCAGGGAGTCCGGCCTCGTGGAGCACACCCACCAGCTGCTGGCCGGCCTCGTGCGCCGGCACCCCGGCACGCGCGTCACCGTGGCCTACACCGGCGCCGCCGAACCCGGGCCGCCGGCGGAGCTGTTGATTCCGGAGGGCGTGCGGGTACGGGCACTTCCCATCGCGACGCAGTTCCCGGAGTTCTTGAACGACCGCAGCGACCGGACCTGCCCGATCCGCACGCACCGCTGCTACGAGGGCGCGGTCGACCAGCCGGACAACGCGCTGTGGCGCTCACTGGCCGAGCAGTACGCCAAGGCCGTGAAGGAGGCAGGGGCCACGCACGTGGTGGCGCAGAACATCGACCCCGTCGTCGCGCTCGTCAAGGCCAGGGAGATGGGCCTGGTCTGCGCCGACCTGCGCGTCACCGGCCTGATCCACGACGCGGTGGACACCGGCCGCCGGTTCGGGTTCCTCGCACGCCGGGTGCTCGGCAGCGCGTCGGGCGTGCGGTTGATCGCGGGCTCGGGCTCCGTGTGCCGTGCGCTGCTCTCCTCCGGCGTCCCGGAGAGCGCCATCAGCACGGTGATCAACGGCATGGACGCCGGCCGCTTCCGGTCGCTGGTGGCTCGGGCCAGGGCGGCCGGGGCGTTCCGCCGGGTCCGCGAGCGCAACGGTCTCGACCCCAGGCACGGCGTGATCCTGGTGCCGGGTCGGCGCGTGCCCGGCAGAGGCCACGAGGACGTCATCCGGGCGGCGGAGGTGCTGGTTCGCCGTGGCCGGCTGCGGAACGCGTGCGTCGCCATCACCGGCGCCGGCCTCGTCGACCCGCGATGGCCCGCATACCAGGACCACCTGGCCCGGCTGATCAGGGAGGCCGGCGTGCGCGACCACGTGCATCTCCTCGGGCCGCTCAGCCGGCTGGAGATGGCCGCCTGCTACGGCTCCTGCGACCTGGTGGTCCACGCGCCGCGGATGCCCGGGCCGCTGGGTTACAGCCTGATCGAGGCGATGCTCGCCGGCGCCCCCGTCATCACCACCGCCCAGGGGGGAGCCCGGGAGGTCATCGACCACGGCCGTAACGGGCTGCTCGTGCCGCCCGGCAGACCGCCGGCCCTGGCTGAGGCCGTCGAGACGGCGCTGACGAACCGCGAACTCCACAACCGGCTGGCCGTCGCCGGCCGCGCGACCGCCGGGCGGCTCACCCAGGACGCCATGCTCGACGGCTACGAGGCCGCGCTCACCCGCGCCGTCCGCACGCGGGCCGGCCGTGGTCGGACGGGCGCGCGATGACGCACAACCTCGTCGACATCGACGTCGACCTCCGGGCGCTGACCGTCTTTCAGCGCGAGTGCATCTCCTGCGCCGTGTGCGGCCACTTCCTCGCCGACGCGCCCGCCACCCGCCCCTTCGGCCGGGGCCAGCTGATGGCCTGCGCCCCCGCCTGCCCGACGGACGAGCCGACGGAACCCCGGGACTCCTGGCCCGCCACCAAGGCGGAAGCCGCGCTCTTGGTCACGCTCATCGCCGCGATCGCCCTCGCGGTCCTCGGCATGGCCTCGGGACCGCGCGCGGTCACCGGCCCCGGGCCGTGCCGGGCCGCCGCCTGTTCCCCGCCGAGCGACCCGACGACGTGAGGAAGGAGACGGCACCTTGATGCGCGAGGGCCCATTCGACGTCCAACTGGTGCGCGACGCGTTCCTCGGCGAGCACAGCCTGCGCCCTCCGGGGGCCGCCGACACGGTCCTGGCCTGGCGTTTCCACCTGGCCGGCCGGGCGGCGGAAGCGGTCGGCTGGGTGTGGGCGGAACTGGGCAGGCCAGGACCGCACCACGAGGGTGAGCACGGTCGGCGTGCCGGCGAGTGGCGGTTGCTTGGCTATCAGGTCGACCTCGCCCGACTCCGCCGGCACGAGCCCATGTCCCTGACGCTCGGCCCCCAGCGCTGGGCGATACGACCCGTGCGCGTACTCCGCTTGATCCCTGTGGCCTCCGGGCCGCCGCCCGCCCGTAGCGCTGGCGCCGCGCAGCCGTGAGCAGCTCCCGCACCGCTATCTCCCCGGACGATCGAAGGAGACCGTCGTGGCGACCACCCTCGACCACGCCTACCACCAACTCCCCGACCACGCCGCCGCCCTGTACCGGCTGATCGGCCTGCATCCTGTGCCGGAGATCAGTGCGGAGGTGGCTTCGGCGGCGTTCCAGGACGATCCCTTGTCGGCACTGGAGGCCCTGCTGGAGGCCGGCCTCGTCAGCGAGTTGCCTCCGGCCGGCGGCGGCCAGGACCGCTACCGCATGTTGGCCGCCGTCCACGGGCACGCCGCCGCCCAGGCCGCACAACACGAGACCGAGCGGTCCAGGACGGCGGCCATGCGACGGATGTGCGACTCCTACGTGCTGTCCGCCGCCGCTGCCCGAGTACGAGACTCGAGCCCTACCGGACCGCCGCGCAGCCCCAGGCCCACCCCGAGCCCCACGCGTCGTTCGCCGGGCCTCGGCAGGCGCTCGACTGGCTGAGGGCGGAGTACCCGGCCCTGCTGGCGATCGTCCGCAGCGACCGCGTTCCAGGCCACGTCGCCTATCAGCTCGTCGGCTCGCTCTGGCCGCACTGGAACAGCTTCGGCATCGGCGAGGAGGCCCGTGCCGCCCACCGCATCGGGCTGACCGCCGCCCGCGGCGCGCGCGACCGGGCGGCCATCGGCCGCATGCTCGTCAACACGGGCCTCACGGAACTCGCCACCGATCCGCGGCATGCTCTCGGCCTGCTCTTCGAGGCGAAGGAGCACTACGCCGCCGCCGGCGCCCCGCGGAACGCGGCCAGCACGATCCACCACCTCGCCCTCGCCCACGAGGCCCTGGGACGTGAGGACCACGCCGAGGCGTTGTGGTGGCGCGCGGTCGCCGAGTGTCGACACGAGGGCGAGGAACGCACCTCCGCCCTGGCCCTGACCGCGCTCGCCCAACGCGCCAACAACACCGAGCGGTACTCCGAAGGCGCCGCCCTGGCCAGCACCGCCTACGACACG
The DNA here is from genome assembly GCF_004348315.1 of Streptomyces sp. 8K308. Lineage (GTDB taxonomy): Bacteria > Actinomycetota > Actinomycetes > Streptomycetales > Streptomycetaceae > Streptomyces. The sequence continues at coordinate 503 of NZ_SMKC01000480.1, read as the reverse complement.
CTCATCCTCAACAGCCCCGCACCCGATCAGCACGGCGCGGCCCTCGCACAGACGCAATGGGCGCGCGCTGAAGCCGGCGCCGGCAACGACGACCGCGCCCGGGACCTTCTCAACGCGGCGATCGAGACCCTCAGCGGTCTGGGCGCCTCGCTGCCCTGCGGCAAGGCGCTGATGCAACTCGCCGCTGTGCACATCGCCACCGGCCGCGTCCCGCAGGCCCTCGACTGCTACCACTTCGGGGCTCACCTCGCCCGGGACCGAGGCGACATGGACGGCCTCGTCTCGATCCAACGCGCGCTCGACGCGATCCCGAGGCATCAGCCGACCGCCTGATCCCGGTCCCGTGATGCCACAGCGCGGTGCGCGTCCTGCCGGCGCGGGAGTGTCATGAATCAGGTGTGGATCTCCCCGAAGGAGTCACCTGATGAGTACGACGACTGATCGCCTGATCGAGACGGCTGGCGGCGTGTCGCTTGCCGAGGTAGGCGGGAGCGCTGAGGGTA
>NZ_SMKC01000047.1 GCF_004348315.1 Streptomyces sp. 8K308 | reverse complement strand
GACTCGGCGCGAAGCGCCGGAGAGCCGGCTAGGCCGCCGGGTGGCGGCGGCGCAGCCGCGCCGGTAGCGCCGCCGCCACCCGGCGGGCCGCGTCGGCCCGCCAGGCCGTCACCCCCCGCATCACCCGAATGGCGGAACGCGGCGCGAGGACCGCCCGCAGCCGGGCCCACCGCCTCGCCGTGCCCCGCAGGCCCGCCACGACTGCCCGGACGTCCTCGGCCAGCGGCACCGCGACGGGTCCCGCCCCCGGCGCGTAGAGCGCCCGCTCCACCGCGTCCGCCACCCGGTGGATCGCCGCTGCCGGCTCCGCCGGCAGCTCGGCCACCCGGACGATCCGGTCCGCCGCCTGTCGCGGCGTCTCGGACGGCAGCGGCGTGATGCCGAAGTCCCACGCGGAGTCCAGGAGTTCCCGCCACGCCGGCAGCGCGCCGTCACCGCCGAGTCGGCGTGTCCGCAGCCGCGAGCGCCACAGCGGCGGCACCGCCACGAGCAGCACCAGCAGCAGCCCGCCGCCGCCCCAGACGATCGGCCAGACCGGCAGCCCGGCTTCCCTACGGTCGCTCTCCGGCGTCTCCTCCCGGTCCTGGCAGCCGGCCGCGTTCGCGTCCCGCTGGCAGAGGTCGGTGGGCGTCGGCTGCTGGGACGGCTCGGGCTCGGTCGGCGACGTCTGCTCCGGCTGCTCCTCGGGCCGCTCCTCGCTCGGCTGGGACGGCTCGGGACGGGTGTACGCGGGGGCGCTGCCCTGGCCGGGGGTCGGCTCGAACCGCACCCAGCCCACGCTCTGGAAGTACAGCTCGGGCCAGGCGTGGGCGTTGTGCACCCCCACCTCGTAGGAGCCGCCGGGCTGCCGCGTGCCAGGGGTGAAGCCGACGGCCACCTGGCTCGGGATCCCGAGCGTGCGCGCCATCGCGGCCATGGTGAAGGCGAAGTGGACGCAGAACCCCTCCCTCTGCTGAAGGAAGTTCGCGATGGCCTGGGTGCCGTTGCCCGAGGCCACGGTCGTGTCGTAGCGGAACCCGCCGTCCTGGGTGAACCAGTCCTGGAGGGCCATGGCACGCTCGAAGTCGTTGGCCGCGCCCGAGGTGACGTCCAGCGCCGTCAGCGCGACCTGCTCCGGCAGGTTCTCCGGCACCCGGGTGTAGTAGTCGACCAGCTCCCGGGAGGCCGCCGGCGCCGCGGCCAGCTGGTCGGCGGTCGGCTCCACCAGCAGGTGCTCGATCTCGTAGCCGGCGCCCGCACTGGTGCGGCCGTTCTGGTTGGTCACCAGCGTCTGCGTGCCGCGGTCGAACAGCCAGTTGCCCTCGACGGTGACGAAGGTCGCCGGGTAGGGCACGGGCAGCGACTCCTGCGCGTAGTAGTCGGCGACCTGGATCGTCGTGGTGACCGGGGTGGTGGCCACCTCGTCGGAGAGCCCGGGGACCCGCCACGGGGGGGTCGGCGTGTCGCTCTCGTACCAGCGCGAGGACCGCCACTCCTCCCCGGTGAACTGGTCGAGCGCGATCAGCCGCAGGTACATCTCGGACTGCTCGGCGCTCGTCGTGCGGTACGTCAGGACCGTCCGGTCCTGCTGCTGGTTCAGCTGGTCCTGGAGCGCCACCACCGGGTTGACCGAGACGACGTCCCCGGGACCGCCGCGCCCGCCCCGGCCGCTGCCGTCCAGGTCGAGCAGACCCTCGCCGAGCGACGGCAGCGCCGCCGGCGCGAGCACCGCGATGCCCAGCGTCACGGCGCCGATCCGGCGGCCGGCGCGCGCCCGGGGGCCGGCCGCCAGCGCGTGGTCGTTGGGCGCCATCCCGTGGCCCGGGCCGTGCCCCGCGAAGAACCGGCCCCACCTGGTGAGCCGGTCCCGGCCCTCGGCGAGCAGCAGCACCAGGTAGCCGGCGGCCGCGAGCAGGAAGTACGGCCAACCGGGACCGTCCTGGGCCACGCCGGCGGCCACCGAGTAGAGGGCGAGCAGCGGCAGCCCAGCCGAGGCGGCGCTGCGCGTCGTCACGGCCAGCACGTCGACCAGCAGCCCGATCAGCAGCACCCCGCCGAACACCATCATCCGGATGCCGTCGGTGGCGGGGGCCGGAGCCACGTAGCGGCCGATGTCCTCGGCGCCCGCCCGCAGGAGCACCCCGAACCGCTCGAAGGTGGACGGCCCTGGCAGCACCCCGCCCACCGCGTACGTCGGGGCCGTGACGAGCGTCAGCAGCATCAACGAGACCGCGGCCTGCGCTCCGACCGTCACCGCCGGATGCAGCCCGCGCCAGCGCAGCACCATGCCCACGCAGGTTTGCGCGGCCAGCAGGATCGCCGCCTGGACCATCCAGTCCGAGCCGTCGATCAGCGGCAGCAGCGCCCCGGCCGCCGCCACCGTCGCCAGCCAGGCGGCGCAGGCGATCCGAATCCTGCCGTCTATCAGCCCATTCATCCGACCGGCTCCCCGCTCGTCCTCCGGCTCAGCCGCCGCCCGCTCATCGCGCCCCCGTGCCGCGCGCCGCCAACTCGAGCGCCGCCCGCTGCCAGGCCTGTCCGAGCGGCACGCCGGGCAGCAGCGGCAGCGCCGACCAGCCGGCCAGCGCGACGTTCCGCAGCCGCTCGTCCTCCACCTGGGGCGGCAGCTGACCCGCCGCCACGAAGCCGACCGCGCCCGTGGCGCGCTGCCGCAGCCCCTCGAGGACCGCGGTCTCCTCCGCGCCCACCGAGCCGAGGAAGCCGAGCAGCAGCCCGCAGTCGGCGGCCCGCAGCGCCGCCCTGGCTTCGGCGAGTGAGGTGCCGGCCGAGTGGCCGATCACCGCGAGCGTCTCCATGATCAACGCGGTCAGCTCCGCGGTGTCGCCCGCCTGGCTCTCGGGTCCTGGCACCAGCAGCCCGGTGTCGGTCACGAGCCGCACCTCGTAGCCCTGGGCCACCAGGTGCAACACGGCGGAGGCGGCGCCCGACACCGCGCGCTCGAACGCCGAGTCGGGCCCCGAGGAGATGTAGCCGCCGCGCCGGGTGTCGAGCAGTACGGTGCAGCGCGCCTTGAGCGGCTTCTCCTCGCGGCGGACCATCAGCGAGCCGCGGTGCGCCGTCGAGCGCCAGTGCACGCGCCGCAGGTCGTCGCCGTGCCGGTAGTCGCGCGGGATGATGTCGTCGTCCCCGGCCACGGCGAGGGCGCGCTGCCGGCCCTCGCCGTGCCCGTTGGCGTCGCCGCCGAGCCGCACCGGCGGCAGCGGCTCGATCCTGGGCAGTACCGTCATCACGTCGAAGGTGGTGAACGACCTGTTGAGCTCCACCATCCCGAACGGGTCGGCGAGCCGCAGCTGGAGCGGCCCGAGCGGGTACCTGCCGCGCTGCTCCGAGCGGATCCGGTAGGTCACCTCGCGCCGGCCGCCGGGCTCGATCCGGTCCAGCATGAACCGGGGCCGGGGCCCGAGCACGTACGGCACCCGGTCCTGGAGCAGCAGCAGCCCGCTGGGGATCCGCGCCACGTTGTCCACCCTGAGGTGCACCCGGGCCTCGCCGCCGGCCGCGACCCGGGCCGGCGCGAGGCTCCGTGTCGCCGTCACCCGGCTGCGCGTGCCGTGCAGCACCAGCACGCACAGCAGCGGCAGCGCGGCCAGCAGCACGCCGACCCGCAGCAGGTCGGGCTGGCCGAGCACGTAGGCGCACACGCCGGCGGCGCCGCCCGCCGCGAGGAACGACCTGCCCCTGGTGGTCAGCCCGCTGAACGCGGCCCTCAGCGGCCCCCGGTCGCCCTCACCCGCACCCTCGCCCGTCCCGGCGAGATGGGGCAGGGCCATCAGTAGCCCCGCTGCGGCTTGGCGGCATACGGGTCGGGCACCGGCGTCCTGCGGATGATGTCCGCGACGAACTGCTCGGTGCTGTGGCGGTTCAACTGGGCCTGCGCGGTGGGCAGCAGCCGGTGGGCGAGCACCGGCACGGCGAGCCGCTGGATGTCGTCGGGCAGCACGAAGCTCCGGCCGGCGAGCGCCGCCGCCGCCTTGGCGGCCCGCAGCAGGTGCAGGGTGGCCCGGGGCGAGGCGCCGAGCCGCAGCTCAGGGTGGGTTCTGGTGGCGGCCGTCAGGTCCACCGCGTACCGCCGCACCGGGTCGGCCACGTGCACCTCGCGCACCGCCTCGACGAGCCGCAGCACGTCGTGCGCGTGCGCCGCCGGCCGCAGCGCGTCGAGCGGCGAGGCCCCGCCGTGCGAGGCCAGCATCCGCATCTCGGCCTCGGGCGACGGGTAGCCCATCGAGACCCGGGCCATGAACCGGTCGCGCTGCGCCTCGGGCAGCGGGTAGGTGCCCTCCATCTCGACCGGGTTCTGCGTCGCGATCACCATGAACGGGCTCGGCAGCTCGTAGGTCCGCCCGTCCGCGGTGACCTGACGCTCCTCCATAGACTCGAGCAGCGCCGACTGGGTCTTCGGCGACGCGCGGTTGATCTCGTCGCCGATGACGATCTGCGCGAACACCGCGCCCGGCTTGAACTCGAACTCGCTGCGCTGCTGGTCGTAGACGCTGACGCCGGTGATGTCGGTGGGCAGCAGATCTGGCGTGAACTGGATGCGCTGCACGGAACAGTCGATCGACTTCGCCAGCGCCTTCGCCAGCATGGTCTTGCCGACTCCCGGGACGTCCTCGAGGAGCAGGTGTCCACCGGCCAGCAGCACCGTCAGCGAGAGCCGCACGACCTCCGGCTTGCCCTCGATCACGCTCTCCACGGCGCGGCGCACCTGCTCCGCCGTGGCGCTCAGATCGGTGAGCTTGGTCTGCTCCTCATAGGTCGTCACCCGGCCCTCCTCGGCCCTTCTCGCTCACTCCAGGGCCCGGCTCGAAGCGCGACCCGGACCGTACCGATTACCCGGACATCGGATCCGCACCGGGTGGTTTCCTCCGCCCAGCATTCTTCACACTACGGCGCTCGCTCGTCATCTCGCCGCCTCGCTGGCCGGATCCACCTCCCTCAGCAGACCTGTCGTCACATCGAAGACGAAGCCGCGTACGTCATCAGTGTGCGGGAGGAAAGGCGAGGTACGCACGCGCGCCATGGACTGGCGCACGTCCTGGTCCAGATCGGTGAACGCCTCAACGGCCCAACTGGGCCGCTGCCCGACCTCGTGCTCCAACTCGTGCCTGAAGTCCTCGGTGAGGGTCAGCAGCCCGCAGCCGGTGTGGTGGATGAGCACCACGGAGCGGGTGCCGAGTTTGCGCTGACTGATGGTCAGCGAACGGATGATGTCGTCGGTGACCACGCCGCCCGCGTTGCGGATGGTGTGGCAGTCGCCCAGGCGGAGGCCGAGGGCGGCGTGCAGGTCGAGCCGCGCGTCCATGCAGGCGACGATCGCCACCCTGCGCACGGGCCTGGCGTCCATCCCTGGGTCGGTGAACTGCTCGGCGTATCGGTGGTTGGCGTTGACCAGCTCGTCTGTGACCGTATGAGGCATATCTGGGACGTTAATACGAGTACTGGGAGGTCGTCTCCCCCAGAGAGGTGACGCGGCTCACAGGCCCGGTCCGAAACGCGGCGCCCGATCAACCTCAGTGATTGACCGCGGAAACAGGTGGGCTAGTGTGACGCGCACTGGGAGGCGTGTGCACGATCCCGCAAGCCGCCGTCTTCGCCCGTCACCCCTCTCTTTCTCCACCGCCCTCGGAAGCTCTCTCGGAAGGCGCATGACGACCAGCAACGACCGGCCGCCGGAGGCCCGGCACCGCCCCGTCATGCTCCGGCGCTGCCTCGACCTGCTCGACCCGGCGCTGCGCGACCGTCCCGGCGCCGTCGCGGTGGACTGCACTCTCGGCCTCGGCGGCCACAGCGAGGCGCTGCTCGACGCCTTCCCCGACATCCGGCTCGTCGCCCTCGACCGCGACCCGGCGGCGCTGGAGCTGGCCGGTGAGCGGCTCGCCCGGTTCGGCGACCGGGCCACGCTGGTCCACGCGGTCTACGACGAACTCCCCGACGTGCTGGCCCGTCTCAGCATCCCCCGGGTGGCCGGCGTCCTGTTCGACCTCGGCGTTTCCTCGATGCAGCTGGACGAGGCCGACCGCGGCTTCGCCTACGCGCAGGACGCGCCGCTCGACATGCGGATGGACCAGGGCACCGGGCCGAGCGCCGCCGACGTCCTCAACAGCTACCCGCCAGGCGAGCTCGTCCGGGTGCTGCGGGTCTACGGCGAGGAGCGGTTCGCCCGCCGGATCGTCGACGCGGTGGTGCGCGAGCGCGCCCGCGCCCCCATCACCGGCAGCGCCCAACTGGTCGCGCTCATCCGCCAGGCCCTGCCGCAGGCCGCCATGCGCACCGGCGGCAACCCGGCCAAGCGCACCTTCCAGGCGCTGCGCATCGAGGTCAACGGCGAGCTCGCCGTCCTGGAACGTGCCCTGCCGGCGGCCGTCGCGGCGCTGTCCGTGGGCGGCCGGATCGCGGTGCTCTCCTACCACTCGCTCGAGGACCGGCTGGTCAAGCGGGTGCTGGCGGAGGGCTCCGAGAGCACCGCGCCGCCGGGGCTGCCGGTGATCCCCGAGCAGTACCAGCCCCGCCTTCGGCTGCTGACCCGCGGCGCCGAGCAGCCGGACGAGGCGGAGCTCGCCGAGAACAAGCGTGCCGCGCCGGCCCGGCTGCGTGCGGCGGAACGGATCAGGGAGGCGACCTGAGATGAGTCAGCGGCAGCGTCTTGTCCGGCTGGCCGGCCTCGTCCCCAGGGGCTCGTCGACGGCCGCCAGAACCCCGTTCGTCCTCCTGGTGGTGCTGCTGCTCGGCTCGGGCATGCTCGGCCTGCTCTTCCTCAACGCCTCGCTCAACGAGGGCTCCTTCGAGCTGAGCGAGCTGCGGCGCGAGACGCAGGAGCTGACGGACCAGCAGCAGGAGCTGCAGGCCGAGGTGGACGGCTACTCGGCCCCCGACGCGCTCGCCGAGCGCGCCCGCGAGCTCGGCATGGTCCCCGACGGCCCACCCGTCTTCCTCGGCCCCGACGGCACCCTGCTCGGCGACGTCGCCCCGCGCGGGGAGGACACGGAGGGCGCGTCGGGCACGCCGCCGGCCCCCCACGGCGGAACCGGCCCCGAGGCGGCCGGCCCCTCGGCCGATGACACCGAGGACCCGGCCGAACCGCCCTCGTCGACTCCCCCCGGCACGATCGTCGACGACTCGCCGCCGCCCGCGTCCGGCGCCGAAGGCGCCGCGTCACCGACCCCGACCGGCGACGCCGCCGCCGGCGCCGCCCTCGGCCTGACCGCCCTGGCGCTGCCGCGCGCGGCTCGCCGCCGGGCGGCGCACCGGCGCCACACGAGTCACGCGGCCCGCGGGGTACGGGCCGGACGCGGTGGTCGGTCCTTGGCCGATGTGGTGTCGGCTGCCAGCGGCGCTGCCGCGCTCGGCGTGACCGCCCTGGCGCTGCCGCGTGTGGCGCGTTCGGTTGGTCCTGACCTGACGGGTGCGGCCATGCCGCCGACACCGTGCCGCGGCTGCCTCGCCGGCGGCGAGCCGGGCGCGGCCCCGCCGCTGGCGCCGCGCCGCAGGCGCCCCGCCTCGGTCGGGCAGATCACCGTTACCGACGGAGGGACGTGGTCGTGAGCAGCAGTCACACCAGCCGCGGCGGTCGTGGCGGCGGCAAGTCCGCCAGGGTCCGGCGGGATCCAGGTTCGTTGCGGTTGGGGAATCCGCGGCCCAGGCTGCGGTTCGTCGGGATCGGCCTCACCCTGGTGATGCTGGTCTTCGGCGGCCGGCTTGTGCAGGTGCAGGCCATGGGCGCCGCCTCCTACGCGGAGGAGGCCGCCCGCAACCGCATCGTCACCGTGCCGCTCGCCGCCGAGCGCGGCGACATCACCGACCGCAACGGCAACGCGCTGGCCACCACCGTCGACGCCTACGACATCACCGCTGACCCCTCGATGTTCACCGAGGAGGCCACCGGCGTCCCCGACGCCCCGGCGCAGGCCGCCGCCCTCCTCGCGCCCATCCTCGACCGCGACGAGGCCGAGCTCACCGACCTGCTCGACGACCCGGACGAGAAGTACGCGCTGCTCGCCCGCCAGCGCACCCCCCAGGTCTGGACCCAGATCCGCGACCTGCGCGGCAACCTGGCCGAGCAGGCCAACAAGGGCACCGGCGACCAGGTGCTGAACGGGATCTTCGCCGAGGAGAATCCCAAGCGCGTCTACCCCAACGGCGACCTCGCCGCCGCCGTGCTCGGCTTCGTCAACAGCGAGGGCACGGGCGGCGGCGGCCTTGAGGCCCAGCTCGACACCCAGCTGGCCGGCGAGGCCGGCAGCATCACCTACGCCCAGTCCGGCGGCCGTCGCGTGCCCACCGCGGGCGGCAGCGAGGACCCGGCTGTGCCAGGCACCGACATGGAGCTCACCCTCGACCGCGACATCCAGTGGGCCGCCCAGCAGGCCATCGCCGCGCAGGTCGAGGAGTCCGACGCGACCAGCGGCTACGTCGTCGTCCAGGACACCGAGACCGGCGAGCTCCTCGCCCTGGCCAGCGCCCCCGGCTACGACCCCAACGACATCGGCTCGGTCGACGCCGGCCAGCTGCGCAACCCGGCCCTCGAGGACGCCTACGAGCCGGGCTCCACCAGCAAGGTCATCACCATGGCCGCGGTCCTCGAGGAGGGCGCGGCCACACCGTCCACCAACGTCGTGGTGCCCAACCGGCTGCCCCGGGCCGACCGCAACTTCGGCGACAACATCGAACACCCCACCTGGTACCTGACCCTTGCCGGGGTGCTCGCCAAGTCGAGCAACATCGGCACCATTCTGGCCGCCGAGCAGCTCGGCGACGACCAGCCGGAGGCCAACGAGATCCTCTACCGCTACCTCACCGCGTTCGGCTTTGGCCGGCCCACCGGGCTCGGCTTCCCCGGCGAGACCCCCGGCATCGTGGCCGACCCGGAGAACTGGGACGCCTCCCAGCAGTACACGATCCCGTTCGGCCAGGGCCTCTCCGTCAACGCCGTCCAGGCCGCCTCCGTCTACTCGACCATCGCCAACGGCGGCGAGCGCGTCGCCCCGAGCCTGGTGCGCGGCACCACCGGCCCCGACGGCGACTACGAGGCCGCCCCTGAGCCCGAACGCAGCCGGGTGGTCAGCGAGGACACGGCGGGCCAGCTCACGCAGATGCTGGAGACCGTCGTGGCCTCCGAGGAGGGCACCGGGCACGCCGCCCGCATCCCCGGCTACCGGGTGGCGGGCAAGACCGGCACCTCCAACCGGGTGGACCCGGAGACCGGTCGCTACAACGGCTACACCTCCTCGTTCGCCGGCTTCGCGCCGGCCGACGACCCGCGCGTCACCGTCTACTGCGCCGTCCAGAACCCCACGTCCGGCCCCTACACCGGCAGCGAGGTCTGCGGCCCCGTGTTCAACGAGGTCATGCGGTTCACCCTGTCGGCCCTCAGGGTGCCTCCCACCGGCGAGGAGTTCGACGGCCTCCCGGTCACCTTCGACTGAGTTCGACCGAAGGGGAACGACCAGCCGACTGACCTGCCGGAAGACCGCCGCGACGCCCTCATGATCCCCCCGACCGAGTGGAGCACAGCTACGTGAGAACCATCACCGACGGGTCCACCTCGTTTAGCTCGACCCCCACCCCGGCGGGTACGCTCACCGCCGTGCCTCTCGCTGATCACACTCTCGCTGCACCGCGCCCGGCACACGCCAGGCCAGTGTCCCTGGCGGAGCTGGCCGGGCTGCTCGGCATCGAGACACCCGCGCCGGCCGGCGGCGGGACCGGGGCCGCGCCCGCCGTGGTCACCGGCATCACGCACGACTCGCGCGCCGTTCGCCCCGGGGACCTCTACGTGGCACTCGGCGGCGCCCGCTTCCACGGGGCCGACTTCGTCTCCCAGGCCACCAGCAACGGCGCCGTGGCCGTGCTCACCGACCCGGCTGGCACCAAGCGCGCCGCCGCCACGGGCCTGCCGGTGCTCACCGTGCCGGAGCCGCGCGCCCGGATGGGCGCCCTGGCCGTCGCCGTCTACGACGACCCGGGCCGCGACCTGCTCCAGATCGGCACCACCGGCACCTCGGGAAAGACCACCACCACCTACCTGATCGAGGGCGGGCTGCGCGCCGCGTTCGGCAGGGGAGGGGCCGCGGACGGCGCCACCACGGGCCTGATCGGCACCGTCGAGACCCGCATCGGCGACGAGGCCCTGAAGTCGACCCACACCACCCCGGAGGCCACCGACCTGCAGGCCCTGTTCGCCGTGATGCGCGAGCGCGGCGTCGGCTCGGTCGCCATGGAGGTGTCGAGCCACGCCCTGGTGATGGGCCGGGTCGACGGCTGCGTCTTCGACGTCGCCGTGTTCACCAACCTCAGCCCGGAGCACCTCGACTTCCACCAGGACATGGAGGACTACTTCCGGAGCAAGGCGCAGCTGTTCACGGCGGCGCGCGCCAAGGTCGGAGTGGTCAACCTCGACGACGAGTACGGCCGCCGGCTCGCCGCCGAGGCGCGGATCCCCGTCACCACCTACTCAGCCGAGGGCCACCCGGACGCCGACTGGCGCGCCGAAGGCGTCGCGGTCGGCCCGCTCGGCTCCACCTTCACCGTCATCGGCCCCGAGGGCCAGCGGGTGAGCGCCGCCGCGCCGCTGCCCGGCCCCTTCAATGTGGCCAACGCCCTGGCCGCCATCACGGCGCTCGCCGTCGCCGGCGCCGACCCCCAGACTGCCGCCGACGGCGTCGCCACCGTGCCCGGCGTGCCGGGACGCCTGGAGCGGGTGGACGCCGGCCAGCCCTACCTGGCCGTGGTCGACTACGCCCACAAGCCGGACGCCGTCGAGTCCGTGCTGCACGCCCTGCGCAAGGTGACCGAGGGCCGGCTGCACGCCGTGCTCGGCTGCGGCGGCGACCGCGACCCGCACAAGCGGCCGAAGATGGGCGCCGCGCTCGCCAGGCTCGCCGACACGGCCGTGCTCACCTCGGACAACCCGCGCTCCGAGGACCCGCTCGCCATCCTGGCCGCCATGCTGGCCGGCGCCGCCGAGGTACCGGCTCACGAGCGCGGCACCGTCCTGGTGGAGGAGGACAGGGCGGCCGCCATCGCCGCCGCCGTGGCCCGCGCCGAGGCGGGCGACGTCGTCCTGGTGGCCGGCAAGGGGCACGAGCGCGGCCAGGACATCGCCGGAGTCATCCGGCCCTTCGACGATCGAACGGAGCTGCGCGCCGCCATCGAGCGCCGCTGCTCGCACTCCCACCCAAGCCCCAACGCCAGGCGAGGCCCGTTGCAGTGATCCCCCTTTCTGTTGCCGAGCTCACCCACGTCGTGCGGGGAGAACCGCATGACATACCGGAGTCGCCACCCCTCATCACCGGTCCCGTGGTCATCGACTCCCGGCTGGTCGAGCCAGGCTCCCTCTTCGCCGCCCTCCCGGGCGAGCGCGTCGATGGCCACGACTTCGCCGCCGCGGCCGTCGCCGCGGGCGCGGCCGTCGTGCTCGCCAGCCGGCCGGTCGGCGTGCCCGCGGTCGTCGTCGACGACGTGGTCACCGCGCTCAGCGAGCTCGCGAGACACACCGTCCGCGCGCTCGACCCCACCGTCGTCGCCCTCACCGGCTCGGCCGGCAAGACCAGTACCAAGGACCTGATCGCACAGGTGCTGGAGCGTGTCGGCCCCACCGTGTTCACGCCGGGCTCGTTCAACAACGAGATCGGCCTGCCGCTCACCGCGCTGCGCACCGAGCGGACCACCCGCTATCTGGTGCTCGAGATGGGCGCCAGAGGCATCGGACACATCCGCCACCTCACCGAGCTGACCCCACCCCGCGTCGGCCTGGTGCTCAACGTCGGCACCGCGCACATCGGCGAGTTCGGCGGGCGCGAGGCCATCGCACAGGCAAAGGGTGAGCTGGTCGAGGCGCTGCCGCCGGCCGCCGAGGGCGGCGTGGCCATCCTGAACGCCGACGACCCGCTGGTCCGCGCCATGGCCGCGCGCACCCGCGCCAGGACCGTGTTCTTCGGCGAATCCGAGGACGCCACGATCCGCGCCGAGCACATCCGCCTGACCCCCCAGGGCAGGCCGAGCTTCCGCCTGACCACCCCCACCGGGTACGCCGACGTGACCATGCGGTTGTACGGTGAGCACCATGTGTCGAACGCGCTTGCCGCTGCGGCTGTTGCGCATGAGGTAGGCATGTCCGCGGAGGCGATCGCTGAAACACTCGCCGCCGCGGGCCCGCTCTCGAAGTGGCGGATGGAGGTCACCGAGCGAGCGGACGGCGTGACGATCGTCAACGACGCCTACAACGCGAACCCCGACTCCATGCGCGCGGCGCTGCGCGCACTCGCCGCCATGGGCGAGACCGCCAAGGCGGACGGGGGGCGCACCTGGGCGGTGCTCGGCCCCATGGCCGAGCTCGGGGACGAGACGTTCGCCGAGCACGACGCTGTCGGACGGTTGGCCGTCCGACTCAACGTCAACAAGCTCGTGTCCGTGGGCGGTCAGGAGGCGGCCTGGATGGACATGGGCGCCAAGAACGAGGGTTCGTGGGGTGAGGAGTCGGTGCACGTGTCCGACGCTCGGGCGGCGGTCGAGCTGCTGCGCGGTGAGCTGCGGCCGGGAGATGTGGTGCTGGTGAAGGCGTCCAGGTCGGTGGGCCTGGAGCAGGTCGCCGACGCGCTGCTGGCGGGCGACGCCGATGGTGAGGTCGCCGCCCGATGAGGCAGATCCTCTTCTCCGGCGCGATCGGACTCTTCCTCACGCTGGTCGGCACCCCGCTGCTGATCAAGCTGCTGGCCCGCAGGGGATACGGCCAGTACATCCGCGACGACGGCCCGCGCGACCACCACAGCAAGCGCGGCACCCCGACCATGGGCGGCATCGCGTTCATCCTCGCCACCCTGATCGCCTACGCGGTCACCAAGGTCATCACCAGCGAGGAGCCCAGCATCACGGCCCTCCTGGTGCTCTTCCTGTTCGCCGGGATGGGCCTGGTCGGCTTCCTCGACGACTACATCAAGATCGTCCGGCGGCGCAGCCTGGGCCTGCGGGCCGGCGCCAAGATGCTCGGCCAGTTCATCGTGGGCGTGGTGTTCGCGATCCTCTCGCTGAACTTCGCCGACTCCCGTGACCTGACCCCGGCCTCCACGCACCTGTCGTTCACCCAGGACTTCGGCTGGTCCATCGGGCCCGTGCTGTTCGTGCTGTGGGCGCTGTTCATGGTGCTCGCCATGTCGAACGGCGTGAACCTCACCGACGGCCTCGACGGCCTGGCCACCGGCGCCGCGGTGATGGTCTTCGGCGCCTACGTCTTCATCGGCGTCTGGCAGTACGGCCAGTCCTGCGCCAACGTCCTGACCGCCGGGGCCAGCTGCTACGAGGTGCGCGACCCGCTGGACACCGCGGTGGTCGCCGCCGCCCTGATGGGGGCGCTCTTCGGCTTCCTGTGGTGGAACACGTCCCCGGCCAAGATCTTCATGGGCGACACCGGTTCGCTGGCCATCGGCGGCGCGCTGGCCGGCCTGGGCATCGTCTCCCGCACCGAGCTGCTGCTCGCCCTCCTCGGCGGCCTGTTCGTGCTGATCACCATGTCCGTGGTGATCCAGGTCGGTTCCTTCCGACTCACCGGCCGCCGGGTCTTCAAGATGGCGCCGCTCCAGCACCACTTCGAGCTCAAGGGCTGGAGCGAGGTGCTGGTCGTGGTCAGGTTCTGGATCATCCAGGGGATGTGCGTGATCGTCGGTATCGGCATCTTCTACGGCGGGTGGGTGGCTGGCTGGTGAGCGCCATCACCGGGCGATCGGGCTTCGACGGCCGCAGGATCACCGTCGCCGGCCTGGGCGTGAGCGGCGTCAGCGCCGCCCGCGCCCTGGCCGGGCTCGGCGCCGAGGTCACGGTCGTCGACGGCGGCGAAGGGGAGCGGCAGCGGGCCACCGCGGCCGAGCTCGCCGCCGCCGGCGTCGAGACCCGGCTCGGCGACGGCGCCACCCTGCCCAAGGGCACGGAGCTCGTCGTCACCTCGCCGGGCTGGCGGCCCGACAGCCCGCTGTTCGCGGCTGCCGCGGCGGCCGGCGTCGAGGTCGTGGGCGACGTGGAGATCGCCTGGCGGCTGCGGGGCGAGCGGGCGGCCCCCTGGCTCGCGGTCACCGGCACCAACGGCAAGACCACCACGGTGCGCATGCTCGCCGCCATCCTCAAGGCGGCGGGCCTCCGCGCGGCGGCCGTGGGCAACATCGGCGACCCGATCATCGACGCGGTGCTCGCCGACCCGCCCTACGACGTGCTCGCGGTCGAGCTGTCCAGCTACCAGCTGCACTGGGCCCCCTCGGCGCGCCCGCACTCCGGCGCGGTGCTCAACCTGGCCCCCGACCACCTGGACTGGCACGGCTCGATGGCCGCCTACGCCGCCGACAAGGGCCGCGTCTACGAGGGCAACGAGGTCGCCTGCGTCTACAACGCGGCCGACCCGGCTACCGAGGCGCTGGTCCGCGAGGCCGACGTGGTCGAGGGCTGCCGGGCGGTCGGCTTCACGCTCGGCACCCCCGGGCTCTCCCAACTCGGCGTGGTGGACGGCATCCTGGCCGACCGGGCCTTCGTGCCCGACCGCCGCGAGCGGGCCCAGGAGCTGGCCGAGGTCACCGACGTCGACCCGCCGGCCCCGCACAACATCGCCAACGCGCTGGCCGCCGCGGCGCTCGCCCGCGCGTACGGCGTGGAGCCGCGCGCCGTCCGGGACGGCCTGCGCGCTTTCCGGCCCGACCCGCACCGCGTCCAGCGGGTCGCCGAGGTCGGCGGCGTGCTGTACGTCGACGACTCCAAGGCCACCAACCCGCACGCCACGGCGGCCTCGCTGGCGGCCTACGAACCGATCGTCTGGATCGCCGGCGGCCTCGCCAAGGGCGCCACCTTCGACGAACTCGTCGCGGGCGCGGCGGGGCGGCTGCGCGGCGTGGTGTTGATCGGCGCCGATCGCGGCCTGATCGCCGAGGCGTTGGCGCGACACGCGCCGGATGTGCCGGTCGTGGACCTCGACCGGACGGACACTGGGGCGATGGCGGCGGCGGTCCACGAAGCGACCCGGCTGGCCCGTCCCGGAGACACCGTCCTGATGGCACCGGCCTGCGCCTCGATGGATATGTTCACCAACTACAACGAACGCGGCGACGTCTTCGCCGCCGCCGTCCACGCCCTGGCCGCCGGCCAGGGCGAGCAGTAGCCGGCGGCCCGCGCACGGGCCCGCTGGCGCGGGGCCGGAGGAGGGGCCGAGGATGAGGGCTGACGACCGGGTGGCTGCCGCCGGCCGGGCCACGGGCGCCGAACGGCACGGCCAGGCGACCGTGACGGCCGGCGGGCCCCGCGCGGGAACACCGGACGGCACCGTCGCACGGCCACCCGCCGACACGGTCCCGATCGTCCCGAACCACGACGACCTTCCCTCACCCACGACGACCGCCGACGCGCTCGACCTGGCGGCCGAGTCGCCCGCGCCGCCGCGCGGCGGCGTTCCGCCGACCGCGGCGGGCGTTGGGCGTTCGGCCGTGGCGGTCGAGCCGTCCCCCTCGGCCGGCACGGTTGGCCGGGCGGCGGCTGTGGGTGTTGGTGGTTCCTCCGCGTCGGGCGCGCGGGCCGGTGGTTTGGCCGCGGGCGTGGGTGGGCTTTCCGTGTCGGCTGCGTTCCGGGGGGCCGGGCCGTCGTCGTCGGTTGCCACCGATGTCCTCCCCGGCGTACCGGGGCCGGTGCCACCGGCGCGGTCGCGGCTCACGCCGCCCGCGCAGGGCATCGCACGGGGAACGCTGCGGCGGCTGGTGGGGCGGTGGTCCAACGCCTTGACCGAGGGACCGCTGAGGCGCCTGGTGGCGCCCGGCGGGGCCCTCGGCTTCCGGGCCTGGCCAGAGCCGGCTCTGGCCGGCGTGCCGGGGCCGGTGCCACCGGCGCGGTCGCGGCTCACGCCGCCCGCGCAGGGCGTCGCGTTGCGCGCCGAGCGGCAGGCGCGCGGTGCGGCGGCCCCGCGTCGCGCCGCCGCGCCGCGGCCGGCGCCGCCGCGCAGCCGCACCAGGCCGCCCGCCCAGGGCCGGGCGCCGCGGCCCACGCGGCCCGAGAGGCCGCCCCGCACCAGCCTCGTCAACCGGCTGCGGCGCGCCTGGGACCGCCCCCTGACGGCCTACTACGTCGTCTTCGGCACCGGCCTGCTGCTCACCCTCCTCGGCCTGGTGATGGTCTTCTCCGCCTCCCAGATCCAGGCGCTGCGCTGGGACCTCCCCGCCACCTTCTACTTCCGCAAGCAACTGCTCGCCGCCGCGCTCGGCGCCGTGCTGATGCTGATCGCCTCACGGATCTCGGTGCGGCTGCTGCGCGCCCTCACCTATCCGTTCCTGGCCGGCAGCGTGATCCTGCTGGTCCTCGTGCAGGTGCCCGGCGTCGGCGTCTCGGTCAACGGCAACACCAACTGGATCGCCGTGGGCGGCTCCTTCCAGCTCCAGCCGAGCGAGCTCGCCAAGCTGGCCCTCGTGCTGTGGGGCGCCGACCTGCTCGCCAGGAAGGGCGAGCTGCGGCTGCTCACCCAGTGGCGGCACCTGCTGATCCCGCTGCTGCCCGGCGCCCTGCTGGTCTCCGGCCTGGTGATGGTCGGCGGCGACATGGGCACGGTCGTCATCCTGGTGGCGGTCGTCTTCGCGCTGCTCTGGCTGTCCGGCGCGCCGGTGCGGCTGTTCGGCGGGGCCTTCGCCGTCGTGGCGGTCCTGGGCGCGGTGTTCATCGCCAACAGCCCGCACCGGATGGACCGGATCACCTGCCTCGGCGCCGGCGACGCGGAGCGGTGTCAGCAGGCCGTGCACGGGATCTACGCCCTCGCCTCGGGCGGCTGGTTCGGCTCAGGACTCGGGGCCAGCGTGGAGAAATGGGGCGAACTCCCCGAGCCTCACACCGACTTCATCTTCGCCATCACCGGCGAGGAGCTCGGTCTGGCGGGGACGCTGTCGGTTCTCGGTCTCTTCGCGGCTCTAGGCTATGCGGGTATCCGCGTGGCCGGACGCACGGAGGATGTCTTCGTGAGGTATGCCGCGGGAGGGGTGACGGCCTGGCTGATGGTCCAGACCGTCATCAACATCGGCGCGGTGCTGGGCCTGCTGCCCATCGCCGGGGTGCCTCTTCCGCTGTTCTCCTACGGAGGCTCCGCCCTGCTGCCCACCATGTTCGCCGTCGGGCTGCTGATCGCCTTCGCGCGCAGCGAGCCGGCGGCCAGGGCCGCACTGGCCGCGCGGGAACCCGGGCACAGATGGAAGACGATGAGACGGCGCCGTGCGGTGGCGCCGTCCAGAGAGCGGTGAAATTCGGTGCATGTTGTCGTCGCCGGCGGGGGGACCGCCGGCCACATCGAGCCGGCGCTCGCCCTCGCGGACGCCCTGCGCAGGCGCGATCCCACCGTGGGCATCACGGCCCTCGGCACGGAGCGCGGCCTGGAAACCCGCCTGGTGCCCGAGCGGGGCTACGAACTCGGCCTGATCCCGGCCGTTCCGCTGCCGCGTAAACCGACCCCCGAGCTGTTCACGGTGCCGGGCAGGCTGCGCGGCACCGTGAAGGCGGCCGAGGAGATCCTGGAGCGCACCAAGGCCGACTGCCTGGTCGGCTTCGGCGGCTACGTGGCCATGCCCGGCTACCTGGCCGCCAAGCGGCTCCGGGTGCCGATCGTGGTGCACGAGGCCAACGCGCGCCCGGGGCTCGCGAACCGGATCGGCGCGCGCTACACGCGCTTCGTCGCCGTCTCCACGCCCGACAGCAAGCTGCGGAACGCTCGCTACCTCGGTATCCCGCTGCGCCGCTCGATCGCCACCCTCGACCGGGCCCAGGCGCGGCACGAAGCCCGCGCCTTCTTCGGGCTCGACGCCAACCTGCCCACCCTGCTCGTCTCCGGCGGCTCCCAGGGCGCGCGCCGGCTGAACGAGGTCATCGCCAGCGTGGTGCCGGTGCTCCAGCGGTCCGGGGTGCAGGTGCTGCACGCGGTCGGCCCGAAGAACGAGCTGCCCCAGGTCGACACGATGCCGGGAATGCCCCCCTACATCCCGCTATCGTATGTGGACCGCATGGACCTCGCGTACGCCGCGGCCGACATGATGCTCTGCCGCGCCGGCGCGATGACCGTCGCCGAACTGTCGGCGGTCGGGCTGCCCGCCGCCTACGTGCCGCTGCCCATCGGCAACGGCGAACAGCGGCTCAACGCCCAGCCGCTGGTCAAGGCCGGCGGCGGCCTGCTGGTCGACGACGCCGAGCTGACGGCGGAGTGGGTCAGGGGCAACGTCCTGCCGGTGCTGACCGATCCCGGTCGGCTGCTCGCCATGTCGCGCGCCGCCGCCGAGTTCGGCCGCAGGGACGCCGACGACCTGCTGGTCGGGATGGTGTACGAGGCGATCGCGGCGCGCCGGGCCTAGCCCGGTCGGCGCGGGAACGGGGAGACGAGAGCGTGGCCGAGGCGACCACCGCCAAGCGTGCGGCTGACCGACAGCGGTCGGACCCCGGCCCGCCCTCGCCCCGGCCGCCGCGCCGTCGCCGCTGGCTGCCGGGCCGCCGCCTCACCATCGTGCTCCTGGTGCTGGCGGCCGCCCTCGGCGGCTTCGGCGGCTGGGCGCTCTACGGCTCCTCGTGGCTGCGGATCGAGCACGTCTCGGTCCGCTGGCGGGACGAGGGGCCGCGGAACCTGACGGAGGATCAGGTGCTCGAGGCGGCGGGCGTCCCGCTCGACTCCCCGATGATCTCGCTCGACAAGGACGCCATCCGCCACCGGCTGCTCGACCGGCTGCCCAGACTGGAGTCGGTCGAGGTGGTCCGCGCCTGGCCGCACGGCGTGGGCCTGCGGGTGACCGAGCGGCAGGCCGAGGTGCTGATCCCCGTGGGCGACCGCTACATCGAGGTGGACGAGGGCGGCGTCCGGTTCGGCGAGGTCGCCGAGCCGATCGCCGGGGTGCCGCTGCTCGAACTCGACCTCGACGAGGGGCCGGGCCTCCGGCGGTTCGGCGAGGACGGAATCCGCCGCGAGGCGGTGGCCGTGGCGCTCTCGCTGCCGGACGTGGTGCGGGAGGATCTCCGCGTCATCAGGGCCGCGTCCTTCGACTCCGTCACCCTGGAGTTGACCGGCGACCGCACCGTCTTCTGGGGCAGCTCGGAGGATCCGGAGGCGAAGGCCGAAGCGCTCGCGGCGGTGATGGAAGCGGCCGGCGACGCGCGGCACTTCGACGTCAGCGCGCCCACCGTGCCGGCGGTCTCTGATGATTGACGGAGCGTCGGAAACAGGGCGGGGCGAAGGTCATCCGCGCAGGCAGCACCCTGGTTGGCGACGCGGGAGCGTGATCACATAGGGTGAAAAGAAAAACAGGAGGTTCGGCGTGTTCGTTGAACGCGTACCACTTGTCGACTTAGTGTCCGTTCCTAGGATTCCCGGGAACGACAAGCACGGGTAACCCTAAACTGAAGCGTTAGGGTTCGGGGCGGTCATCCCCACCGTCCCACAGGCATCAGTCGGCGCACTGCGGCTCACGCGGAGCGGCGACACGTAAATCGAGGCGAGAGGCCTTCGACGTGGCAGCACCGCAGAACTACCTCGCAGTCATCAAGGTCGTCGGCATCGGCGGCGGTGGCGTCAACGCCATCAACCGGATGATCGAGGTCGGTCTCAAGGGCGTCGAGTTCATCGCGATCAACACCGATGCGCAGGCGCTGCTGATGAGCGACGCCGACGTCAAGCTCGATGTCGGCCGGGAGCTCACCCGCGGCCTCGGCGCGGGCGCCAACCCAGAGGTGGGTCGCAAGGCTGCCGAGGACCACCGCGAGGAGATCGAGGAGGTCCTCAAGGGGGCCGACATGGTCTTCGTGACCGCTGGCGAGGGCGGCGGCACCGGCACCGGCGGCGCTCCCGTCGTGGCGAACATCGCCCGGTCCCTCGGCGCGTTGACCATCGGCGTGGTCACCCGCCCGTTCACCTTCGAGGGCCGGCGCCGGGCGAACCAGGCTGAGGACGGTATCGCCAGCCTGCGCGACGAGGTCGACACCCTGATCGTCATCCCCAACGACCGGCTGCTGTCCATCTCGGACCGCCAGGTCAGCGTCCTCGACGCCTTCAAGTCCGCGGACCAGGTGCTCCTCTCCGGCGTCCAGGGCATCACCGACCTCATCACCACCCCCGGTCTGATCAACCTCGACTTCGCCGACGTCAAGTCCGTGATGTCGGAGGCCGGTTCCGCCCTGATGGGCATCGGCTCGGCCCGCGGCGACGACCGCGCGGTGGCCGCCGCCGAGATGGCCATCTCCTCCCCGCTGCTCGAGGCCTCCATCGACGGTGCCCGCGGCGTGCTCCTCTCCATCTCCGGCGGCTCCGACCTCGGCCTGTTCGAGATCAACGAGGCCGCCCAGCTGGTGAGCGAGGCGGCGCACCCGGAGGCCAACATCATCTTCGGCGCGGTCATCGACGACGCCCTCGGCGACGAGGTTCGGGTCACCGTGATCGCCGCCGGCTTCGACGGCGGCCAGCCGCCCGCCCGCAGCAGGGACCGGGTGCTCGGCTCGTACGGCTCCAAGGAGGACACCGGCTCCTCCTCTCTCGGCCAGGAGCGTTCCGCGCCCGAGCCCGAGCCGGAGCGGCTGCCGTTCGGCGGCCTCGGCACCCTGCCGTCCCGCGACCAGGGGCCGCTCGGCGACCGGGACTCCTCGCCGGTCGGCGGCGTCGAGCCCGCGCCGGAGCCGGTACGGGAGGCGCCGAAGAGCGCTCCGCAGGTACCCTCGGCCCGCCCGTACGATGGCGGCCAGGTCGAGGAACTCGACGTTCCCGACTTCCTGAAGTGACCGAAAGTGTCGACGGCGGTTCGTGGGAACCGCCGTGTGAGCCCGACGTGATGGACCCGTGATAGACCGACAGACGACGGACAGCGGCGCCCACTTCGCCTTCACCGACCGGTGGGGCGGGGTGAGCGCCGTTCCGTATGACACGCTCAACCTCGGCGGCGCGGTCGGCGACGACCCCGCCGCCGTTCTGGCCAACCGGGAGCTCGCGGCCAAGGAACTCGGCCTCGACCCGGCCGAGGTGCGCTGGATGCGACAGGTGCACGGCCGCACCGTGGCGCTGGCCGACGAACCGTGGCCGGCCGGCGAGCCGCCCGAGGCGGACGGCGTGGTCACCGCGCGCCGGGGGCTCGCGCTCGCGGTGCTGACCGCCGACTGCACGCCGGTGCTGCTCGCCGACCCGGAGGCCGGGATCGCGGGCGCGGCGCACGCAGGTCGGCCCGGACTGCTGGCCGGTGTGGTGCCGGCGACCGTCGAGGAGATGCGCCGGCTCGGGGCGCGCCCGGAGCGGATCGTCGCCAGGACCGGGCCCACGGTCTGCGGCCTGTGCTACGAGGTGCCGGCCGAGATGCGGGAGGCCGCCGAGCTTGCGGTGCCGGGCAGCGGGGCCACCACCCGCGAGGGCACCCCGTCGATCGACATCCCGGCGGGGGTGCGGCGGCAGCTCGCCGATCTCGGCGTCGTGGACGTCGAGCTCTCGCCGGTCTGCACCCGGGAGTCAGCCGACCACTACTCCTACCGCCGCGAGCGGTCCACCGGCCGGCAGGCCAGCTACGTGTGGATCGCCCCGTGAGCGGGGAGCGCGAACCGGGCGAGGCGACCGCGTCCCCCGGTGCGCCGCGCGTGCGCCCGGCGCGCGAGATCGAGTTGGCCACCGGTCTCGCCCGGGTGGAGGAGCGCATCGCCCGCGCCTGTGGCGCGGCGGGGCGCGACCGGGACGACGTGACCCTGATCGTCGTGACCAAGACCTATCCGGCGGAGGACGTCAGACTGCTGGCCGGGCTCGGCGTCCGGGACTTCGCCGAGAACAAGGACCAGGAGGCCGCCGCCAAGGCGGCGGCCCTCGCCGATCTTCCCCTCACCTGGCACTTCGTGGGGCAGTTGCAAACGAACAAGGCGCGTTCCGTGGCTGGTTACGCGGATTTCGTGCATTCGGTGGATCGCGTGCGGCTGGTGGACGCGCTCTCGCGCGCCGTCGCACAACGGGAGCGCGCCCCGCTCAGCTGTTTGATCCAGGTCGCTCTGGAGAAGGAATCCGGCCAGGGCGCCGGCCGTGGCGGCGTCGCCCCCGACGAGGTCCAGGAGTTGGCGGCCGCGCTGTCGGCCGCGCCCGGGCTGCGCCCGGCGGGGCTGATGACGGTCGCGCCGCTCGCCGGCGCGTACGCGGGGTCGCCGGGCGCCGCGTTCGAGCGGCTGATGGAAATCGCGAGGGACCTGCGTGGGGTCGATCCTGCTGCGAACATGGTCTCGGCGGGAATGAGCGCAGACCTGGAGGAGGCGATCGTCGCCGGGGCGACACACGTGCGTGTAGGGAGCGCGGTACTCGGAGTCCGCCCCGCCCTCGGGTAACGTCGCCCAACAGAGGACCACAGCCGAAAATATGGTCATTCCCGGAGTATTCGGGCAGGTTACGTGGATGCACGGCCCCGGAGGTTCGGAGCCGATCCACCACAGAGCGGAGGACGCAGTCGATGGCTGGCGCGATGCGCAAGATGGCGGTCTACCTCGGCCTCGTGGAGGACGACGGCTATGACCGCCCGGGGTACGGCCCCGATGACGAGTTCGAGCCCGAGCCCGAGCCGGAGC
Source organism: Streptomyces sp. 8K308 (assembly GCF_004348315.1). Classification (GTDB taxonomy): domain Bacteria; phylum Actinomycetota; class Actinomycetes; order Streptomycetales; family Streptomycetaceae; genus Streptomyces. Next base: position 11,404 of record NZ_SMKC01000047.1, on the reverse strand, counting down.
GGCCGCGGCGTCAGGAGACGCACGAACCGCCGCGCAGGGAGCGGGCCGAGGAGCCGGTGCGGGTGGTCCACCCGCCGGCCCAGCGCGAGATGGAGCCAACACCCGCTCCGATTCTGGCGGAAAGCAGACGACCCGGGAGGATCGCTCCCGTGTCTTCCATCACATCAGAACGACAGAACGTGGAGAAGAGCGCACCGGTGATCATGCCCAAGGTCGTGTCAGAGCGGGAGCCGTACCGGATCACCACGCTCCACCCCAGGACGTACAACGAGGCCCGTACTATCGGGGAACACTTCCGCGAGGGGACCCCGGTGATCATGAATCTGACCGAGATGGATGACACGGACGCAAAGCGACTTGTCGACTTTGCGGCTGGTCTCGTCTTCGGTCTGCATGGCAGCATCGAGCGGGTGACGCAGAAGGTGTTCCTGCTGTCGCCTGCTAACGTCGACGTAACGGCGGAGGACAAGGCCCGCATCGCGGAGGGCGGGTTCTTCAACCAGAGCTGACGACAGCAGTACCGGAAGCAAGAGTTCCGGCCGAGGGGCCGGGGCATGAGAACAGGGGAGAGGGACAGGCAGGATGGGCATCGTTCAACAGGTGATCCTGATTGCCTTGTACTGCTTGCTCGGCCTGCTGCTCTTCCGTTTGGTGATGGACTACGTCTTCATGTTCGCGCGCTCCTGGCACCCCGGCAAGGCGATGGTGGTCGCCCTGGAGGCCACCTACACTGTCACCGATCCGCCGCTGAAGGCGCTACGGAAGGTCATCCCTCCCCTGAGGTTCGGCGGGGTGGCGCTTGATCTGTCCTTCTTCGTACTCATGATCATCGTCTACATCCTGATCAGCGTCGTGGGCGGGCTGTGAACGAGTACGGTCTTGCCGATATGCCGACGAATCACGTTGAGGTGAAGAGATGCCGTTGACCCCCGAGGACGTGCGGAACAAGCAGTTCACAACCGTCCGTCTGCGAGAAGGCTACGACGAGGACGAGGTCGATGCCTTCCTCGACGAGGTCGAGGCAGAGCTGACCAGGCTGCTGAGGGAGAACGAGGACCTTCGCGCCAAGCTGGCCGCGGCCACCCGGGCGGCGGCCCAGAACCAGCAGAACATGCGTAAACCCGAGCCGCAGGATCGGCCGGGCGGGCCCATGCCCGCCATATCGGGACCGCAGGGCGGCCCGCAGACCCAGCAGATGGGCGGCCCTCCGCAGCTGCCCGCGGGTCCCGGGGGCCCTGGTGGCCCCGGTGGTCCTGGTGGCCCCGGGCAGATGGGCCAGGGTGGCCCGATGGGTCCTGGTGGCCCCGGGCAGATGGGCCAGGGTGGCCCGTTGGGTCCTGGTGGTCCCGGTCAGATGGGTCAGGGCGGTCCGATGGGTCCTGGTGGCCCCGGTCAGATGGGTCAGGGCGGTCCGATGGGCCCCGGCGGTCCGGTCCCGATGGGTCAGGGTGGGCCCATGGGCCAGGGTATGGGTCAGGGCGGTCCGATGGGCCCCGGCATGGGTGGTCCCGGCATGGGCAACCCGGGCCTCGGCGGTCCGCCGCAGATGCAACAGCCCGGTGGCAACGAGAGTGCCGCCCGCGTGCTTTCGCTCGCGCAGCAGACGGCCGACCAGGCCATCGCCGAGGCGCGTTCCGAGGCCAACAAGATCGTCGGTGAGGCGCGCAGCCGCGCCGAGGGTCTGGAGCGGGACGCCCGCGCCAAGGCGGACGCGCTCGAGCGGGACGCCCAGGAGAAGCACCGCGTCGCGATGGGCTCGCTCGAGTCGGCGCGCGCCACCCTGGAGCGTAAGGTCGAGGACCTGCGTGGCTTCGAGCGCGAGTACCGCACCCGGCTGAAGTCCTACCTGGAGAGCCAGCTGCGCCAGTTGGAGAGCCAGTCCGACGACTCGCTCGCCCCGCCGCGCACGCCGTCGCCGTCCGCGCCCTCCCTGCCGCCCTCGCCGTCCCCGTCGCTGGCCTCGGCCGGTGCGCCGGCGGGCCCGGGGCCGATGGGCGGTCAACAGTCCATGGGCGGTGGCCAGCCGATGTCCGGTCTCGCGCCGCACGCCGGTCACCCGGGGCACGTGGGTCCGAGTGGCCCCGGTTCCTACGGCGGGCAGCAGCAGATGTCGCCGGCCATGACCCAGCCGATGGCGCCGGTCAGGCCGCAGGGTCCGCAGCCGATGCAGCAGGCGCCGTCCCCGATGCGCGGCTTCCTCATCGACGAGGACGACAACTGACGCACGCCGGGCGCACAGGGCGCTCGAACAGGGGCGGGGCCCGGATCCAGGATCCGGGCCCCGCCCCTTTCTGCGCGTCGTGCCGGTTCTTCGTGCCTCAGTTCTTCCTGAGCCGGAACGAGCCGCCCAGGGCCTCGTCGCCGAACGGGGCGCCGTAGCCCTCGTCGCCCGTGCCCTCGGCGAAGTCCGTGGCCAGCACCTCGCTGCTGATCAGCGCCTGGTGGTCGGCCAACGCCCGGGTGAGCTCCGGGTCCTCGGTCGTCCAGCGCACCGCGATCCGGTCCACCACGTCGAGACCGCTGTTCTTCCTGGCCTCCTGGATCAGCCGGATCACGTCCCGCGCCAGGCCCGCCCGGCGCAGCTCGGGGGTGATCTCCAGGTCGAGGGCGACCGTGGCGCCGGCGTCCGAGGCCACCGACCAGCCCTCGCGGGGCGTTTCGGTGATGATGACCTCCTCGGGGCTGAGCGGCACCCGCTCGCCCTCGACCTCGACGAAGGCGGTGCCGGCGCGCAGCGCGGCCGAGAGCTCGGCGGCGTCGGCCTGGGCGATGGCCTTCGCCACCGGCTGGGTGCCCTTGCCGAAGCGGCGGCCGAGCGCCCGGAAGTTGGCCTTGGCCGAGGTGTCGACGAGGGAGCCGCCCATGTCGGAGAGCGCGGCGAGGCCCGCCACGTTGAGCTCGTCGGCGATCTGCTCGCGCAGGTCCTCGTCGAGCAGTTCGAAGCCCTGCGCGGCGACCAGCGCCCGGGAGAGCGGCTGGCGGGTCTTCACGCCGGACTCGGCGCGGGTGGCCCGGCCGAGCTCGACGAGGCGCCGCACCAGCAGCATGTCCCTGGACAGGTCGGGGTCGACCAGCGTCGGGTCGGCCACCGGCCAGTCGGTCAGGTGCACCGAGTCGGCGGCGCCCGGGGTCACCGGCACCACCAGGTCCTGCCAGACCCGCTCGGTGATGAACGGCACCAGCGGGGCCATCAGCCGGGTGACGGTCTCCAGCACCTCGTGCAGGGTGCGCAGCGCGGCCGGGTCGGCCTGCCAGAAGCGGCGGCGCGAGCGCCGCACGTACCAGTTGGACAGGTCGTCGACGAAGGTCGAGATGAGCTTGCCCGTGCGCTGGGTGTCGTAGTTCTCCAGGGCCTTGGTGACGGCCTCGACCAGCGCGTTGAGCTCGCTGAGCAGCCAGCGGTCGAGCAGCGGCCGGTCGGCGGGCGCCGGGTCGGACTCGCTGGGGGCCCAGCCGCCGGTGCGGGCGTAGAGGGCCTGGAAGGCCACGGTGTTCCAGTAGGTCAGCAGGGTCTTGCGGACCACCTCCTGGATGGTGCCGTGCCCGACCCGGCGGGCGGCCCAGGGGGAGCCGCTGGCCGCCATGAACCAGCGGACCGCGTCCGCGCCGTGCCGCTCCATCAGCGGGATGGGCTCCAGGATGTTGCCCAGGTGCTTGGACATCTTGCGGCCGTCCTCGGCGAGGATGTGGCCGAGGCAGACCACGTTCTCGTAGGAGGAGCGGTCGAAGACCAGGGTGCCGACGGCCATCAGCGTGTAGAACCAGCCGCGGGTCTGGTCGATGGCCTCGCAGATGTACTGGGCTGGGTAGTGGCGCTCGAACTCCTCGCGGTTGCGGTGCGGGTAGCCCCACTGCGCGAAGGGCATGGAGCCCGAGTCGTACCAGGCGTCGATGACCTCGGGGACGCGGGTCGCGGTCAGCGAGCAGCCCTCGGCCGGGCAGCCGAAGACGACCTCGTCGATGAACGGCCGGTGCGGGTCGAGGCCCGACTGGTCGGCGCCGGTCAGCTCGCTCAGCTCGGCCAGCGAGCCGACGCAGGTCAGGTGGTCCTCGGCGCAGCGCCAGATGGGCAGCGGGGTGCCCCAGTAGCGGTTGCGGGAGAGCGCCCAGTCCACGTTGTTGTTGAGCCACTCACCGTACCGGCCGTGCTTGACGGAATCGGGGAACCAGTTGGTCGCCGCGTTCTCCCTGAGCAGGGCCTCCTTGACCCGGGTGGTGCGGATGTACCAGGAGGGCTGTGCGTAGTAGAGCAGCGGGGTGTGGCAGCGCCAGCAGTGCGGGTAGCTGTGCTCGTAGGCGAGGTGCCGCAGCAGCAGGCCGCGGTCGGCCAGGTCGGCCACCAGCGCCTCGTCGGCCTTCTTGAAGAACTGGCCGCCGACCAGCGGCAGGCCCTCCTCGAACGTACCGTCCATGCGGATCGGGTTGACCATCGGCAGCCCGTAGCCGCGGCAGGTCAGCAGGTCGTCCTCGCCGAAGGCCGGGGCCTGGTGGACCAGGCCCGTGCCGTCCTCGGTGGTGACGTAGTCGGCGAGCACCACGAAGTGGGCCTCGGCGCCGCCGAAGTCGACGAGGTCGAAGGGGCGCTGGTAGGCCCAGCGCTCCATCTCGCGGCCGGTGAAGGTCTGCCCGGTGGCCGACCAGCCCTCGCCGAGCGCCCTGTCGAGCAGGGCCTCGGCGACGACGAGGCGGTCCGTGCCGTCGGTGGCGACGGCGTAGGTGACGTCGGGGTTGACGGCGACCGCCGTGTTGGAGACCAGGGTCCAGGGGGTGGTGGTCCACACCACCAGCGCGGCCTCACCGGCCAGCGGCCCGGAGCGCAGCGGCATCCGGACGTAGACCGAGGGGTCGACGACCGTCTCGTAGCCCTGCGCCAGCTCGTGGTCGGAGAGGCCGGTCTCGCACCGCGGGCACCAGGGGGCGACGCGGTGGTCCTGGCCGAGCAGGCCCTTATCGAAGATCTGCTTGAGCGACCACCACACGGACTCGATGTACTCGGGGTCCATGGTGCGGTAGGCCTCGTCCAGGTCGACCCAGTACCCCATGCGACGGGTCAGCTCGGCGAAGGCGTCGGTGTGCCGGGTGACGGACTCGCGGCACCTGGCGTTGAACTCCGCGATGCCGTACGCCTCGATGTCCGGCTTGCCGCTGAAGCCGAGCTCCTTCTCGACGGCCAGCTCGACGGGCAGGCCGTGGCAGTCCCAGCCGGCCTTGCGGGTGACGTGGTAGCCGCGCATGGTGCGGAAGCGGGGGAACACGTCCTTGAAGACGCGGGCCTCGATGTGGTGGGCGCCCGGCATGCCGTTGGCCGTGGGCGGGCCCTCGTAGAACACCCACTCGGGGCGGCCCTTGGACTGGTCGAGGCTGCGGGCGAAGGTCTGGTCGCGCTGCCACAGCTCGAGCACCTCGTGCTCGAGCGCGGGCAGGTCGACCTGGGCCGGTACGTGGCGGTACTGCGTCATCGGTCCTCCGGCGGACACACACTCTGCGTTCTCCGTCGGAGGGACGAGAGCGCCTGCTCCCGCGGTACCACCCTCCTTGGCCGGGCCCGCCAGCGGCGACCTCGACCCCCTCATTGGGCCGCGACTGCCGGGTCTACTCGCCGTGCCCGGCCGGGACCGGGGGGCTTTCTTCCGACGGCTCGGGGGTGATCTTCACGCCGCGCACGCCCCTGGGCTCACACCGTCCCCAGGTCGCTCACGGCTGCCGGCCGACGCTACTCGTCCCCTTCAACGCCTGTCGCTCGGGCCAGTGTACGGGGCGCGGCCGGGGCACGACGACCGGTTATCCCGGGGCCGGGCGGGGCACAACGCTTGGAGACCGGCGCGCCCTGGTTGCCGCGCGCGGGGAGTCGATTTATCGTTCCGGTCACGATTCGCGAGCAAGATCACACTATGTGAAGGGGCCGCCGCCATGGTGGCAGCGAAGAAGACCACACAGCAGGCGACCGCGGAGCAGTACGACGAGGGGCGGGCGGGGACCGCCAAGAAGGCCACGGGCGGCAAGCGCGCGGCGAAGAAGGTCGCCGGGGCCAAGCCGGCCACCGGTGGCGAGCGCACCACGGGCACCACCGGCAGCGGCAAGCGCACCACGACCACCAAGCGCACGACGGCAGGGAAGACGGGAGCCAAGAAGGTGGCAGCGAAGAAGAGCACCACGCAGGACGTCGCGGTGGACCCGGTGGACGTGGGCGCGGCGGTGCCCCAGGCCCGCGTCTCCGCCGCCGCGCCCGGCGACCTCGCGGTGCGCAGCGGCGAGGACCCCTGGACCCCCGAGGAGGTGGCCGAGGCCCGTGGTGAGCTCGCCGCCGACGCCGATCGGCTGCGCGCCGAGATCGCCGCCGCCGAGGCCGCGCTGACCGGACTGATGCGGGACTCGGGCGACGGCGCCGGCGACGACCAGGCGGACACCGGAACCAAGAACGTCACCCGTGAGCACGAGATGGCCCTGGCCACCAACGCGCGCGAGATGCTCTACCAGACGGAGCGGGCGCTGCAGCGCATCGACGCCGGGACCTACGGCCTCTGCGAGAACTGCGGCCGGCCGATCGGCAAGGCCAGGATGCAGGCGTTCCCCAGGGCCACGCTCTGCGTGGACTGCAAGCAGAAGCAGGAGCGCAGGTTCTAGCGGATCGGCTCAGGCTGACGTTTGTCGCACTGGAGTGTCGTACCCTCATTCCCGTGAGCGAGGCGGAGCGGATCATCGAGACACCGGACGAGCGTCCCACGGCCGAGGAGTCGGACAAATCGGGCGAATCGGTCGTGGATGAGGTCGAGTCGGCCGAGGAGGGCGAGGAGTCCCCGGCGGACCGAGGCCGGCGGCGGATCGGCGTGGTCGCCTGCGTGGCCGCCTTCGCCTACGCCCTCGACCTGATCACCAAGATCCTCGCGGTCGAGTATCTGGAGAACCCGACGCCGCCCAGGACCATCGAGGTCATCGGCGAGTGGCTCCGCTTCGAGGCCGTCCGCAACGCCGGCGCGGCCTTCGGCATCGGCTCCGCCTTCACCATCGTCTTCACGTGCATCGCGGCCGCCGTCATCGTGGTGATCATCCGGCTCGCCCGCCGGCTGTACAGCACGCCGTGGGCCATCGCGCTCGGGCTGCTGCTCGGCGGCGCGCTCGGCAACCTCACCGACCGGATCTTCCGGTCGCCCGGGGCGCTCCAGGGGCACGTCGTCGACTTCATCGCGCCGCAGAACTTCGCGGTGTTCAACCTGGCCGACTCCGCGATCGTCTGCGGCGGCTTCCTGATCGTGCTGCTCTCCTTCCGGGGCCTCGATCCGGACGGCTCCGTGCATCGGGACTGACGGCCCGTCCGGCATACTCGATCAGGTGAGCACGCTTCCCGGACACCCCGAGACGACCCCCGAGATCCGCGCACTGCCCGTACCGGAGGGCCTGGAGGGCGAGCGCGTCGACGCCGCCCTCGCCCGCATGCTGGGCTTCTCCAGGACCAAGGCGGCCGAGCTCGCCGCCGCCGGCAAGGTCAGACTGGACGGCGCCGAGGTCGGCAAGTCGGAGCGGGTGACCGGCGGCTCGTGGATCGAGGTCGAGATGCCCCCGCCGCCCGCCCCGATCCGGGTGGTGGCCGAGCCGGTCGAGGGCATGGTGATCGTGCACGACGACGAGGACCTCGTGGTCGTCGACAAGCCGGTCGGCGTCGCCGCCCACCCGAGCCCCGGCTGGAGCGGCCCCACCGTCATCGGCGGCCTGGCCGCCGCCGGCTATCGCGTCGCCACCTCCGGCGCCGCCGAGCGACAGGGCATCGTGCACCGGCTCGACGTCGGCACCTCGGGCCTGATGGCGGTCGCCAAGTCGGAGCGCGCCTACTCGCGGCTCAAGCAGCAGTTCAGGGACCGGTCCGTGGACAAGCGCTACCACGCGCTGGTCCAGGGCCACCCCGACCCGCTCAGCGGCACCATCGACGCACCCATCGGCCGGCACCCGCAGCACGACTACAAGTGGGCCGTCACTGCCGACGGCAAGCCGGCCGTCACCCACTACGACCTGATCGAGGCCTTCCGCGCCGCCAGCCTGCTCGACATCAAGCTGGAGACCGGCCGCACCCACCAGATCCGGGTGCACATGGCGGCGCACCGCCACCCCTGCGCCGGCGACCTCACCTATGGCGCCGACCCGACGTTCGCCCGCCGGCTCAAGCTGAGCCGGCAGTGGCTGCACGCGGTGCGGCTCGGCTTCACCCACCCCGCGGACGGGCGCTGGGTCGAGTTCACCAGCGACTACCCCGAAGACCTGCGGTTCGCGGTGGAGGCGCTGCGGGCGGAGAGCGCCTGACGGAGGGGCTGCCATGGGCCAGCTGACCCTGCTCTTCGTGCTGGGACTCGGCGCCGTGCTGACCGTTCCGCTCGGCGACCGGTGGGCGGTGCCGCCGCCGGTGCTGATGACGCTGCTCGGCGGGGTCCTCGCCATCCTTCCGTTCGTGCCGGCGGTGGGGTTCCCGCCCGAGCTGATCCTGCCGCTCGTGCTGCCGCCGCTGCTTTACGCGGCGGCCCAGCGCACCTCGTGGCGCCAGTTCCTCGCCAACGTCAGGCCGATCGGTGGCGAAGCGGCTGCACCGGCCCGACTACGTCGAGGAGATCCCGCTCACCTGGCGGGAGACGATGATCATCTGGTGGGCCGGGATCCGCGGGGTGGTGACCGTGGCGCTGGTGCTCGCCCTCCCCTTCGAGGTGGACGGCGGCGGCGACTTCCCCGAGCGGGACGCCATCGTCTTCGTCGCCTTCGCGGCGGTCATCGGCACCCTGCTGATCCAGGCGCTCACGCTGCCCTGGCTGGCCCGCCGGCTCGGCGTGGAGGCCGACACCTCGGCCGAGGAGCGCCTTGAGCACGAGCTGGCCGTGCGTGCCGCCAAGGCGGCGAAGCGGCGGCTGCGCGAGATCGAGTCGCGGTCCGACGTCCCCGAGGAGCTGATCGACGCGCTCTCCAAGCGGGCGTACGACATCGGCGCCCGGATCTCCCCGCGGGTGGCCCAGGAGGAGCGCCGGGAGACCGTGCGGGCCCGGGTCCACCGGCTGCGGCAGCTGCACAGCCTCCACGGCGAGCTGCTGTCCGCGGCCCGCCACGAGGTGCTCGAGGCGCGCCGCGAGCCGGGCGCCGACGCCGAGGTGGTGGACCGGGTGCTGCGCGAGCTCGACCAGCGAAGCCTGCCGCACACGGCACCTAGCTCGGACCGGGCCGGGCGAGGGCTCAGAGGTCGTCGGGGCGCGGCGCCGCCGGGCTCGTGTTGATCCGGGGGAGCGCGTAGGGGTGGTTGTCGCGCAGCCAGGCGACCAACTCCTCGCGGACCGCGCACCGCACCGACCAGGCGTCGCTCGCGTCGGCCGCTGATATCGCCGCCCTGACCTCGATGGTGCTCGCGGTGGTGTCGGTGACCACCAGGTCCCAGTGCCGGCCGTCCCAGTCGGCGCGGCCCTCCAGGAACTCCCCGAGGCGCTTGCGGAGTTCGGACACCGGCGTGGTGTGGTCCAGGTAGAGGAAGACCGTGCCGGTGATCTCGTTGCCGCCCCGCGACCAGTTCTCGTACGGGCGGCTGTTGAAGTACGACACCGGCATGGTCAGCCGCCGGTCGTCCCATATCCGGACGGTGAGGAACGCCAGCGACATCTCCTCGACCGTGCCCCACTCGCCGTCCACCACCACGGTGTCGCCGATCTTCACCGAGTCGCCGAAGGCTATCTGGAGGCCGGCGAAGAGGTTGCTGAGCATCGACTGCGCCGCCACACCGGCGATGATGCCGATCACGCCGGCCGACGCCAGCATCGAGGTGCCCAGCGCCCGCAGGTCGGGGAAGAGCACCAGGATGGTGACGGCGGCGGCCACCACCGCGAGCACCGAGGTGATCACCCGGCGCAGCATCGTCAGCTGGGTTCTGAACTGCCGCACCCTGGCCAGGTCGTGGGTGCGCGCCTCGTAGCGGACCAGGTAGTTCTCGGCGACCGCGCCGGCCGCCCTGATGGTCAACCAGGCGGCGGACGCGATGGCCACCAGGGCCAGCAGGCTGCGCATCACGTCGTTCCGCCGCAGCTCCAGGTCGAACATGTCGTAGGCGACCTGGGTGCCCACCGCTGCCAGCAGCACCTGGAGCGGCAGCTGGCAGCGGCGCAGCAGCCCCCACAGACGCGTGTCGGGGTGCCGCGCGTCGGCCGCGCGCAACGCCCGGTCGATCAGCCAGCCCATGACCACGGTGAGTGTGATGGTGCCGCCGATCGCGAGCAGTGGCCGCAACACGTCGTGCATCGGCGCTCTCAGCTCCTCTTCGCCGCTTCGTGTGGCGGGTCCCGTCGAACCCGCCTGGCAGGATTACGCCTGCCCGGACCCATAGCTATCACCCGAGGGAAATTCGGACCGTGACCGATATCATGCTTTTTCATTCCGTCGTCGGGCTACACCCCGCCGTCGAGGAGGCCGCCGAGCGGCTGCGGGCCGCGGGGCATCGGGTGTTCACGCCGGACCTGTTCGACGGGCGCGTGCCGGAATCGGTCGAGGCCGGCACGGAGCTCAAGGACGAGATCGGCCAGGACGAGATCCTGCGGCGGGCCATCGCCGCCGCGGCCCCGCACTCTGAGGCCGGCCTGGTCTACGCGGGCTTCTCGCTCGGCGCCTGGCTGGCGCAGACCATCGCGCTCGGCGACGAGAAGGCCCGTGGCCTGCTGTTGTTGCACGGCACCGGCGAGGTCCAGGACGACGACGTCGTCGACGGACTCCCGGTGCAGCTGCACGTCGCCGACCCGGACGCGTTCGAGCCGCACGACTGGCTGACCGTCTGGTACCTGAAGATGCGCGCGGCGGGGGCCGACGTGGAGGTCTTCAGATACCGGGGCGCGGGCCACCTCTACACGCACCGGGGGCTGCCCGACCACGACGCGGAGGCCGCCGAGCGCACGTGGCGGGTGGCTGAGGCCTTCCTGCGCGACCTGGACCGATGAGCGTCCGCCGGGGCGGTCCCTCTCACTCCCGTTCACACCGTCCGCTGGGCCCGCCGTCGCCGGGCTGACAGACGTAGACCTTGTCGTCCGGGTTCGTGCTGAGATAGCGCCCGATGCACTGGTTGGCGGTGGTGCGGCCGCGGTCGGCGCAGAACGCGAGGGCCTCGCGGCCGTCGGCGAAGGGGCCGGGCGCGTAGATCACCCAGTAGCCCGGGTTGAGCGAGGCGAACTCGTCGCTCAGCACCACCTCGGCCTCGGGCACGCCCTCGGCGCGGACGGCGGCCAGCCGCTCGTCGCGGACCTCGGGGCCGCTCTCGACCGGCTCGGAGAACAGCTGCGCCATCCAGAAGCCGTCGTCGCCGCCGTCGGGGCTCTCCGGCTCGTCGGGCGTGGTGGGGTCGGCGGTCGTGGGCTCGACCGTCGGGTCCTCGGTGGGCTCGACCGTCGGCTCGGTGGTGGTC
>NZ_SMKC01000479.1 GCF_004348315.1 Streptomyces sp. 8K308 | reverse complement strand
GGCCAGGGCCTCGGGGACGGCTGCCGGGGCGGGTGGCTCCGCGGGCGTCGGGGCGTCGGTCGCGACGGCTGCGCCGGTGTCAGCGGCCGGCTCCGGCCCGGCGACCGGCGCGGCCCCCGCGGCGGCCGGCCGGTGCACGCAGCCGGGCGCCAACAGGCAGCCGCAGCGGACGTCCTCGACATCGGTCACCCGACCGCCGAGGGCGCGGAGTTCGAGCGCGGTCTCGTCGTCGACGGCGATCCGGTAGGTGTCGCCGTCCCTGCTGACCGGCCTGGCGGCGAGCTTGGCGGTCGCGGCGTCGAGGCGCTTGCGGAGCCGGGGACTGAGCGCGGCCACCAGCGCGGCGGTGACCTCGGGGGCGACGGGCGGCAGCGAGTGGGTGTCGGTCACCGGATCTTCTCCCCTACCCAGCGGGCGAGTTCGAGCGGGCTAAGCGCGGCGACCGGCATGCCGGCCGCGACCAACTGCCCGGCCGTGCCCGTGCTGTACCGGGGGCGGCCGGCGTCGTCCAGGCTGGCGCAGCCGAGCACGTGGCAGCCGGCGGCGGCCAACGCGCGGACCTCTGCGAGGAGACCGCCGAGCGGGTAGCCCTCCTCGAAGTCGCTGACGACCACCACCAGGGTGCGGGAGGGCGCCGTCACCAGCGTGCGGGCGTGCCGCAGCGCGGCGGCGATGTGGGTGCCGCCGCCGACCCGCACCTCGAGCAGCAGCGCCAGGGGGTCCTCGACGTGTCCCGTGAGGTCGACCACCTCGGTGGAGAAGGCCAGGAAGTGGGTGGTGAGGGCGGGCACCCCGGCGAGGACGGCGGCCGTCAGCGCGGACCAGACGGTGGAGGACTCCATGGAGCCGGAGACGTCGGTGGCGATGATCAGCCGCCAGTCGGCGGTGCGGCGGGCGCGGGTGCGGAAGACGGGGCGCTCGGGGATGACCTGGACGGCGCCGCCTGGCCCGCGCCGGGCCGTGGCCAGGTTGGCACGCACGGTGCGGCCGAGGTCGAGCGGGCCGCCGGGGCGGCGGCTCGGCCGGGGCAGGGCGGCGCCGGTGAGCGCGGGGCGGAGCCTGGTGGCCAACTCGCGGGTGAGCTCGTCCACCAGGCGACGGACCAGCGGACGCAGGCGTGCCAGCCGCGCCTCGGGGAGGCCGCCGGCGTGGCTGAGCACGGTGCGCAGCAGTTCGACGGAGGGACGGACCCGGTCGGGGTCGAGAGCCAGCGCCGCGTCGCCCCGGCCGGCGGCCACGGCGGCGGCCAGCACCTCCTCGCGAATGCCGGGGCCGAACAGGACGGCCAGCTCCTCCGACCACTCGCGGACCCCGGGGTACGGCACCTCGCGCCCCCCGCCGCGCCCGCCGGGCAGGTCGCCTCTGGCGCCCTCGCCTCGACCGACCCCGTAGAGCTCGTCCAACGCGGTGGCCAGGGAAACGGCTCGCGCCGAGAGCCGCCCACCGCGGCGCCCGAGCACCAACCGCCACCGGTCGCCCTCGGCGATGGCCCGGCCCGACCCGGGCGGCGGCGCCGCGGCTCGCGCCGAGGGCGCGAGCCGGGCACCGTGGGGCTCCTCGCCACCGACGACCGGCGGCTCGGCCGCCGGGGGCGCCTTCGGCTCGGGTGGGGCGGCGTCCAGGCCCGGCGCCAAGAGCGGCCCGGCCGGGCCGGGCCGGCCGAGGCCGCCGTCGGCGTCCCGACCGGCGCCGGGAGACGGCGTGCCGCCGGCCCTGACGGCCGTGGCCTCCGCATCCGGGCCGTGCGGCCCGGACTGGCCCTGCGGCCCGACCGCCGCCCGCGCCGGAGGCGAAGGCGGCGCACCGTCGCCACCAGGAGACGCCCCGGCCGCCTCTCGCGCCGCGGGCGCCGAAGCGCCGCCGTGGGCGGCAGCGCCCGGCGATGTGGCCGCCACAGGCGACGGAGGCACCGGCAGGACACCGGACGTATCAGCGCCTCCGGCCCGGCCGGACGGCCCCACCGGAGGCACGGGCGCCGCACCGTCCGCACCGCGAGGCGCGTCGGCCACCTCTCGCGCCGGAGGCGTGGGCGGCGCGCTGCAGACGCCTTCGCGGGTGCCGCCTGGCTCCAACGGCGCGGTGGGGTGGCCAGAACGGTCCAGGCCGTGACCGGCCGTGCCCTGGCCGGACGGGGTGGGATGGCCGAGGCCGCCCGCCCCGGGGTCCGGCAGGAGTCCCATCGTGGCCAGGTCCGCGCGAGTGGCCAGGTCGGCGCGGGTCCACAGTTCGAGCGTGGGTGCGTCGATGTCGGGGAGGGCGGCGAGGGCGTCGCCGACGCGGTCCTCGATGACGGTGAGGAGGCGGTCCCTGGCGGCGGGGCTGAGGGTGTCGAAGCCGCCGCGCAGCGCTGGCAGGCGGTCGAGGAAGGCCCGGTCCTGCAGTTCGGCGACGCGGTCGAGCAGCGGGGCGAACGCCGCGGGCGCGGCCTCGAGCAGGGGCCCGGCGGCGGTCAGCAGGCCCGTCAGACGGTCCTTCAGCTGGGCGCGGCGGTCCCGGTCGGTGGCCGCGTCCACCCAGGACGCGACGCGCGTGCCCAGCGCGTCCGGCGGCTCGTGGCCGAGCAGCACCCGCACCGCGCCCGCGGCGCCCCGCATCAGCGGGGAGCCGTCGGCGGCGAGCTCCGCCAGCGCGGCGGCGAGCCTGATGCCGCCGAACGCGTCGGCCCGGTGGGCCAGTTCGACCAAGGCGCGGGCGTCGGCCGGGTCCTCGGAGCCGGCGAGCCCGGCGACCCGGCGGACGGCCGCGGTGGTGAGCGACTCGGTGACCGGCGCGGCGTCCGGCAGGCCGCCGCTGAGCCGGTCGAGCAGGCTGAGGGCCGCAAGCAGCTCGGACAGGGTGGCCGAGGCGGGCAGCACCGTGCCGGCCTCGGCGAGCCGCTCGGCGGCCAGGGCCCCGAGGCCGCAGCCGGCGGCCAGGTCGAGGCCGGCGATGACCTGGGCGGCGGTGGGGCCGCTCGCGTCCCGCTCGGCGCGGTGCCGCTCGCGCAGGGTGCCCTCCGCGGCCTGGGCCGCGGTCACGCCGCGCGGCGAGGCGGTCGCCAGCATGGCGGCCGTGGCCGGCGTCCAGCCGACGGTCCAGCGGGTGGTGACGGCGTCGCCGCCGCCCGCGCCGCTGACCCGCTGCTCCTCGGCGTAGGGGATGCCGCAGACCGTGAGCCGGCGCAGCAGCAGCTCGCGCCGCTGGTCGAGCGGCGAACGCCGTGGATCGAGCCGGAGGTCGCGCGGCCCCGCGGCCACCTCGTCAGGACCCGGCAGGCCGAGCTCGGCGCACTCGGCCGCCACGGCGGGGGCGAGGCCGCCGCGCGGCGCGCCGGGCGCCGGGTGGCCGGCGCGGCGGCCCACCAGCACCTCCTCGAGGGCGCGGGACACGGCGCGGCCACGGCCGAACGGCTCCCCTTGGAGGAGCACGGTGCCGGCGGCCTCGACCAGCTCGCCGCGGCCGGGGGCCGGCAGCCCGCGCAGCCGGGCCAGGTCGGTGGCGACGCGGGTGATCTCCCGGGCGTCCGCGGGACCCGAGGGGTGGTCCTGGGCGCGCAGCCGAGCGCAGACGCGGACGGCGGTGGCGGTCAGCGCGCGCTCAAGCGCGGCGGGGTCGCCGGCGGCGGCGAGCACTTGGTGCTGCCACTCGGGGTCGCGGATGCCGGCCGGATAGCCGGAGCGCTCGTCGAGCAGCGGGTAGGTGTACGGGATCAGGGAGACCGTCCACGGCTGTTCGGCCTTCGGGTCGGCCGGCCGGTCGACTGGCGGCGGCTGACCGTCGCCGGCCGCGAGGGCGGCGGCGGTGAGGGCCGGGGCGTGGAAGGCGCCCACGACCGCCGCGACCCTGCGGCCGCCCGCGGCGGCCTCGCTGATCCGGGCCCGCATCCACCGCTCGCGGTGCAGGTCGACGGCGTCGACACCACCGGCGTCGGTCGCGTCCCGGCGCAGGGCCCAGCCGGCGAGCAGGGCGGCGCGGCGCACCGCCTCGGGCGTGGAGCCGGGGGCGGTGACCTCGACCAGACGGTCCCAGAGGTCGTCTCCGGCGCGGCCGGTGAGGCGGGCGCCGAGCGCCTGGCGCAGCCCTGGGCGGTGGGCGGCGGCCTGGCTCCGGTCGCCGAGCCAGGCGCGGCTGGCCAACGGCAGGTCGGCGGCGATCGCGGGGACCCCGTGGCGCGCGGCCCAGCGCAGGGCGACCAGCTCGGGCGAGAAGTCGGCGAACGGGTAGAAGGCCGGCGGGGCGGGGTCGGGGC
>NZ_SMKC01000478.1 GCF_004348315.1 Streptomyces sp. 8K308 | reverse complement strand
GGCGGGGGTCCGTGCCCGGTTCGTCGGGGAAGGCCGTGGCGAGCAGGTCGGCGCCGTCGACCAGGGGGCGGACCTCAACCCGGTGGTCGACGGCGGCGATGTGGAGGGTGAGCCGGTTCACGACTCGGAGGCCGCAGTCAGCGCGGCTAGTTCGGCGTCGGTGAGGGTGAGGTCGGCGACCGCCAACAGCGCGGGGAGTTGGGAGAGGGTGCGGGCGGAGGCGATGGGGGCGGCGACGGTGGGTTGGGCGGCGAGCCAGGCCAGGGCGACGGTGGCGACCTCCGCGGAGTGCGCGGCCGCCACCTCGTCGAGGGTGGCGAGGACGCGGCGGCCGCGCTCCGTTGCCAGGTGCTCGGCGGCGCGGCCGGCGCGGGCGGAGGCGACGTCGGTGTCGGGGCGGTACTTGCCGGTGAGGAAGCCGGCCGCGAGGGCGAAGTAGGGCATGGCGGCCAGGCCGTGGCGGGCGGCGACGGCGGCGAGTTCGCCCTCGTAGGTGTCGCGGGAGACCAGGTTGTAGTGCGGCTGGATTGCGACGTAGCGGGCCTTGTTCTCGCGGGCGGCGAAGTCGAGGGAGGCCTCGAGGCGGGCCGGGGAGATGTTGGAGGCGCCGATCTCGCGGACCTTGCCCTCCCGGACGAGGTCGTCGAGGACGGTGACGATCTCGGAGACCTCGACCGACTCGTCGTCGAAGTGCGTGTAGTAGAGGTCGATGTGGTCGGTGCCGAGGCGCCGCAGCGACTCCTCAGCGGCGCGCTTGACGGTCGGCGCGGCCAGGCCCTTGAAGTCGGGGTGCGCGCCCACCTTGGTGGCGACGACGATCGCGTCGCGGTTGCCACGGCTGGCGAGCCAGCGGCCGATGATGGTCTCGGACTCGCCGCCGCTGTTGCCCTCGATCCAGGCGGTGTAGGAGTCGGCGGTGTCGAGGAAGTTGCCGCCGGCCTCGGCGTAGGCGTCGAGGACGGCGAACGAGTCGGTCTCGTCCGCCGTCCAGCCGAAGACGTTGCCGCCGAGGCAGAGTGGGGAGACGCGGAGCTGGCCTACGGCGTGGGGAGTGGAGGTGGTCATGCGGCCAGCGTAGGGCCGGCTGACGGGGAGGCTCAGATGGACTGGCCCATGGAGCGCAGCCAGGCGAGGGGGTCGATCGGGTCGCCGCCGCCGGGGCGCACCTCGAGGTGCAGGTGGGCACCGGTGACGTTGCCGGTGGCGCCGACCAGGCCGATCTGGTCGCCCGTGTTGACCGCCTGGCCCGCGCTGACGCTCATCGAGGACAGGTGGTTGTACCAGACCTCGGTGCCGTCCTCCAGCTCGATGATGACGCGGTAGCCGTAGGAGCCGGCCCAGGCGGCCTCGACGACGGTGCCCGTGTGGATGTTGCTGACCGGGGTCCCGGTCGGAGCGGCGAAGTCCAGGCCGGTGTGGGAGCCGGAGCTCCACATCGAACCGCTCTGGCCGTAGGTGGCGGTGAGGCGGTAGTTCTTCAACGGGAGGGTGTAGCTGGCACGCAGCTCGGCGAGCCGGCGCTCCTCCTCCTGACGCCGCCGCTCCTCCTCGATCTCGCGTTGCCGCTCCTCCTCGGCGATCCGCTGCTGCTCGGCGAGCTCGGCGGCGGCGTTGGCGGCCTCGATCTCGGCGGCCTGGAGGGCGGCGGTCCTGGCCTGGGCGGCGGCGGTGGCCTCCTGGAAGTCGGCCTGCTGGAGGATGCGGGCGCGCAGCGCCTCGCCGGCGTCCTCGTTCATGCCGGCGGTGGTGAACGGGCTGGCGGTGGGGGCCGCTTCCGCCTCGCCCGCGAGGTAGTCGCCGACCACCGGGATGTTGCTCATGGTGTCGGTCGCGGCGTCCACGCCCGGCACGGAGCCGGCGCCGCCCTCGTTGGCGGTGGCCATGCCACCCGCGCCGACGGCGGCGATGACGCCGACGCCGAGCACGGCGCGGCTGCGGGCCATGGTGCCGCCGCGCTGGCGGGAGACGCGGTGCCGGCCGCGGACGGGGGCCAGCGTCTCCTCGCTGGGGTTCCAGGGTTCGCCGCCGACGGGCTCGGGGCCGTACGCCTCGGTGCCGTAAGCGTCGGAGCCGTAGGCCTGGACGCCGACGTCGGTCGTGTCAGCGGCCGGCGCCTGGGTGTTGGGGGAGTCGCCGAACCAGCTGTCGTCTCGGCCGTCCTGGACGGCGGCGAACTCGCCGGTGGCGGTGGGGTCGTAGGCGCCGCTCGGGTCGAAGTCGCCGTAGGCGCCGAACGCGCCCTGGGAGGGCTGGGCGTCGATCAGGTCGTAGGTGCCGTAAGTGCCGTACGGGTCCCGGGAGTCGTCGTCCGGGTGCCGGTCCGCGACGGAGGTCCCGGAGGCAACGGAGGCATAGCGATTCGACGCCACTGCAGGCGCTCTCCTTTCCTTCCTTCGCCTACCGGGTTAGCTGACGGGTTCGGAGCAGGAAGGTCTCCTACGGGCGGACGAGGGGCTCTGCCCTCGACTGTCCGATTCACCCCAAGTGGTGGTTCCCCGGTTCCTTTGGTGCAGTTGTTGCGCACGTGCCGGATTCGGCGACAGAGCACGGTGCCGTCTCTTGCGACGGCGGTGACGACCGCGCTGCGTTATCGAACGTTAATAGACCCGGGCCCGAATTTCCAAGAGTCCCCGGGAATAAAAGCGGGGTGAGGCGGGGAGCTTAGCGCATCAACTCCCCCAAATCGGATGAAAACCCAGGCGCCTCCTATGCCACTGTGCTCCATATCGCATCCTGACGGTTCGTCAATTGTTATGCGGAGTGGTGTCCTTCACTCACGCACCGTGATCCCCTGGCGTCCCGCGAGGCTCCGGATGGTTCAGGGCGAGCAGCGCCAGGTCGTCGTTGAGCCGGACGCTGTGCGCGACCACGTCCGCGACCACCAGGTCCACCAGCGGCGTGGGGCCGGGGAACGAACGGCCGCGCAGCTTCTCGACCGGGTCGTAGAAGACGCCGTCCTCGTCCCGGGCCTCGCTCACCCCGTCCGTGTAGAGCAGCAGGTGCGAGCCGGGCGGGAACGGCGTGGTGCGCACCGGGTCGGCGGGCGCGGGCAGCAGCTCGCCGAGTCCGAGCGGCAGCGCCGGCTCGGACTCCAGGTAGCGCGCCTCCCCGTCCGGGGCGAGCAACACCGGCTGCGGATGGCCCCGGTTGAGGACCCGGACCCGGACCGGCCGCTCCCTCGGCACCTCGACCAGCACGGCCGTGGTGAAGCCCTCCATCGGGTCGAGCGAGGCCCGGTGCTCGCGCTCCCGCACCAGCGCGGTCTCCAGATAGTCGGCCACCCCGACCAGCTCCGGCTCGCGGTCGGCCACCTCGCGGAAGGCGCCGAGGAGCACGGCGACCGCCTCGGTGGCGGCCAGGCCCTTGCCGCGCACGTCCCCCACCAGCAGCCGCACCCCGAACGGCGTCTCCCGCACCGCGTAGAGGTCGCCGCCGATCAGCGTGTCGCGCTGCGCGGCCTGGTAGCGGGTGGCGACCCGCAGCAGCCCCGCCCGGTCCGGCGGCTCGGGCACCACGGCCCGCTGCACCGCCTCGGCGACCTCCCTGACCGAGGCCAGCCGGCGGTCACGACGGGCCACGATGCGGTTGACGACCACCGCGAGCGCGGAGATGGTGGCCACGGTGGTCACCTTGACGACGGCCTCGCCGACGGTGGGCTCGCGCGCCAGCATCTGGGCGCTGACAGAGGCGGTGGCCAGGGCGCCGTAGAGCGCGGTCACGTACAGCGAGAGCACCGGGGCGGCCAGCATCGGCGCGGCCACGTAGAGCGGGGTCAGGGTCAGGCGCGGCGGGGTCAGGAGATTCGCCCCGGTGGCGACGACGATCAGCACGAGTGGCAGCCAGGGGTACCACGCCCCGCCACCCGCCCACCAGGGCGTTCCCGTCCGCACGCTCCCAATCTGCCCGCACCGGGGGCGACCGGCGAGTCGATCTTGCCGCCCCCGGAGCCCCCGGCGTCTCGTAGGCCGTGTGGGACTCGAACCCACAACCAACGGATTAAAAGTCCGGCGCTCTGCCAATTGAGCTAACGGCCCACCGCGAGAGCAGCATAAGCCCCCTGGCGGGGGCAGGGCCCAGAAGGGACACCGGCGGACGGAGCACGGCGCTGGACGCGCGTGCGGCGCCGGAGGCGCCGGCGGGGCGGAAGGCGGACGGAGCGCGGAGCGCGGAGCGCGGAGCGGCGCTGGATGCGCCGGCGGGACGGAGCGGGGCGGCACGAGCCGGGGGACGGTACGG
>NZ_SMKC01000477.1 GCF_004348315.1 Streptomyces sp. 8K308 | reverse complement strand
CGCCTGGAGTTCACCGAGCACGAACTGCCCGAGCCCACCGGCACCCTGCCGCCCGGCACCGCCGTCCACCTCGTCGGCGGCGGCGACCTCGCCACCGCTCTGGCCGCCCGCCTCGACGAGGCCGGCGCCACCACCCGGGCCGCCCCCACCGGCCGACTCCCGGACGGCGACGCCGACCTCGTCCTCTACCTCGACGCCTTCACCTCCCACGACGGCGCGGAACCCCCGCTGCCCGACGCGTTCCCCCTCTTCCAGACCCTGCTCGCCCGTGCCCCCCGCCAACTGCTCGCCGTCGAGCGCGCCGCCGGACCAGCCACCGGGCTGCGCGGCCTGTTCCGCACCATCGCCCGCGAATACCCGGAGACCCGCGCCACCCTGTTGCGCGTCGGATCCGCCGACACCAGCGAGGCGATCGCCGACCGCGTCCTGGCCGAACTCACCGCCACCGACCGCGAACCCGTCCTCCTCGTCGACGGCGGCCGCCGCCGCGCCCTCCGGCTCACCCCCACCGACCTCGGCCCGCTCGCCGCCACCGGCGCGGGACCGGCAGGCGACGGCGCCGCCGAGGCCGCCGCCCTCGGCCTCGACCACGAAGCCGTGCTGTTGCTCGCCGGCGGCGCCCGCGGCATCACCGCCCGCTTCGCCCGGGCCGTCGCCGCCGCGGGCCGGTGCCGCCTCGAACTCCTCGGCAGGACCCCGGCGCCCGCCGCCACCGAGGACCCGGCCACCGCCGGCGCCGCCGACCGGTCGGCACTGCGCGCCGCCTACCTCGCCGCGGGACTCACCTCGCCCGCCGCCATCGAGCGCGCCGCCGCCGCCACCCTGGCCGAACGCGAGGTTCGCGACACCCTCGCCGAACTGCGCGCCCTCGGCAGCCCCGTCCGCTACCACTCGGTCGACGTCCTCGACGCCGAGGCGGTGCGCGCCACCGTCAAGGACATCCACGCCGAGCACGGCAGGATCGACGGCGTCGTGCACGCCGCCGGCATCATCGAGGACCGGCTGATCGCCGAGAAGTCCCCCGAGTCGTTCCGGCGTGTCTTCGCCACCAAGGTCGACGGCGCCCGCACTCTCCTCGACGCCGTCGGCGCGCTCCCCACGACCCCCCGGTTCGCCGTGCTCTTCGGCAGCATCGCCGCCGCGCTCGGCAACCGCGGCCAGAGCGACTACGCGGCGGCCAACGACGCCCTGGAGGAACTCGGCCGCCAGTGGTCGGCGCCTGGCCGCCGCGGCCTCACCGTCCACTGGGGGCCCTGGGCCGCGAGCGAGACGGGCGGCGGCATGGTCACCCCCGAGCTGACGCGCTCCTACGCCGCCCGCGGTGTCAGGCTGATCGATCCGGAGGAGGGCCCGCTCGCCCTGCTCCGCGAGCTGGCCTGGGGCACGCCCGGGACCCACGCGGTGGTCTACGCGGCGTCCGGGTGGTGACGCCCGTGCCGCGACACCCACCGGTCGCCGTCGTCGGGATGGCCGTCCTGCTGCCCGGCGCCGGCGACCTGGCCAGCTACTGGCAGAACATCACCCACGGCGTCGACGCCATCGGCGAGGTGCCGGCCGACCGCTGGGACGCCGAGTACTACCAGCCGGCCGGGCCACGGCGCGCCGACCGCGTCTACTGCCGGCGTGGCGGCTTCGTCGACGCGACCACCGAGTTCGACGTCGCGGGCTTCGGAGTCATGCCGGCGTCGGTGCCCGGCACCGAGCCCGACCAGCTGATCGCCCTGCACGTGGCCCACCAGTCCATCAGGGACGCCGGCGGCGAGCGGGCGCTGCCCAGCGACCGGGCCAGGGCCGGCGTCGTCCTCGGCCGCGGCGGCTACCTCACCCCCGGTCTTGTCCGCCTCGACCAGCGGGTCCGCACCGCCGGCCAACTCGTCCGCACCCTGCGCGAGTTGGCGCCCGAGCTCGACGAGGCGCGGCTCGACCGCATCCGCGAGTCGTTCGCCGGTCAACTCGGGCCGGAGCGGCCCGAGTCGGCCATCGGTCTGGTGCCCAACCTGGCCGCCTCCCGGGTCGCCAACCGCCTCGACCTGCGCGGCCCCGCCTACACCGTGGACGCCGCCTGCGCCTCCTCGCTGGTGGCCGTCGACCACGCGGTGCGCGAACTCGCCACCGGACGCTGCGACCTGATGCTGGCCGGCGGTGTGCACCACTGCCACGACATCACCCTCTGGAGCGTCTTCAGCCAGCTCGGCGCCCTGTCGCCGAGCGAGCGCATCCGCCCCTTCCACCGGGACGCCGACGGCGTACTGATCGGCGAGGGCACCGGCGTCGTCGTCCTCAAACGGCTCGCCGACGCCGAGCGCGACGGCGACCGGATCTACGCCGTGGTGCGCGGCACCGGCGTGGCCAGCGACGGCCGGTCCGCCAGCCTGCTCAACCCCGACCCCGACGGCCAGGCCCGCGCCGTGCGGCTGGCCTGGGCGGCCGCCGGGCTCGACCCGCGCGCCCCGGGCGCCCTCGGGCTGCTGGAGGCGCACGGCACCGCGACCCCGGCCGGCGACCGCGCCGAACTCGCCACCATCACCGAGGTGTTCGGCCCGCCGGACGGCCCCAGGGCCGCCATCGGCTCGGTCAAGTCGATGATCGGCCACACCATGCCGGCGGCCGGCATCGCCGGCCTGATCAAGGCGGCGCTCGCCATCCACCACGGCGTGCTGCCGCCGACGTTGCACTGCGAGGACCCCAACCCGGCCCTCGCCACCACCCGGTTCGCGCCGCTGGCCGAGGCCGCCCTCTGGGAGCCGCCGGCCGACGGCGCGCCCCGGCGGGCCGGCGCCAACGCCTTCGGCTTCGGCGGCATCAACGCCCACGTGGTCCTCGAAGCGCCCGCCGAGGCGCGTGCCGAGGCGCACGCCACGGCCCCGCCCCGCCGGGCGCCGTCCCTCACCGTCGCCGAACCAGAACGCGTGCTGCGGCTCGCCGCCCCCGACGCCGGCGCGCTCGCGGCGCTGCTGGCCGCCGACGACTCCACCGTGCTCGCCACCGGCCTTCCGGAGACCGCGCCTGACGCGGGCCCGGCCAGGCTGGGCGTCGTCGACCCCACGGCCCGCCGGCTCGCGCTGGCCCGCAGGGCCGTCGCCCGGGGCGCGCCCTGGCGTGGCCGCGGCGACGTCTGGTTCGGGCCGCGTCCCCTGCTCGGGCCCGCCGGCGGCCGGACCGCCTTCGTCTTCCCCGGCCTGGAGGCCGAGTTCGACCCCAGGGCCGACGCGCTCGGCGCGTGGTTCGGGCTGCCGGCGCCCGCGCGGGCCACGGTCGGCGACATCGGGCGACACGGCGCCGCCGTTTTCCAACTCGGCCGGCTGCTCGACACGGCCCTGCGGCGGGTCGGCGTCGTCCCCGACGCGGTCGCGGGCCACAGCGTGGGGGAGTGGACCGCGATGGCAAGCGGCGGCATCCACGCCGCCGCCGAGGTGGACGCCTTCCTCGCCGAGTTCGACCCCGACGCGCTGCGGGTGCCCGGCGTGGCCTTCGCGGTGCTCGGCATGCCGGCCGAGCGGGTGGGCGAGGAACTGTCCGGTCGGGACGACGTGGTCCTCTCCCACGACAACGCCCCCAACCAGTCGATGGTCTGCGGACCGGAACCGGCCGTCGAGGAGCTGGTCGACGCGGTACGCGAGCGCGGCGTCATCGCGCAGATCCTGCCGTTCCGCTCCGGCTTCCACACCCCCATGCTCGCCCCCTACCTCGGCCCCATCCGGCGCGCCGTCGAGGCCTACACCCTGCACGCCCCGACCACGCCCGTCTGGTCGGCCACCACCGCCGCCCCTTACCCGGCACAACCGGCCGCCGTGCGGGAGCTGTTCATCCGCCACCTGCTGGAACCCGTCCGGTTCAGACCGCTGATCGGCGCCCTCCACGACGCCGGCTTCCGCGCCTTCGTCCAACTCGGCGCGGGCCGACTCGGCTCCCTCATCGACGACACGCTCGCCGGCCGCGACCGCGTGGTGGTCGCCGCGCACGCGCCCGTCCGCGACTGCCTGGCCCAACTGCGCCGGGTGCTCACCGCGCTGTGGGCGAACGGCGCCGAGCCCGACGTCACGCCGCTCCTCACCCGCCGCCGGGCCGGCGTCCGCCTCGACCTCGGCGGCCCGCTGGTCTCCCTCCCACCTGCGGCGCGCGGCCTCCTGACCGGCGACCCCCTGGCGGCGTTCGCCCATCCGGTGGCGGCCGAACTCTCCGCGCTCCTGGCCGAAACGGCCTCGACGGCGGCCGCGGTGCTGACGGCGACAGCCGGGGTCTCCCCCACTCCCCCACCC
>NZ_SMKC01000476.1 GCF_004348315.1 Streptomyces sp. 8K308 | reverse complement strand
GGTGGGTGGGGGAGAAACCGAACGGTGGCGCGTGCTACGGCACGACGACCGTCTTGCGGCCCACCCCCGCCGCGAACTGCTCCATCGCCCGCGGGTACTCGACCAACGGCAGTCGGTCGGTGATGAAGACCTCCGGGTCCAGGATGCCGCCGGCGAACAGCTCGGCCGCGCGCTCGTAGCTGTGCAGGACGGCCATCGAACCGGTGATGGTGATCTCCTGGTTGTAGATCCGGTACGGCTCGATCGTCGCCCGCGCCGCGTAGTCCGCCACCCCGAACTGCAGGAAGGTGCCGGCCTTGGCCACCCGGCTCAGGCCGTCCTGGATCGCGGCGACGTTGCCCGTGGCGTCGATGACGACCTCCCAGCCCTGCGGCCGGTCGAGTTCGTCGGCCGACGCCGCCGCGCCCGAGCAGCCGAGCACGAAGGCGGTGGCGAGCCGGTCGGGGTTGATGTCGACGACGTCGACCCCGCTGGCGCCGGTCCGCTTGGCGAGCTCCAGCATCATCAACCCCATCGTGCCCGCGCCGTAGATCAGCACCCGGGCGCCCAGGGTGGAGCGCAGCACGTCGTAGCCGCGGATCGCGCAGGACAGCGGCTCGATCAGCGCCGCGTCCTGGACGCGGACGTGCTCGGGCAGCACCACGCAGTTGGCGGCCGGCGCCACCGCGTACTCGGCGGCGCCGCCCGGCACGGAGACGCCGATGGCCTGCCAGCGGTCGCACAGGTTGGCGTGCCCGTTGCGGCAGTAGCGGCACTCGTGGCAGTAGAGGGAGGGGTCGACGGCGACCTGGTCACCGACCGCGAGCTCCCCGACGTCCCTGCCCACCGCGACGATCTCGCCGGCGAACTCGTGCCCCGGCACGATCGGCAGTCGCGGCGCGAACTCGCCCTGGAGGATGTGCAGATCGGTCCCGCACAGGCCGCAGGCAGCGACCCTGACGACCACGTCGCGCGGTCCCGGCGTCGGGTCGGGGACCTCGGTCAGGCTGATCGTCCCGACGGACTCGATCAGGGCGGCTTTCACTTGACTGCTCCTAGGGACAGGCCCTGGACCAGCTTGTCCTGGGCGGCGAAGCCGGCGGCCAGCACCGGCAGCGAGATGGCGAGGGCGGCGGCGGACAGTTGGGCGAGGAAGAGGCCCTGGCTGGTGACGAAGCTGGTGAGGAAGACCGGCGCGGTCTCCGCCCGGACGCCGGTCAGCACCCGGGCGAAGAGCATCTCGTTCCAGCTGAAGATGAAGCAGATCAACGAGGTGGCCGCGATGCCCGGCAGCACGATGGGGCCTATCACCCGGGCGAGGAGCACCGGCAGCCGGGCGCCGTCGAGTTGGGCGGCCTCGATCACGGAGACCGGCACCTCGGCGAGGAAGGACTGCATCATCCACACGGCGATCGGCAGGTTCATCGACGTGTAGAGGAGGACCAGCAGCCAGATGTTGTCGAGCATGCCGGTGTTGCGGGCGAAGAGGTAGACCGGCAGCAGGCCCGCGATGGCCGGCAGCATCTTGGTGGACAGGAAGAAGAACAGTGCGTCCCGCCAGGCCCGCACCGGCCTGATGGCCAGCGCGTATGCCGCGGGCAGCGCGAGCAGCAGCACGAGGAGCGTGGAGAACACGGACGCGCTCATCGAGTTGATCAGCGGTGGCCAGGGGTCGCCGCCGGCCCCGCCGAAGAAGTCCCGGTAGCCGTCCAGGGTGAGCGGCGCCAGGAGGGCCGGCGGGTTGCTCGCGGCGTCCGACTCGGAGTGGAGCGAGGTCAGCGCCATCCAGGCGACGGGCAGGAAGAAGACGAGCCCGGCCAGCCAGGCCAGCGGTCCGAGCAGTCGGGAACGAAGGGTCCTGGTCGTCATGCGCGGCTGCCCTCCTCGCGGAACAGGGAGGACACCACGCGCAGCGCGAACATGGCGAGGATCAGCGAGCCGATGACGACCAGCACGCCGGCCGCCGAGGCCACGCCGTAGTCCTGGGCGAGGGTGAACTCCTGGTGGATGACGTAGGGCAGGTTGGCGGTGCCGAGCCCGCCGGCGGTCATGGTGTAGACCGCGTCGAAGTGCTGGACGATGTAGATCGAGCCGAGCAGCGCGCCGAGTTCGAGGTAGCGGCGCAGGTGCGGCAGGGTGAGGTGGCGGAAGATCTGCCAGTCGCCCGCGCCGTCGATACGGGCGGCCTCGGCGAGTTCGACCGGCCGGCTCTGTAGGCCGGCGAGCAGGATCAGCATCATGAACGGGGTCCACTGCCAGATCAGCGCGATCTCGACGGCGAGCAGCGGCATGTCGGAGATCCAGTCGGGCTGCGGGGCGGTGAAGCCGAACAGGTCGCCGAACCGTCCCAACAGGCCGTTGAGCAGCCCGTACTCGGAGTTGAACAGGACGTGCTTCCACAGCAGCGCGGCCGCGATGGGCACGATCAGGAAGGGGGCGATGGTCATGGTGCGCACCACCGCCCGGCCGCGGAACCTTCGGTCGAGCAGCAGGGCGAGACACAGGCCCAGCACGAGGCTGACGATGACCACGGTGGCGGTGAGCAGCGCCGTGGTGGTGACCGAGGAGCGCAGGTCGGAGTCGCCGAGGACGGTGTCGTAGTTGTCGAGGCCGGTGAAGCCGCGGTCGTCGGGGTAGAGCGCGTTCCACTCGAAGAGGGAGATCACCAGCGTGGCCACGAACGGGAGTTGGGTGACCGCGATCATGAAGACCAGGGCGGGCAGCAGCGGCGCCCTGGTGGCCCAGGCGCGGGCCCGCGTGGGCCGGCCGGCGGGCGGCGGGAGGACCGGGGTCCGGTCCTCCGCCCGGGTCGGCGGCGTGGGCGGCGACGACGTCGCCGGGGTGACGGTGTCGCTCATCGGTCCTGGTACTCCTCGGCCACGTCCTCGGCCATCCCCTGCGCGTTCTCCAGGGCCTCGGCCACGCTCTGCCGGCCGGCGATCGCCGCGCTGATCTCCTGCGAGACACGGGTACCGAGATCGGCGAACTCGGGGATGGTGACGAACTGGACGCCGGGCGCCGGGCGTTCCTGCACGCCGGGGTCGATCGGGTCGGCCTCGGCGATGGCGTCCCTCGTCACCTCGTAGAACGCGGCGGCGGCCTCCTGGTAACGCGGGTCCTCGTAGGTGGAGGCGCGCTTGCCGGCCGGCACGTTCTCCCAGCCCAGGTTCTCGCCGACCAGTTCCTCGTACTCGGCGCTCGACGCCCAGGAGATGAACTCCCAGGCGGCGTCGGCGTTCTCGGAGGCGCGCTGGATGCCCCAGGCCCAGGTGTAGAGCCAGCCGGAGCTGTCGGTCCGCTCGACGGGGGCCGGGACGTAGCCGATGGAGCCGGCCACCGGGGAGTCGTCCGCCTCCAGGGAGCCGGCGCCCGCGGTGGCGTCGTACCACATGGCGGAGTTGCCCTGCACCATGTTGTTGAGGCACTCGGCGTAGCCGGCCTGGGCGGCGCCCGACTCGCCGTGCTCGCGCACCAGGTTCACGTAGAACTCGGTGGCCTCGACGAACTCGGGGTCGGTGAGCCTGGCCTGCCAGTCGGCGTCGAACCAGGTGCCGCCGAAGGTGTTGACGACGGTGGTGAGCGGGGCGATGACCTCGCCCCAACCCGGCAGCCCGCGCAGGCAGATGCCGGCCATCTCCGGCTCGGCCTCCTCGACCTGGGCAGCCAGGTCGGCGACCTCCTGCCAGGTGGGGCGCTCGGGCATGGTCAGCCCGTGCTCCTCGAAGACATCGGTGCGGTACATCAGGAAGGACGACTCGCCGTAGAACGGCTGGGCGTACAGCTGGCCGTCCTCGCCGGTGAGGGAGAGGTTGATGGGCTCCAGGATGTCGTCGACGGCGTAGTCCGCGTCGGCCTCGACGTACTCGTCGAGCGAGTGCAGCCATCCGTTGCGCGAGTAGATGGGCGTCTCGTAGTTGCTGATGGTGGCCACGTCGAACTGGCCCGACTGGTTGGCGAAGTCCTGGCTGATGCGCTCCCTGACCTCGTTCTCCGGCAGCACCGAGAAGTTGACGGTGATGCCGGTCTTCTCGGTGAAGTGCTCCTCGGTGAGCTGCTGGAGCTGGGTCATCTGCGGGTTGTTGACCATCAGCACGTTGATGCTGTCGCCGTCGCCCGAGGATCCGCCGCCCCCGGCTCCGGCGCAGGCGGCGAGCAGGGTCAGGGCCGCCGTACTGGCGGCGAGCGCGTGCGCGGTGCGTCGACTCTGACAGGTGCGCATGGTGGGGCTCCTGGGGTGGGGTGTGGTCGTGTCGGCGGTGTCGTCTGTCGTTTCCGGGTGGGGG
>NZ_SMKC01000475.1 GCF_004348315.1 Streptomyces sp. 8K308 | reverse complement strand
ACCCCGGTCTGGTCGCCGAGATCGTCGCCGCCATCCCCCAGCTCCTCTCCGTGATGCAGCTCTCGGACGGCCCGGTCACCGCGGCCGGACTGATCGACCTCCTGCGCCAACGCATCACCGAACTCCGCGCCGAGCGCCCCACGGCAACCGCTGACGACATACCCCCCGGGCCCGCGACGATCGAGCAGGGCGAGCTCGGCGAGCTGGTCCGGCTGCTCGGCTGGGCCCTCGACGCCCTCGCCGAGGTCGGGGCCCTGACCCTCCACGCGCGTAGCCGCCACCCCGAGCACGCCAAGCTCACCGACCTCGGCGCCTGGGCCGTGTGGACCAAGCTGGAACAGATCTGCATCGCCGCCCAGAGCCCCGCGGGCAACATCGAGCAGTCCGCCGTCGCCATGCTCCGCGGCTGCGCCGTCCTCACCCCGGGACCGGCCCGCGCCGAGTACCGCGCCTGGCTCGCCGCCCGCCCCACCGGGCCCGCCGTCACCGAGCTGCTCGAGGCCGCCCGCGGCGAGGACGCCCTGATCCGCGGCCTCGCCTTCGACGCGCTGCGCGCCGTCGGCGCCCCCGCCCTGGCCGCCGTCCGGGCCGCCGCCGACGAGCCGGTGCTGCGCCCGTACGCGCTGCTCTGGCTCGCCGACCACGAGGGCGGCGACCCGCGCGACCACACCGACACCTCGGCCGGCGTCCTCACCCGCGCCGAGGCCACCTGGCTCTGGGTCGACACCGCGTCCGCCGCCCACGAGAACGGCGCCGAGCGACTGCTCCTCGACCACCTCGACTCGGCACCCCAGCCCACCGTCGCCGAACTCGTCGACGAGATCCGCGACTGCGGCCACCCGCGCACCGTCCAGGTCCTGCTGGCGCTGGCCGCCGCCCACCCCGACCCCGCCATCACCAAACGGGTGCGCCGCGCCGCCTTCCAGGTGCACACCGGCGGCGCCTGACGGCCACCCGCGCGCCCCGAGGGGCGCGCGGTGAGCGGAAAACAGCTTGCGTGCCGCCGTTAGAATGACCGCATGGACATTTCGCTCCTCGTGCCCTAGCGGACGCAGCCCTTCTCGCCAAGACCCGTCCCCGTACGGCCAACACGCCCGTACGTCCCGTCGCCTGGAGTCCGTCCATGATCACCGCCACCGGCGTCGAGCTGCGAGCCGGCGCCCGGATCCTCATCGAGTCCGCGTCCTTCCGCGTGGCCAGGGGAGACCGCATCGGTCTCGTCGGCCGCAACGGCGCGGGCAAGACCACACTCACCAAGTGCCTCGCGGGCGAGGGCATCCCCGCCGGCGGCACCATCACCCGCAGCGGGGAGGTCGGCTACCTCCCGCAGGACCCGCGCACCGGCGACCTCGACACGCTCGCCCGCGACCGCATCCTGGCCGCCCGCGGCCTGGACACCGTGCTGCGCGGCATGCGGGAGAACGAGCAGCGGATGGCGACCGGCCAGGGCGCCACCCGCGAGCGCGCCATGCGCAAGTACGAGCGCCTCGAGACCGAGTTCCTGACCAGGGGCGGCTACGCGGCGGAGGCCGAGGCCGCCACCATCGCCGCCAGCCTCGGCCTGCCCGACCGCGTCCTCGGCCAGCCCCTGCACACCCTCTCCGGCGGCCAGCGGCGCCGCGTCGAGCTCGCCCGCATCCTCTTCTCGGACGCCGACATCCTGCTGCTCGACGAGCCGACCAACCACCTCGACGCCGACTCCATCGTCTGGCTGCGGGACTTCCTGAAGACCTACCGCGGCGGGTTCATCGTGATCTCGCACGACAACGACCTGGTCGAGACGGTCGTCAACAAGGTCTTCTACCTGGACGCCAACCGCTCCCAGATCGACGTCTACAACATGGGCTGGAAGCAGTACCAGGCCCAGCGCGAGGCCGACGAGAAGCGCCGCAGGCGCGAGCGGGCCAACGCCGAGAAGAAGGCCGCCGCGCTCAATGCCCAGGCCGACAAGATGCGCGCCAAGGCCACCAAGGCCACCGCCGCGCAGAACATGGCCCGCCGCGCCGAGCGGCTGCTCTCGGGCCTGGAGGCCGAGCGGCAGGCCGACAAGGTCGCCAGGCTGCGCTTCCCCGACCCAGCGCCGTGCGGCAAGACCCCCCTCACCGCCGAGGGCCTCTCCAAGTCCTACGGCTCGCTCGAGATCTTCACCGACGTCTCGCTCGCCATCGACAAGGGCTCCCGGGTCGTCATCCTCGGCCTCAACGGCGCCGGCAAGACGACGCTGCTGCGGCTGCTCGCCGGCATCGAGAAGCCGGACACCGGCGAGGTCACCCCGGGCCACGGCCTCAAGCTCGGCTACTACGCGCAGGAGCACGAGACCCTCGACCCGCGGCGCACGGTGCTGGAGAACATGCGCTCGAGCGCCCCCGACATGGACCTCGTCGACCTCCGCAAGACGCTGGGCTCGTTCCTGTTCTCCGGCGACGACGTAGACAAGCCGGCCGGGGTCCTCTCCGGCGGCGAGAAGACCCGCCTGGCCCTCGCCACCCTCGTCGTCTCCTCCGCCAACGTGCTGCTGCTCGACGAGCCGACCAACAACCTGGACCCGGCCAGCCGCGAGGAGATCCTGGGCGCGCTGCGTGGCTTCACCGGCGCGGTTGTCCTGGTCACCCACGACGAGGGCGCGGTGGACGCGCTCCAGCCGGAGCGCATCATCATGCTGCCGGACGGCGTGGAGGACCTCTGGAGCCAGGACTACGCGGACCTCGTCGCCCTGGCCTGACCCCGGCCCGGCAGGCGGGGTCCGGCGTTTGTGATCATGCGCGATGGATCATTCGGCCGACGCTTGATCATTCATCTGAGTGAGGGCGGCTCGTACCCCGGCGTGTCGACGCGCCGGGCAAGCGGCGGTGCGGTGGGCCGGGACGCCCGTCTGCGCCATTCCGGTGACACCCCCTGACCTGCGATTTCGCGCCCGCCCGCGGGGCGTGGGCGGCCCCACGCCCCAGAAGCGGCGCGGAATCGCGTTGTCCGCTTGTCGTACGGACCCAGACGAATGGGTGGCCAGGAAGCGGGATAGGGGTGATCATGAGAGTCCAGAGCGCACTTCCTACGAGGAGGCACGGGTGGCCGAGACTCTGAAGAAGGGCAGCCGGGTGACCGGCCCCGCTCGCGAGCAGCTCGCGGCGGACCTCAAGCGGAAATACGAGTCGGGCGCGAGTATCAGGGCGCTGGCTGAGGAGACGGGCCGGTCCTACGGCTTCGTCCACCGCATGCTCAGCGAGGCCGATGTCACGCTACGCGGGCGCGGCGGTGCCACGCGCGGCAAGAAGGTCGCCCCCACCCCCTGACGACCGGGCCGGGGCCGCCGCTACGCTACCGGGTAGTTACTGACAAGTAGCGAACCGGAGGTGGCCCGTGGCCCAGCACGACCAGGAGTGGGACGGTGTACGCCTCACCGTCGACGGCGCCGTGGCCACGGTCACGCTGACCGTCCCGGAGCGGCGCAACGCCCAGACGCCGGCCATGTGGCGGGCGCTGACCGAGGCGGGCCGCGCCCTGCCCGGCACGGTCCGGGTGGCGGTGCTGCGCGCCGAGGGCGTCTCCTTCTCCGCCGGCCTCGACCGGCGGGCCTTCACCCCCGAGGGGATCGAGGGCGAGCTCTCTTTCCTCGACCTGGCACGCGCCGCGGACGCGGAGCTCGACGCCACAATCGCCAGCTTCCAGGAGGCCTTCACCTGGTGGCGGCGGAACGACCTGATGAGCGTCGCCGCCGTCCAGGGCCACGCCATCGGCGCCGGATTCCAACTCGCCCTCGCCTGCGACCTGCGTATCTGCGCGGCCGACGCGCAGTTCGCGATGCGGGAGACCTCGCTCGGCCTCGTCCCCGACCTGGGCGGCACCAAGCCGCTGGTCGACCTCGTCGGCTACGGCCGCGCCCTCGAGATCTGCGCCACCGGCCGCGCCGTCGGCGCGGCCGAAGCGGAGCGGATCGGCCTGGCCAACCTGGTCGTCACCCCCGACGAGCTGCCTGCCGCGACGGACGACCTCGTCGCGGCGCTGCTGGCGGCGCCGCGGGACGCGCTGATCGAGACCAAGGCGCTGCTGCGGGGCGCGGCCGGCCGCGACTACGACACCCAACGCGCCGCCGAACGCGCCGCCCAGGCCCGCCGCCTCCGCGACCTGACCCCCTCCGCTACGCGCTCGGCGTAGGCCACGGCGCGGGCGCGCGGGCCGGGCGCGGGGCGCCGCGTCCCTCGCGCAAAGCGCGACAAGGGGCGGGTGGATGGGGAGGAACCCGGTGCGGAGCGCGAGGACGGGTGGGTGGG
>NZ_SMKC01000474.1 GCF_004348315.1 Streptomyces sp. 8K308 | reverse complement strand
GGAGTGGGGGGAGCGGCGCGTGCCGGCGAGGGGCGTGCCGCTGCCGGATCGATTTCGGGTGGCGGAGGCGGGGTCGTGGTCGCCGAGGGCGACCGACGCGCCGGTCAGGGGTGTCCGGCGGGCGGGTCGCCGGCGTGGCCTGGGACGGTTCGCCGGGGTCGCGCCCGCCGGACGCCGTGCTGGTGGTCAGGCACCTCGACCCGTCGTTGGCGCCGCTGCTGCCGACCCTCACCGCGCTGGTCGCCCAAACCGGCAGTCCGCTCTCCCACCTGGCCGTGCTCGCCCGGGAGTTGGGCCTGGCCACCGTCACCGGCGCGGCCGACGCCGTGCGCGGGTTCCCGCCCGGCACGCCGCTGCTCGTCGACGGCGGCACCGGCGAGGTCACCGAGCTCGGCGGGCGGCCGTGAGGAGCGCCCGGCTGGCCGCCTACCTGTTCGGCGGCACCGCCGCGTTGGGCGCCGCCGCCTACCTGGTGATCTACCTCTACCGCTGGCAGTGGCAGCGCACGATCCTCTGCGGCGTGCTGCTGCTCGTCGTCGAGGTGATGCTGCTCGGCCTCGCCCTGCTCGACCGCGTCGGCCGTCTCGAACGGCGGCTGCGCGAAGGCGACCTGCGGCACGAGGAGGCGCGGGAGCGGCTGCGCCAGGACATCCTCGCCGAGCTGCGCGGCGCCCCTGGCGACCACCGCCCGGCACCCCGCTTCGCCTGGCTCCTCGACCGCCGCGGGGAGATTGACCGCACCTTCGTCTTCGTGCCGGTCCTGATGGCCACCGGCGTGGCCCTGTCCGGCATCGCGTGGCTGGTGGAGCGGGTCGCCGGGGCGACCGTGCGGCCGGCCGCCGACCGCCGTCTTGCCGGCCGGCTCGCGCCGTTGGCGGCGCCGCCCGGCGGACCGACCGCCGGCGCTTCCGAGTTGCCGCCCGGGCCGCTGGACACGCGCCGCCGTTGGCCGCGCGCCGCCGGCTGGCTGCTCCTCGCCCTCACCGGCCTCGGTCTCTTCCACGCGCTGGCCGAGTTGACCGAAACCCGCCCACCGGAACGCGGCGGGGAGACCGCCACCTCGGTACTGTTCCGCGTCGAGGGCAACGACGTGGACGGCGATCGCGCCGTTTTGGTTGTGCGCCAGCACTGGGAGCGCTGCCGGGACGCCACCGCCGTCCCGCTCCAACGAGCCGGCCTGGCCGCGCTCGACGACGACCTGTTCGCGGCTACCGTGCACCCGTCGCTCAGCGCGCACGACGTGCACCGGCTGCTCGGCTGTCTCGAGGACGCGGCCGTCGACCGCATGCGACTGCGGATCGTCGGCAGCGGATCCATCGGAGCCAGCGGATAGTAGCAGCAACTCCCCGAACAGGGTTGGACTTTGTCCGTTGGTGATGATTCCGGTAGCGGCCCGAGCCACCGCCACTAGCGTCCACCGCACTCCCCCGTAACCGGCCTGGAGGGCGCAGTTCGCATGGCTAAGAGACGATCCGGCATCGCTGGCGCGTTCACGTCCGCGCACACCGTGGGCACGGCGCTCGTGATCGGCGCGCTGGCGCTCACGTTGGCCGCCCTGCTCATCCCCGTCAGCCTCTTCGAGCGCGTCGCCAACGCGGGCCCGTCCATCGAGGTCGGGCCCCCGATGACCTTCACGGACGACGGGCGTGGCACCTTGACCACCCAGTACGGCCCCCTGACCGCGCTGGACCGCGACTTCGTGCGCCGGGTCCGGATGGCCGGGCTCTGGGAGGGGCCCGCCGGCCAGCAGGCCATCGAGCGCGCCGGCGACAACGAGGCGCTTCGCACCGCCGGGGAGCACCTCGTCGACGGCCACGCCCTGCTGGACGAGATGTCGGTGAACACCGGGCGCGAACTCGGAATCGACCTGCCCACCCAACCGTCAGAACAGCTCCAGGCGAACCTCGACCGGTTCTCGGCCGCCAGCGGCGCCGAGTACGAATACCTGTTCGCCAACATCCTGCGTCGGGCGCACGGCCAGGTATTCGGGCTTGTCGCCCAAGTCCGGCACTCCACCGAGAATTCCATGGTTCGGGAGCTGGCGGACCAGGCCAACGAAACCGTGCTCGACCACATCACACACCTGGAGTTGACGGGACTGGTCGACTACGCGCTGCTGACCGATTAGCCCCGATTGCCTTGAGGGCTGTAATCCCGGATCCCGTCGCTGGATCCCTGTACGAGACGGAGTAATTCATGAGTCGTCAGACACACAAACGCTCACGAGGCAGAACAAAAGTCGTGGCGTTGGTGACCGCGCTGGTGGTCGGGGGCGGTGGAGCGGTGGTCATCGCCCAGCAGGCGTCGGCCGGTTGGGGCCGGGACGGCGACGGCCAGGGATGGTCGCGCGGCCACCAGGCCGCGTGGCGACCAGGCGGCACGATCCAGTGCCCGGACGTCGGACAGAACATGACGCAGCTGCCCGACGACGCCAGGACGGACGTCGGCCAACTGCTCGCCGACCTCGACCAACAGGTGGCGGACGCCTACGGGCAGATACCGACCGACGAGACCGAGGTCGCCGCGGCCGAGCCGGGCGACTCCAGGCAGGTGCTCAGCGAGCTGGAGAACCAGCGCGAGGAGACCATCGAAGGCATCGTCCAGGCCACCGGCGTGGAGGGCCAGCAGGCCGAGCGGCTGCGCCGGATGAGCCCCTGTCAGGTGATGCCGCCGGCCAACCCGGTGGACACCGCGCCGCCCCCGGCGGACGGCGAGTCGGGCGGTGGCGGCGGCTCGATCGAGTGCCCCGAGGTCGTGGTCTCGGACGTTCCGGCCGCCGCGCAGGCGGAGGTGGACCGGGAGCTGGGGAACCTCCAGCGGCAGATCGAGGAGGCCAACGGCCGCCTGGCGAGCTCGGCGGGCGAGGGCGGCCCGAACTTCGTGGACAACGCGATCCTCGGCCCGCTGCAGAGCAAGCGGAGCGCGGCGCTCGACCGGATCAGGATCGCGATCGAGCGCCAGGGCGGCACGGCGCCGGCCGGGCTGCAGGACCTCTCGGCGTGTGAGGTCGGCGAGGGCGGCAACGACCCCGTCGACACCCCGCCCGACGAGGGCGAGGCCCCCGACGAGGGCGGCGAGGGCGAGGCCCCGCCGCCGGTTTCCGGCGGTCCGTTCCCCGAGGACTTCGTGGACATCACCACGGTGACGCCCAACGTGACCCCGCCGCCGGCGGGCAACGAGGCGGCCTCGACCGGCACGTTCACGGTGGACTGCGGGACCAACGAGGAGGGCCAGTTCAACTCCGACAACGTGATCGTGGCCCCCGGCGTCTCCAACGGCGCCCACCACCTGCACGACTACATCGGCAACATCGGGGTCGACGCCTTCGCCACCGACGAGAGCATGGCCGCGGCCGAGACCACCTGCACCAACGGTGACCAGTCGACCTACTACTGGCCGGTGCTGCGGGTCCTCGACGAGGACGGCGACGGCTCGATCGACGCGGCCGGCGGTCACAACGGCGACCACAACGGCGGCGACGCCGGTGGCGACGCCGGCCAGATCGGCCGGGACGACGTTCCGCCCATCGACGACGAGCTGGACAACGCCCACAACAGCGGCGCCGTCCTGGAGCCGGTCGAGGTCAGCCTCACCTTCCAGGGCAACCCGACCAGCCCGGTGGTCGACATGCCGCGCTTCCTGCGGATCATCACCGGTGACGCCAAGACGCTGACCAACGGCACGGCCAACGCCAACGCCTCCTGGAGCTGCACCGGCTTCGAGGACTCGGTCCAGCTGACCGACCAGTATCCGCTGTGCCCCGAGGGCAGCGACCTGGTCCGCACCTTCGACTTCCAGAGCTGCTGGGACGGCCAGAACACGGACAGCGCCAACCACCGCACGCACGTGGCGTTCGCGCAGGCGGACGGCTCCTGCCAGGAGGGCTTCCAGGCCATCCCGCAGCTGGTGCAGCGGATCGTCTACGACGTCCCGCAGGGCCCGGTGTTCGCGGTGGACAGCTTCCCCGAGCAGCTGCACCACCCCTCGACCGACCACGGTGACTTCATCAACGTGATGAACGAGCAGCTCATGGCCGAGGCCGTGGCCTGCATCAACGAGGGCCGCGAGTGCGGCCCGTGACCGGGCGGCGCTAGCCGCGCCGCCCACCGACTGACGGGCACCTCTGGGGCGCCAAGCGCCCGCCCCGGACGGTGCCCGTCCTGTTGTCCGCGCCGCGCGTCGCACGACGCGGACCGCGAAGGGCCACGACGATCCACCACGGTCGCGGGCGCTGGCGACAACGAGGAGGGCCTGCCAGGCGATTCGCCTGGCAGGCC
>NZ_SMKC01000473.1 GCF_004348315.1 Streptomyces sp. 8K308 | reverse complement strand
GGTGGGGGAACCGCCGCGCGGTGGGTCAGGTGGTCGCCGCGGCCAGTGCCGCGCGGGCTTGGCGGTGCAGGAGCGCCGCCGTCTCGGCCCGGTCCGGGAGCGTCGCGGGGCGGGAAAGCCGTCGCGTGGAGTTGAGCAGGCCGAACACCGCGTGCACCGCCGCCCGCGCCCGCGGCTCAGGGAGGTCGGGGTAGGCCCGGCGGGCGACCTGGACCCACAGCTCCAGATACTCCCGCTGGAGCCGCCGCACCCGCTTGCGGTCGGCCTCCGGCAGCCAGTCGAGCTCGCGGTCGTGGAGCGTGATCAGCGCCCGGTCGTCGAGCGCGAAGTCGATGTGGCCGGCGATCAGCGCGTCCAGCGCGTCCTCGGCGGTGCGGCCGGCCGCCTCGGCCTCCTCGACCCGCCGGACGCCGCCGTCCCGCAGCCGGCTGCTGATGCCGACCAGCAGTTCGGTCAGCATCGCGTCCTTGCCGGCGAAGTGCCGGTAGAGGGCGGGGCCGCTCACGCCGACCGCGGCGCCTATGTCGTCGACGCCCACGCCGTGGAAGCCGCGCTCGGCGAAGAGCCTGGACGCCTCACGCAGGATCTGCTCGCGGCGGGAGAGGGCGTGGGCGGAGGCGTGCGACGTCATGAGAACGTATTGTAGACAGGCCCGTTAACGAGCGTTAACCTCGTCCATATGCGGCAGGCACCGACGCTCAGCAGCACCGTGGATCCGGCGTCCGAGGCGTATCGGGCCAACGAGGCGGCTCACCGCGAGCTCGCCGCCGAACTGCGCGAGAAGCTGGCCGCCGCCCGCCTCGGCGGGGGCGAGCGGGCCCGCGCTCGACACGTGGCGCGCGGCAAGCTGCTGCCCCGCGACCGGGTGGACGCGCTGCTCGACCCCGGTTCGCCGTTCCTCGAGATCGCCCCCCTGGCCGCCGACGGCCTCTACGAGGGGCAGGCGCCGGCCGCCGGGGTGATCGCCGGCATCGGCCGGGTCAGCGGGCGCGAGGCCGTGGTCGTCGCCAACGACGCCACCGTCAAGGGCGGCACCTACTACCCGCTCACCGTCAAGAAGCACCTGCGGGCGCAGGAGATCGCCCTGGAGAACCGCCTGCCCTGCCTCTACCTGGTGGACTCGGGCGGCGCCTTCCTCCCCATGCAGGACGAGGTGTTCCCCGACCGCGACCACTTCGGCCGCATCTTCTACAACCAGGCCCGCATGTCGGCCGCCGGCATCCCGCAGATCGCCGCCGTGCTCGGCTCCTGTACCGCCGGCGGCGCCTATGTGCCGGCCATGAGCGACGAGGCCGTCATCGTGCGCGGCCAGGGCACGATCTTCCTCGGCGGGCCGCCGCTGGTGAAGGCCGCCACCGGGGAGGTCGTCACCGCCGAGGAGCTCGGCGGCGGCGAGGTGCACGCCCGCGTCTCGGGCGTCACCGACCACCTCGCCGAGGACGACGCGCACGCGCTGCGCATCGTCCGCACCATCGTCGCCACGCTGCCGGAGCGCGGCCCGCTGCCCTGGTCGGTCGTCCCGGCCGAGGAGCCCGTCGTCGACCCGGCCGGACTCTACGGCGTGGTCCCGGTCGACTCCCGCACCACCTACGACGTCCGCGAGGTCATCGCCCGCCTCGTCGACGGTTCCCGACTCCAGGAGTTCAAGGCGGAGTTCGGCCCGACCCTCGTCACCGGCTTCGCCCGGATCCACGGTCACCCGGTCGGTGTCGTCGCCAACAACGGCATCCTGTTCTCCGAATCGGCCCAGAAGGGCGCCCACTTCATCGAGCTGTGCGACCAACGCGGCATCCCGCTGCTCTTCCTGCAGAACATCGCGGGCTTCATGGTGGGCCGCGACTACGAGGCCGGCGGCATCGCCAAGCACGGCGCCAAGATGGTCACGGCCGTCGCCTGCGCCCGCGTCCCCAAGCTCACCGTGGTCGTCGGCGGCTCCTACGGCGCGGGCAACTACTCGATGTGCGGCCGGGCGTACTCGCCGCGCTTCCTGTGGATGTGGCCCAACGCCAAGATCTCCGTGATGGGCGGCGAGCAGGCCGCGGCCGTGCTGGCCACCGTCAAGCGCGACCAGCTCGGGGACGCCTGGTCGGCGGAGGAGGAAGAGGCGTTCAAGGCCCCGATCCGCCGCCGGTACGAGGCGCAGGGCAGCGCCTACTACGCCACGGCGCGGCTCTGGGACGACGGCGTGATCGACCCGCTCGAGACCCGCGCCGTCCTCGGCCTCGCCCTCACCGCCTGCGCCAACGCGCCCCTGTCAGAGCCGAGTCACGGCGTCTTCCGAATGTGAGGGAGGGCATCACAGAAATGTCTGGGGCCATGTTCGAGACCGTGCTCGTGGCCAACCGGGGCGAGATCGCCGTCCGCGTCGTCCGCACCCTGCGCCGCCTCGGCATCCGCTCCGTCGCCGTCTACAGCGACGCGGACGCCGGTGCCCGCCACGTCCGCGAGGCCGACGTGGCCGTCCGCCTCGGCCCGACCCCGGCGGTCGAGAGCTACCTCGCCATCCCCCGACTGCTCGCGGCGGCCGCCGAGACCGGTGCCCAGGCCGTCCACCCCGGCTACGGATTCCTCGCGGAGAACGCGGCGTTCGCCCGCGCCGTCACCACCGCGGGGCTCGCCTTCGTCGGCCCGCCGGCCGCCGCCATCGAGGCCATGGGCGACAAGATCCGCGCCAAGAGCGCCGTCGAGGCGGCCGGCGTGCCCGTCGTCCCCGGTGTCTCGGACCCCGACCTCGCGGCGGCGGCACGTGAGTTGGGCCCCCCGTTGCTGCTCAAGCCCGCCGCCGGGGGCGGCGGCAAGGGCATGCGTCTGGTTACCGACCCCGGCGCGTTGGAGGAGCAGATCGCCGGGGCGCGCCGCGAGGCGCTCGCCTCCTTCGGCGACGACACGCTGCTCGCCGAGCGCTTCGTCGAGCGGCCCCGCCACATCGAGGTGCAGGTGATCGCGGACGACCACGGCGCCGTGCTGCGCCTGGCCGAGCGCGAGTGCTCGCTGCAGCGCCGCCACCAGAAGATCGTCGAGGAGGCGCCGAGCCCGCTGCTCGACGCCGCCACCCGCGCGCGGATGGGCGAGGCCGCCGTCCGTGCCGCCCGCGCCTGTGACTACCGGGGCGCGGGCACCGTCGAGTTCATCGTCCCCGGCACCGATCCGAGCACCTTCTACTTCATGGAGATGAACACCCGGCTCCAGGTCGAGCACCCCGTCACGGAGTTGATCACCGGCCTCGACCTCGTGGAGTGGCAGCTGCGGATCGCCGCCGGCGAGCCGTTGCCGTTCACGCAGGACGAGGTGCGCCTCACCGGGCACGCCGTCGAGGCCAGGATCTGCGCGGAGAACCCGGCCACCGGCTTTCTGCCGTCCGCCGGCACCGTGCGGCTGCTGCGCGAGCCGGCCGGCGACGGCGTCCGGGTCGACTCGGGGCTCGACGCGGGCACCGAGGTCTCCACCGCCTACGACCCGATGCTCGCCAAGATCATCGCCCACGGCCCCGACCGCCCCACCGCGCTGCGCCTGCTGCGCGCCGCGCTCGCCCGCACCACCGTCCTCGGGGTGGACACCAACACCGGCTTCCTGCGCCGCCTGCTGGCCCTGCCCGAGGTCGTCGCGGGCGAGTTGGACACCGGCCTGGTCGACCGTGCGGCGCCCTCGCTCATCCCGGCGGCCGTACCCGAAGAGGTCTACGTCGCCGCCGCGCTGCTGCGACAGGCCGCCCTCGCCCCGGCCCCCGACCCGGCCGGCTGGACCGACCCCTTCTCGGTGCCGTCCGGCTGGCGACTCGGCGGCCAACCGGCCTGGACCACCAGCGCGTTGCGCGTCCCCGGGCACGACCCCGTCACGGTCAGGGTGCGCCCGGGCGAGGCCCGTCTCGGCGAGGCCGACCCCGTTCCCGCCCGGCTCGTCTCGCGCACGCCCGACTCCGTCCACGTCGAACTCGCCGGCGCCGTCCACGCGTTCAACCACGCCGCCGTGTCCGACGGGCACTGGCTGGGGCGGGACGGCGACGCCTGGCACGTCCGCGAGCACGACCCCATCGCCGCCGCCGGGCCCGGCGCGCTCGCCGGAGCCGACGCGCTCACCGCCCCGATGCCCGGCACCGTCACCGTCGTCAAGGCCACCGTCGGCGAGCGCGTGTCGGCCGGGCAGAGCCTGCTGGTCGTCGAGGCCATGAAGATGGAGCACGTCATCGCCGCCCCGCACGACGGCACCGTCACCGAGCTGCCCGTCGCCACCGGTGGCACGGTCGCCATGGACCAACTCCTCGCCGTCGTCACCCCGTCCGAGGAGGCCGCGCCATGACGC
>NZ_SMKC01000472.1 GCF_004348315.1 Streptomyces sp. 8K308 | reverse complement strand
GCGCGGTGGCGGGCGCGGGCCTGGCCGGCGCGCCCGACGTGGTGGCCACCGTGACGCTCTCCAAGGCGCTCGGCAGCCAGGGCGGCGCCGTCCTCGGCCCAGGACGGGTGATCGGGCACCTCGTCAACGCGGCCCGCACCTTCGTGTTCGACACCGGGCTCGCCCCGGCCGCCGCCGGCGCGGCGCTCGCCGCGCTTCGCCTGCTGCGCCGCGAGCCGGTCCGCGCCACCCAGGCCCGCGCGGTCGCCCGGCGCCTCTACCAGGGTCTCGCGGCCGCCGGGCTCCCGGTCTCGCCGCCCGACGCGGCCGTGGTCGCCGTCCGCGCCGCCTCGCCGCAGGCCGCGGAGCGCTGGGCCGCGGAGTGCCGCACCGCGGGGCTCGCCGTCGGTTGCTTCCGCCCCCCCTCGGTGCCCGACGGTATCTCCCGGCTGCGGCTCACCGCCCGCGCGGACCTCACCGAGACCGAACTGGCCAGGGCCCTCTCCGTGATCACCGGCACGGCCCCCGCCGCCGGCGCTTTCGGCGACGGTTGACCGGCGGCGTGCGCTCCCCTTCGGCGACGGCCGATCGGCGGCGTGCGCTCGCCCTTCGGCGACGGCCGATCGGCGGCGTGCGCTCGCCCTTCGGCGACGGCCGATCGGCGGCGTGCGCTCGCCCTTCGGCGACGGCCGATCGGCGGCGTGCGCTCGCCCTTCGGCGGCGGTTGACCGGCGACGCGGCGCCTGCCGCAGGCGATGGGGGATGGGCGGGGTGGCTCTGGTCGCTCACGGTGATTGACGGACCACGCCCGGCCTGGCCGGCTCGCGGCGAGTGCCGTCGTTGGCGGGCGTCGTCGCCTGGGCGGCGGTAGCGTGGCCGCCCGGGCGGTGGGTCGCGTCACCGTACCGGCAGGCCCGGCTGCCGGCAGGCGTGGTCGGTGGCCCGGCCGCCGGCAGGCGACCGTCATCTGGCCAGCAGTTCGCGCAGTGCCGCGACCACCTCGCCCGGCGCCTCCTCGGCCATGAAGTGCCCGCAGCTCACCGTGGCGTGCCGGAGGTCCCGCGCCCACGCCCGCCACAGCGCGGCCGCGTCGAACCCGAGCGCCGCGCCCCAGTCCTGCTGCAGCACGGTGACCGGCATCCGCAGCCGGTTGCCGGCCGCGAGGTCGGCCCGGTCGTGCGCCACGTCGACGCCGGCCGAGGCGCGGTAGTCCGCGACGATCGAGTCCACCGCCCCACGGCAGGCCGCGAGGTACTCGGCCCGGACGTCGGCCGGGATCGCCGCCGGGTCGTTCGTCCACAGGTCGAGGAAGTGCCCGAAGAACGCGTCCGCGCTGGCGGCGATCACCCGCTCGGGCAGCCCCGGCGGCTGGGCCATCAGGTAGAGGTGGAAGCCCACGGCGGCCGTGGTGCCGCGCAGCACGTCCCACATGTCCAGGGTGGGCAGCACGTCGAGGCAGGCCAGGTGGGTGACCGCGTGCGGATGGTCGAGCCCGGCGCGGAACGCCACCAGCGCGCCCCGGTCGTGCCCCGCGAGTGCGAAACGCTCGTGGCCGAGCGCTCTGGCGAGCGCGACGACGTCGGCCGCCATGGTCCGCTTGGCGTAGCCGCCGGCGGCCGACTCGGCCGGCTTGTCGCTGGCCCCGTAGCCGCGCAGGTCGGGGCAGATCACCGTGTGGTCCGCCGCCAGGTCGGCGGCCACGTGCCGCCACATCAGGTGCGTCTGCGGAAAGCCGTGCAGCAGCACGATCGGCGCTCCCGAGCCGCCGACCGCGACGTTGAGCGACACCCCTTTGGCGACGGCGACCCGCCGCTGATCGAAGCCGGGGATGACAGGTGACATGTGCGTTCCTTCCGG
Organism: Streptomyces sp. 8K308; assembly: GCF_004348315.1. GTDB lineage: Bacteria > Actinomycetota > Actinomycetes > Streptomycetales > Streptomycetaceae > Streptomyces. The sequence goes on along the minus strand of NZ_SMKC01000472.1, from coordinate 2,468 downwards.
GGGAGGGGCCGGGACATCGCCCTCAAGCCTCCGGGGCGCGGATGAGCAACCGATGAGCACGCCACGCCGCCGCAGTACCGTGACCTGGGACGAACGCGGAGAGGAAGGCCGGGAGTGCGGGTCGAATTCGGGGTGCTTGGTCGGTCACCGCCTGGGACGCCGCCGGCCGCCCGCTCGCCCTGCGCGGCCCCAGACACCGCGCCGTGCTCGCCAGGCTGATCGTCGCCCGCCGCCGCGTCGTCCCCGTCGACCGCCTGGTGGCCGACCTGTGGGCCACCCCGCCCGCAGACCCGGTCGGCGCCGTGCGCACCTTCGTCGCCGCGCTGCGCCGCGAACTCGAACCCGACCGCAGGCCCCGCACGCCCGCCGCGCTGCTGGTCACCGAGGGCCCCGGGTACGCGCTGCGCGCCGCGCCCGACGCGGTCGACGCGGTCGACGCCTGGCGGTTCGAGGCCGAGCTCACCGCCGCCGGGGAGCTGCCGCCCGACCGCGCTGCGCCCCGGCTCGCCGACGCCCTCGGCCGCTGGCGCGGCCCGGCCTACGCCGAGTTCGCCGACGCGCACTGGGCGGGCGCCGAGCGGGCCCGCCTCACCGAGCAGCGGCTGCGCGCCGTCGAGCGGCTCGCCGAGGCCCGGCTCGCCCTCGGCCGGGCCGCGGACGCCGTGCCAGAGCTCGACGCGCACGTCACCGAGCACCCCTGGCGCGAGGAGGCGTGGCGGCTGCTCGCCCTGGCGCTCTACCGAGCCGGACGACAGGGCGACGCGCTCGCCGTGCTCCGCCGGGCCCGTGCCCTCCTCGCCGACCGGCTCGGCATCGACCCGGGCCCAAGGCTCCGCCACCTGGAGACGGACATCCTCCGCCACGCCCCCCACCTCGCCCCCGAACCCGGAGGCGCCGAGCGCGTCTGGGCCGAGGCGACCGCCGCCTACGACCGGGCCGTGCCCACCGGCGCCAGGGCACGCCTCGCGTCGACCGTCGGCCTGCTGCGCGACCTCGCCGTCACCGGAGGCGGCGGGCTCGCCGCCGCCCGCCGGCACCGGGTGGCGGCCGTCGCGGCGGCCGAGGAGCTCGGCGATCCGGAGCTGACCGCCCGCGTCGTCGGCGCCTACGACGTGCCGGCCATCTGGACCCGCGTCGACGACCCGGAACAGACCGCCCGCGTCGTGGCCGCCGCGGAACGCACCCTGGCCGCGCTGCCCACCGAGGGGCGCGAGGCGGCCAGGGCCCGGCTGCTGGCCACCATCGCCCTGGAGTCACGTGGCGCCCGCAGCCCGCGCGGTCCCCTGGCCGCCCGGCAGGCCGAGGAGCTGGCCCGCCGCCTCGACGACCCGGCGCTGCTCGCGTTCGCGCTCAACGCCGTCTTCATGCAGAGCTGCGGACGGACCGGGCTCGCGCCACGCCGGGACGCCATCGGGGCCGAGATCGTCACCCTCGCCGAACGGCACGGCCTGGCCACCTACCAGGTGCTCGGCCACCTCATCCGCCTCCAGGCCCACTGCGCCGCCGCCGACTTCACGGGCGCCGACCGGCACGCGGCCGCCGCCGACCGCCTCGCCGACCGGCACGAACTGCCGCTGGTCGGCGTGTTCACCCACTGGTACGCGGCGCTGCGCGGCGCCGCGACCGGCGCCCCGCTGCCCGTAGCCGAGGCGGCCTTCCGGGACGCGGCCGGGCGGCTCGACGGCGCCGGCATGCCGGGGCTCGAACGCGGCCTGCTGCCGCTCGCCCTGCTCTGCCTGCGGGTCGGCCGGGGGCTCCCGCCCGCCGGCGACGAACACACGGCCTTCGGCCCCTACGCGCCGTGGACCCTGCCCCTGGTGCTGCTGGCCGCCGACCGCCGCGACGCCGCCGCCGACGCGCTGCGCCGCGCCCCGGAGCCACCGCCCGACCTGTTGGCCGAGGCCCTCTGGTGCCTGCTCGCCCGCGCGGCCATCGCCCTCGACGACCGACCCCTCATGCGCCGCGCCCACGACGCGCTGGCCCCCGCCGCGACCGAACTCGCCGGCGCCGCCAGCGGCCTGCTCACCCTCGGCCCCGTCCGCACCCACCTGACCGCCCTGACGGCGGCCCTGAACACCGCCGCCTGAGCCGGCCCGAGTGGGCGTCCTGGCGTCGGCTAAGTAACCGGTATCTGCCGTGGGCATTGACGTGGGCCGATCCGGCGCCTAACGTGCCGATGCATCAAGGTGCGGGCTTGAATCGACTGTTCGGCGGGCCGCCTCTCAGCCGGATTGGGCGGGGTGGCCGCGTGGGGAAGCAGCAGAAACCGTTTTCGAGAGGCGGCATACCGGTCGGTGGACAGAAAACGATTTCTGGAAACCGGTTACTGCATGCCAGGACCCACGCAGCACCAGGGAAGACTCGAAGGAGAGCGGTACATGAGCAGCGCGAAGAGGCGTTTGGTGCTCGGCGGCGCGGCGTTCGGCCTGGTGGTCACGCTCGCCGCCTGCGGAAGCGGGGACGGGGAC
>NZ_SMKC01000471.1 GCF_004348315.1 Streptomyces sp. 8K308 | reverse complement strand
CCTCCGCCTCCACCGCCACCCCATGGCTCTCCGCGATCTCCGCGAGGCCGCCGTCGAAGGCCACGCTCGCCGCCGAGAACCACCAGCCATCCTCCTCCCGGGCCAGCTCACCGAGCAGCACCCCGGTCGCCCCCGCCGGCCCGGCCGGAAACCCGTAGCACAGCAGCTCCCGGTCGTTCGACGGGTCGATGAGCCGCGTGTGCAGCAGCCCCGAGTCCGACAGGTCGCGCCCCGGCGTCCGGTCCTCGTCCACCGACAGCGCGAACACCACCCGCTCCGCCGCCGCCGGCAACTCCGGCAGGCGCACCGCGAACCACGCCTCGGGATCGCCGCCTTCGAGCCGCACCCCGACGCCCGCCGGCTCCGTGTTGTTGAAGAAGACGAAGTGCTCGTCCGACAGCACCCGCCCCGCCTCGTCGAGGACCAGCGCGCTCGCGTCCAGGTGGAGCGCGGGACCGTCCGCGAGGGCCTCGCCCCGCAGGCCGACCGTGAAGGCGTCGCCGCCCGGCAGCACGTCGGCGAGCCGCATCCGCTGGCCCGTGGCCAGCGGCAGCCGGCCGCCCTCGGCCCACGGGCAGGCGGCGAGCAGCACGGACCGCGGATCCACCCGCGTCGGCTCGTAGTTCATCCGCGCCACCGGCGCGGCCGACAGCGTGCCGGCGACGAGCCCGGACAGCTCCCGCAGCCGCTCGGCCACCGCCTCCGCGGACTCGGGGCGGTCACCAGGCCGCTTCGACATCATCGACAGCACAAGATCGTCCCACTCGGGCGGCACCCCGGCCCGCAGCGTGCCGGGCGCGGCCGGCGTCTCCTCCAACTGCTGCCGCAGCAGCTGGTAGAGCGACGCCCCGTGGAACGGCGGCCGGCCGGTCGTCAACGCGTACAGCAGGCAGCCCGCCGCGTACAGGTCGGTGTTGGCCGCCACCGCCCGCCCCTCGATCTGCTCGGGCGACATGTAGGCGGGGGTGCCGACCACCACGCCCGTGGAGGTGAGCCGCGCATGGTCGGTGGACTCGGCGAGCACCGCGGCGATGCCGAAGTCCAGCACCCGGGCGAGGCCGTCGGGCTCGACCATCACGTTGGCCGGCTTCAGGTCCCGGTGCACGACGCCCGCCTCGTGCGCCACCGCGAGCGCCCGGCAGATCTGCTCGCCCCAGCGCGCCACCTCGACCAGCGGCGGCAGCTCCTCCGCGAGCACCTGGTCGAGCGAGCGGCCGCGCAGCCGCTCCATCACCAGGTACAGGACCGGATCCGGGTCGCCCTCGAACCGCGCCTCGCCCACGTCGTGCACCGTCACGATGAACGGGCTGGACAGCGCGGCCAGCAGCTTGGCCTCCCGCTCGAACCGCTCCCGGGCCCGCGGATCGCGCCCCACGGCGACCGAACCGACCACCTTGACGGCCACCGTACGCTCCAGGCGCAGGTCGAGCGCCTCCCAGACGGTGCCCATGGCGCCCGCACCCAACTGCCGCCCGAGCCGGTAACGGCCGTCGAGCACCCGGTCACGCATTGCACGAACCCCCTGAATCCGTTCCTCCGACCCACCTGCGAACAGGCCACCGGTACCGCTAACTTTATGCGGCACAGGGGCCCCCGGTAGGGGGACGGGAGGGACCGGTATGAGCGGCAGCGGGGCAACCGGCCCACGTCAGGACAGACCACCCCCGGCCGGCCCGCGCCCCTCGGGGCCGACGCTGACGGCGGCCGCGCTGTGCGTGCTCGGCGGCGCCCTGTCCTTCCTCGCCGTCACGCTCGCCAGGAACGCGCCGCTCACCGACCAGGCCGCCAACGCCCACCCGCTGCGCATCGCCCAGGTGACGTCCCAGCTGCTCGCGCCCTCCTGCCCCGCCGGGCGGCCCGACGCCTTCTACGACCCCGCCCACTCGCTGTGCCGGACCCTCGACCTCGACGGCGGGGTCACCGTGGCGGAGGTGGCCGACGCCGAGGCCGTGCCGGGGCCGATCGCCGACCTGTGGGCGGTGCGGATCACCTTCAGGACCGAGGACGCCGCCGCGCTGCGCTCCCTGACCGCGCGGGTGCGGTTCGAGCCCTACCCGCGCGGCCAACTCGCCTTCGTCCACGGCGGCCGAGTGCTGTCCGCCGGCGTGCTCGCCGGGCCCGACGCGCAGGGCACCGCCAGCCTCGGCGGCCCCTACTCACGGGCCGAGGCGGAGGTCATAGCGGGGGAGCTCGCCGGCTGACGGCGGCTCGCCGCCGCGCGGAACCCGGCCGTTGTCAGACCCCCTCGTTATGGTGGCCGCACATGGACGGGCGAGCGTCCCGGCCACCCGAGGGAAGCGAGCACGCGCCATGACGACACCCACCGCCACCAGCGCGAAACCCACCGAGCGTGAGCTCGAGCGGCACCGCAGAGAGCTCACCGCCCACTGCTACCGCATGCTCGGCTCCGCCTTCGAGGCGGAGGACGCGGTGCAGGAGACGATGGTGCGGGCCTGGCGGAGCCTCGACCGCTTCGAGGGCAGGTCCTCGCTCCGCTCCTGGCTCTACCGCATCGCCACCAACGTCTGCCTCACCATGCTGAGCGGCGCCGGCCGCCGGGCCCGCCCCATGGACCTGTCCTCGCCCACCCCGACCGCCTCCGCCGAGCTCGGCCCGCCGCTGCCCGAGACCGCCTGGATCGAGCCCATGCCAGACAGCCGCACCCTCACCGCCGACCCGGCCGAGACCGCCGAGGCCCGCGAGACCATCCGGCTGGCCTTCGTGGCCGCCCTCCAGCACCTCGCCCCCCGCCAGCGCGCCGTGCTCATCCTGCGCGAGGTGCTCAGTTGGAAGGCCAGCGAGGTCGCCGAGCTCCTCGACACCACCGTCGCCTCGGTCAACAGCGCCCTCCAGCGCGCCCGCGCCACGCTCGCCGCCACCGGCGCCTCGGCGGCCGACCCGGCCGAGCCGCTCACCGCCGAGCACCGCGAGCTGCTCGCCCGCTACCTGGACGCCTTCGAGCGCTACGACCTGGACGCGCTGACCACCCTGCTCCACGAGGAGGCCACCCTCTCCATGCCGCCCTACGACCTGTGGCTGCGCGGCCGCGAGGACGTACGCGCCTGGATGGCGGGGCCCGGGATAGGCTGCGCCGGCTCCCGGCTGATACCGACCTGGGCCAACGGCAGCCCGGCCTTCGGCCAGTACCGGCCGACGTCCGACGGCGGGCACACCCCCTGGGCCCTTCAGGTCCTCGAGATCTCAGCGGGTCGGGTCACGGGGATCAACGCGTTCCTCGACACCGAGCGGTTCTTCCCGCTGTTCGGGCTCCCCGACCGACTGCCGCCCGGCGCCGCCGCCCCCCGGTTCCCCGAGATCGGCGAGGCCGGTCAGCGCCTCGGCGAGCCCGAGGAAGCCGAGCACGCGCCGTAATCCGTCGTCCACCCCGGTGAACGACACCCGGCAGCCGAGCCGCCTGGCCGTCAGCGCCAGCCTGCTGACGGTCTCCACCGCGGTCGGCCCCGGCCGGTCGAGCGCCCCCAGGTCCACCACCACCGGGCCGCCCCCGCCAGCCTCGACGGCCGCCCTGAACCGCTCACACAGGCCCGGCACATCGGCCCGCGCCACCGGCCCCCACACCACGAACTCCACGCCACCCATACCCAAGGAGACCAGCCACCCGAGCCGAACTCATCGAGCCCGCCCGCCCGTACCTCGTCGCTCGCCGACTCAGTCGGCGAGACCCTTCACCCAGCGGCCCCACTCGGGCTGCCGCCGGTAGCCGCCCGACTCCCAAGCCCGGTGCGCCAGTTCGTTGTGGTGCAGCACCATGGCATCGGCGCGCCGTCCGCCAAGCGCCACGAACCGCCGCTCCGCCGCCGCGAGCAGCGCCGTCGCCACGCCCTGCCGTCGGCACGCCGGCGCGACCGCCAGCCGGTACAGGTGACAGCGCCAGCCGTCGAACCCGGCTATCACCGTGCCCACCAGCGCCCCGTCACGCTCGGCCAGCAGCAGCGCCTCCGGGTCCCTGGCGATCAGCCGGCCCACCCCGTCGAGGTCGTCGCTGATGCTCACGCCCTCGGCGGCCTCCCGCCAGAACGCCAGCACGCCCTCGGCGTCCGCGGGAACCGCGGCCCGCACCCTCAGCTCTCCCATGCCGGCCATCCCAACACGCCCCGCAAGACGCCCACCAGCGCGTTCCGCCCCTCGGACGCCCCCGGGCCGGGCCCCAGCCGAAATCGTGGTGCGCCCGCCCGGCCGCCGCTGCTAACCTCCCCGCAGCAGACGACAGGACCCGGAGCACGAGGGAGGTGAGGTTGATGACCGCGACGTCCGTCGCCGCCGTGCGCGACTTCCGAGCCAACCTCCCATCCGGGGTCCCGGACTGGCGCGGCTGAGCACCCTCAGCC
>NZ_SMKC01000470.1 GCF_004348315.1 Streptomyces sp. 8K308 | reverse complement strand
GGCGGGGAAGATCCCCACCCGACCAGCCCTCACGGGGTCTGGGCCACCTCGATCTCGCCGGAGACGATGCCGTCCGTCGCCGCCTGGATCTGGTCCGCGATGTCGTCGATGAAGCCACCGGAGGTGGCCAGCGAGACGCCGTTCTCGGCGAGGTTGTACTCGTGGGTGCCGGTCAGCGGCTCCTCGTTCTGCACGCTCTGGATCAGGTCGTAGACGGCCACGTCGACGCCCTTGACCGCCGAGGTCAGGATCGAGTCCTGGTACTCGGCGAGCCCCGGCTGCTGGTACTGGTCGGAGTCGACGCCGATGGCCCAGGCGCCCTCGACGCTCGCGACCTCCTCGATCGAGCCGGCGCCGGACTGCCCCGCCGCCGTGTAGATCACGTCGATGCCGCGGCCGAGCATGCCGTTCGCCTTCTCCTTGGCCCGCGCGACGTCGTTGAAGCCGCGGTCGTCGTTGGTGTACAGGTACTCGACCGAGACCTCGACGTCCGGGTTGGTGTCGGTGACGCCCTGCACGAAGCCGGCCTCGAACTTCTGGATCAGCGGGTTCTGCACGCCGCCGATGAAGCCGACCTGCCCGCTCTCCGACTTCAGCGCCGCGGCCACGCCGGCCAGGTAGGACGCCTCGTGCTCGGCGAAGACCATGCTGTAGACGTTGTCGCCCTCGGCCACCGCGTCCACGACGCCGAAGGTGGTGTCCGGGTACTGCTCGGCGACGGTGGCGATGGCGTTGCCGTAGAGGTAGCCGACGCCGATCACCGGGTTGTAGCCGGCCTGCGCCAGCGACTCGAGACGCTGGACGCGGTCCGCGTCCGTCTCCTCGTTCTGGGCGGTCCTGGTCTCGATCTCGATGCCGAACTCCTCGGCGGCACGGTCGCCGCCGGCCGCCGCCGACTCGTTGAACGAGTGGTCGTCACGACCGCCGACGTCGAAGGCGATCGCGGCCCCCTGTGCGCCGGACTCGCCGTTCTCCCCGCTGTTGTTGGATTCCGTTGAGCTCTCGCCACAGGCCGCGGTGAGCGCGAGGGCCGTGGTGAGGGCGACAGTTGCTGCCAGACGCGATACGCGGCGCAAGAGGACGATCCCTTCAGTCGAAAGCGCCTCTTACCGGCGCCGTTGCCCGCCGATCGTAACGCGCGTAGATCTTAGGGAAAGACCTGGGGAATTCCTGTTATCAGATCGGTGTGAACGCAACGTGGAGGCAACACGGCCCGAGGTGACGGCGACCACGTGGCACCGCACTCGGGGTGATGCGGGGCGTTTTGCGTCGACTACGCTGAGGTCGTCCGCGCAGCCCGTGCCCGCGAGCCGGGATCAGGCCCCTGACTCTCGCCCGACTCCTTGCCAGTGGAGGAAGCCGTGACCGCCGAACTGCCCGAGTGGATGACTCCCCCGAGGCCCAGCGGCTGGGAGGCCGACGACCTCGACCACCTTCCGCAGGCGCCGCGGCATACCGAACTCATCGACGGAGCGTTGATCTTCATGATGTCGCCACAGCGGTCCTGGCACTCCCGGCTCGTGGGGAAGCTCACCCTCGCGCTGGAGGAGGCCGCCCCGGCAGGATTCGACGCCGAGCGGGAGATGACCGTCCGTCTTGACCGCAAGAGCCGGCCCGAGCCGGACGTCCTGGTCACCACGGCGGCCTATGCCCCGGACCGCACCTGGTTCGCCCCCGAGGACGTCGCCCTGGTGGTCGAGGTGGTCTCGGAGGAGTCGGCCGACCGCGACCGTTCCCTGAAGCCGTTCAAGTACGCCCAGGCCGGGATCCCGCACTTCTGGCGCGTCGAGGAGGAGCGCGGCGCGGCCGCCGTCCACACCTACGAGCTCGACACCATGACCAGCTCCTACGTGGCCACCGGCATCCACCGGGGCCGGCTGAAGGTCTCGGTGCCGTTCGACCTCGACCTGGACCTCACCGCCCTCGTCCCCTGAGCGTCCGGAGCACTACCCCCGCCACAGCTCGGCGGCGTGCGCCGCGACCAGCGCGGTGATGTCGCGCAGCGCCTCGGCCGCCGGGCGAGCCGGCAGGCGGCGGCCGTCGCGGAGGCGGAGGGCGACGGTGTCGGCGGCGGACTCCGCCGGGCCGATCACCGCCTGGTAGGGGACGAGTCGCGCGCTCCTGATCCGCGCGCCGAGGCCGCCCCGCTCGGGGCCGTGCACCTCGGCGCGCAGGCCGAGCTCCACGGCCCGCGCGACCAGCCGCTCGGCGTGCGGCAGCTCCGCCGCCGAGACCGGCAGAGCCACCAGCTGGAGGGGCGCGAGCCAGGCCGGGAACGCGCCACCGTGCACCTCGATGAGCTGCGCGACGGCCCGCTCCACACTCCCCACGATGCTGCGGTGCACCATCACCGGACGGTGCCGGGCGCCGTCCTGGCCGACGTAGCTCAGGTCGAACCGCTCCGGCTGGTGGAAGTCGACCTGGACGGTCGACAGGGTGGCCTCCCGGCCCGCCCCGTCCACCACCTGCACGTCGATCTTCGGCCCGTAGAACGCGGCCTCGCCCTCGACGGCCTCGTACGCCACGCCCTCGCGCTCAAGCACCTCCCGCAGCAGGGCCTCCGCCCGCCGCCACTTCTCCGGGTCGGCCACGTACTTGCCGCCCTCGCCGGCCAGCGAGAGCCGGTAGCGTGCCGCCTCGACGCCCATCGCCGCGTAGGCGCGGCGGATCATGGCGAGCGCGGCCCCGGCCTCGTCGACGACCTGGTCGAGGGTGCAGAAGATGTGCGCGTCGTTGAGCGAGATCGCCCGCACCCGGGTCAGTCCGCCGAGCACGCCCGAGAGCTCGGCTCGGTACATGCCGCCCAACTCGGCCATGCGCAACGGAAGCTCCCGGTAGCTGTGGCCGCGCGAGCGGTAGATCAGCGCGTGGTGCGGGCACAGGCTCGGCCGCAGCACCACCTGCTCACCGCCGAGATCCATCGGCGGGAACATGTCCTCGCTGAAGTGGGCCCAGTGGCCGGAGCGCTCGTACAGCTCGCGCTTGCCGAGCACCGGCGAGTGGACGTGCCGGTAGCCGGCCCGCCGCTCCTCCGCCCTGACGTACTCCTCCAGGGCGTGCCGCACCACGGCCCCGTCCGGCAGCCAGTACGGCAGCCCGGCGCCGATCAGCGGGTCGGTGTCGAACAGGTCGAGCTCACGGCCGAGCCTGCGGTGGTCCATGGCGATGGTCTCCTCATCAACGGTGAGGCGAGTGACCACGCGACGAAGCCCCGGGGCACTCGCCCCGGGGCTTCGACTAGGACATCGGTCAGCGCACCGGGACTCTCTCCGGCGTCGTCGTGACGAACTTGGCGCGCTTCACGCGTCCCAGGGTACCGGCCCGCCTCTCAGGCGGTGAACCCGCCGTCCACGCTGATCTCGGCGCCGGTGATGTACGCCGCCTCCGGGCTCGCCACGTGCGCGACGGTGGCGGCGACCTCCGCCGGCTTCGCGAAGCGGCCCGCCGCCGTGAAGCCGGCGAAGTACCCGGCGTTCGGCCCGTCGGCCGGGTTGGCCTCGGTGTCGGTCGGCCCCGGGTGCACGATGTTGACCGTGATGCCACGGGAGCCGAGCTCGTGGGCCAGGCCCCTGGTCATCCCGACGAGCGCCGCCTTGCTCGTCGCGTAGAGCCCGAGGCCGGGGAAGGGCGTCCGCCCGGCGACGTTGCTGCCGATGGTGATGACGCGGCCGCCATGCCCCATGTGCCGCACAGCCGCCCCGGTCGCCAGGTACGGCGCCCTGACGTTGACCTCCAGGGTGTGGTCGACCTCCGCGAGCCCGAGCTCGTCCAGCTTGCCGAACGGGAAGACCGCCGCGTTGTTGACCAGGATGTCAAGACGGCCGAACGTGGCCGCGGCCTCCTCCACCGCCCCGGTCAGCGCCTCCGGGTCGCCGCTGTCGGCCTGGATCGCCAACCCCCGGCGCCCGGCCTCCTTGATGCCCGCCACCACCTCGGCGGCGCGCACCGCGTCGCGCACGTAGGTGAGGGCGACGTCCGCGCCCTCCGCCGCGAGACGCAGCGCCACGGCCGCGCCGATGCCCCGGCTGCCGCCGGTGACCAGGGCCGCTCTTCCTTCGAGTCGGTCGTTGACTTCGTTCATGCCGTGAGCCTTCCAACGCCGCGCGTTCGGGGCTGGCGGCGAAGCGACGTCGCGTTCCCGCCGGTTAGCCTGGCCGGCGTGGCTACCGATGTGATCGTGCTGAACGGGGGCTCAAGCTCCGGCAAGTCCGGCATCGCGCGGTGCCTGCAGACGCTGCTGCCCGAGCCGTGGCTGACGCTGGGCGTGGACACGTTGATCGAGGCGATGCCCGCCTCGATGCGGACCTCGGACACCGGGATCGGGTTCGCGCCGGACGGCGGCGTCAGCGTGGGCGCCGAGTTCCGGGC
>NZ_SMKC01000046.1 GCF_004348315.1 Streptomyces sp. 8K308 | reverse complement strand
GTCTCCGACGGCACCTGCCGGGCCCGGTGACACCACCCCCCAGGTCATCCTTGCGACAGGGGGACACAGTCATGCCGGGCCCGGAGGCCAGCGGCCCTCTTGCAGGACCACGAAGAACATAACGGGGGGTCCAGCGGGAGGCGTGCGAAGTGACCGCTGTGGAGTCGGGGACGCCGCCCGCGCCGGCGCCCGTCGTCCGGGGAACGCGCCGGCGCGCGGCCCAGCGCGCGGCCGGACTGCTGGTCTCCGCCGGCGTGTTGGCGCTGGTCGCCGCCGCCAGCATCGCGTTCGGCGCCAAGTCGGTGCCGCTCGGCGACGTATGGCACGCCCTCTTCGCCTACTCCGGCACCGGGACCGACGTGGTGATCCGCGAACTCCAGCTGCCCCGCACCATCCTCGGGCTGCTGTGCGGCGCCGCCCTCGGCCTGGCCGGGGCCGTGATGCAGGCGCTCACCCGCAACCCGCTGGCCGACCCGGGGCTGCTCGGTATCAACGCCGGCGCCGCGGCCGCCGTGGTCACCGCCATCAGCCTCATCGGCGTCGACTCGCTCGCCGGCTACGTCTGGTTCGCGTTCCTCGGCGCCGCGGCCGTCGGGGTCCTCGTGTACGCGCTCGGCGGCAGCCGCGCCGCCACCCCCGTGCGGCTCGCGCTCGCCGGAACCGCCGTCAGGCGTTGAGCGGCCGCCCGAGGGCCAGCGCGAGCAGCACCCCGGCGACCAGGAAGGGCAGCACCTGGCGGACGACGTCGCCGCTGGCCGCGGCCAGTGAGCCGACGGCCCAGAACCGCATCCGGTCGAGGGCCGCGGTGTCGCGGAGTTCGACGGCCTGCGCGCGCTGGGCGACGACACCGCCCGCTCACTCGGCGCCGGACTCGGCCGCCACCGCCGCCTGCGGGCCCATCGTCTTCGTCGGGCTGATCGTCCCCCACCTGGTCCGCGCCCTCACCGGCCCCGACCTGCGCTGGACGCTGCCGTACGCCGCCGTCCTCTCACCGGTGCTGCTGCTCGGCTCCGACATCATCGGGCGGCTGGTCGCGCGGCCCTCCGAACTCCAGGTCGGCATCGTCACCAGCCTCATCGGCGGGCCGGTCTTCGTCTACCTCGTGCGACGCGGAAGGACGGCCAAGCTGTGGAACCCGACCCTGGCCGGCCGCGCACCGTGGTGTGGCGCCGCGGCGAAGGCGACGACGGGTGGTCGGTGCGGGCCGACGGCCGGAGCCTGACGGCCGGGGCGGCGCTCCTGCTGCTCGCGCTCGGCGCGGCCGTGCTGCTGGTCGGCACCGGCGACTACCCCATGACGCCACCCGAGGTGCTGCGCACCTGGCCGGCGGCGGCACCCGGATCCAGCAGTTCGTGGTGACCGAACTGCGGCTGCCGCGCGGCCTGGTGGGCCTGCTCGTCGGACTCGCGCTCGGCGTCGCGGGCGCCATCTTCCAGAGCGTCTCCCGCAACCCGCTCGGCAGCCCCGACGTCGTCGGCTTCGGCCAGGGCTCGGCGGCCGGCGCCCTCACCGCGATCGTGCTCTGCTCCGGGAGCGGCGTCGCCGTCGCCGCCGGCTCCGTCGTCGGCGGCCTGGCCACCGGCGTCGGCGTCTACCTGCTGGCCTGGCGCGGCGGCGTGCACGGCTACCGGCTCGTCCGCGTCGGCATCGGCGTCGCCGCCGTGCTCAGCGCCGTCAACGGCTACCTCCTCACCCGGGCCGACGTCGCGGACGCGGCCCGCGCCGTGCTGTGGCTGACCGGTTCGCTCAACGGGCGCGACTGGGCCCAGTTCTGGCCGCTGCTGGCGGCCTGCGGCGTGCTGCTGCCGCTGGTGCTCGCGCTGGCACGGCCGCTGCGGATGCTGGAGATGGGGGACGAGACGGCCGCCGCGCTCGGCGTGCGCGTCGAGCGGACGCGGCTGCTCGTGGTGCTGGCCGCGGTGCTGCTCACGGCTGCCGCCACGGCGGCCGCGGGACCCATCGCGTTCGTCGCGCTGGCCTCCCCGCAACTGGCCCGCCGGCTCACCCTTGCCACGGGCCCCAACGCGCTGCCGGCGGGACTCATGGGCGCGCTGCTGACGGTGACCGCCGACCTGTTGGCCCAATGGGCCTTAGGAGAGCGGCAGTTGCCGGTCGGCGCGGTGACGGGCGTGCTCGGCGGCGGATACCTGCTGTGGCTGCTGGTCGGTGAGCGGAGGGCCGGCCGTGTGTGACCACCGGCGGAGTGAGGAGGAGACGGCGTGAGTGAGATGTCAGAACCCCGGCTGCGGGCCGAGGGCGTCACGTTGGCGTACGACCAGCGGGTCGTCGCCGATGAGCTGTCGGTCGCGATCCCCGGGCGGTCGTTCACCGTGATCGTCGGGCCCAACGCCTGCGGGAAGTCAACCCTGTTGCGGGTTCTGGCCAGGATGCTCAGGCCCACCGCGGGGAGTGTGCTGCTCGACGGGCAGGCCATCGCCTCTTACCCGGCACGGAAGGCGGCGCGGACCCTTGGGCTGCTGCCGCAGTCGCCCACCGCGCCCGACGGCATCAGCGTCGCCGACCTGGTGGCGCGCGGCCGTTACCCGCACCAGGGGCTGCTGCGCCAGTGGTCGCGCGAGGACGAGCGGATCGTCGACGAGTCGATGGCCGCGACCGGGGTGGCCGAGCTCGCCGACCGCTACGTCGACGAACTCTCCGGCGGTCAGCGGCAGCGCGTCTGGATCGCCATGGCCCTCGCCCAGCAGACCCCGCTGCTGCTGCTCGACGAGCCCACCACCTTCCTCGACATCGCCCACCAGATAGAACTCCTCGACCTGTGCGCCCGGCTACACGAGGAGCAGGGCCGCACCCTGGTTGCCGTCCTCCACGACCTCAACCACGCCGCCCGCTACGCCACCCACCTGATCGCCATGCGGGACGGCCGGGTGGTCGCCGAGGGCACGCCGGCCGACATCGTCACCGCGGAGCTCGTCGAGGACGTCTTCCGGCTGCCGTGCCGGGTCATCGACGACCCCGAGACCGGCACCCCGCTGGTCGTTCCGGCGGCGCGGCGACGGAGCCGGGTGATCACCGGGTAGCGTCGGGGCCATGCGAGAGCCCCAGGAGCAGCAACAGGAGCCCGAGGCCGAGGAGCCCCAGGGCGAGGGCCCCGACGACGCGGGCCCCGACGACGAGGGGCCGCGCCCGCTCGGCGTCGGGACGCGACCCACCGGGCACGGCGGCGTGGACGCCCACCTCGTCAGGCTGGCCGACGCCGACCACCTCGGCGTTCCCGGGCACCTCGAGGTGTACGAGGATGTGCACCGCGGCCTGCGCGAGACCCTGGCCGCGCTCGACCAGCCGGCCGGCCCGCCCGTGCCCGGCCCCCCGCACACCTCCAGGAGCTGAACCCCCCGTGGCAGCAGCGACCCAGCGACGCCTCAGCCGCCTCGACGCGGAACTGGTGCGCCGCAAGCTGGCCCGATCCCGTGAGCACGCCAGATCGCTCATCGACGCCGGTCGCGTCACCGTCAACGGCGCGGTCGCCAGCAAGCCGGCCACCCAGGTCGCCACCAGCGCCGCCCTCGTCGTCCGCGAGGACGACGCGGACCCCGGCTACGTCTCGCGCGGCGGGCACAAGCTCGCCGGCGCGCTGGCGGCCTTCACCCCGCGCGGGTTGCGCGTCACCGGCCGCCGCGCCCTGGACGCGGGCGCCTCCACCGGCGGCTTCACCGACGTCCTGCTGCGCGCGGGCGCCGCCGAGGTGATCGCCGTCGACGTCGGCTACGGCCAACTCGCCTGGAACCTGCGCGCCGACGCGCGCGTCACCGTCAAGGACCGGACGAACGTACGCGAGTTGACGCTCGACGCCATCGACGGCAGGCCCGTCGACCTCGTGGTCGGCGATCTCTCGTTCATTCCGCTCGGCCTCGTGCTGCCCGCCCTCACCCGCTGCGCCGCGCCCGACGCCGACCTGGTGCTGATGGTCAAGCCGCAGTTTGAGGTCGGCCGCGAACGCCTCGGCAGCGGCGGCGTGGTCCGCAGCCCGGTGCTGCGCGCCGAGGCCGTCACCACCGTCGCCGCACACGCGGCCGAGCTCGGGCTCGGGGTGCTCGGCGTCGTCGCGAGCCCGCTGCCAGGGCCGTCCGGCAATGTTGAATACTTTCTCTGGCTGCACGCCGGGGCGCCCGCGCTCGACCCGGCCGACGTCGACCGCGCCGTGACAGAGGGGCCGCAGTGACCGCCAGTACCGAGACCAGCAGACCCGAAGCACGCACCGTCTTCCTGCTCGCGCACACCGGCCGCCCCGCCGCGGTCCGCAGCGCGGAACTCGTCGTCCAGGGCCTGCTGGCGCACGGCATCCGCGTCCGCGTCCTCGACGAGGAGGCCGCCGACCTGCCGCTGCCGGCCAGCGTCGAGCGCGTCACCGTGGACGAGAAGGACGAGACCCGCGGCGTGTTGGACGGCTGCGAGCTGCTCGTGGTGCTCGGCGGCGACGGCACCCTGCTGCGCGGCGCCGAGTTCTCCCGCGCCTCAGGGGTGCCGATGCTCGGCGTGAACCTCGGCACCGTCGGCTTCCTCGCCGAAGCCGAACGCGACGACCTCGACCAGGTCGTGGACCGCGTCGTCACCCGCTCCTACGAGGTGGAGGAGCGGATGACCCTCGATGTCACCGTGTTGAGTGACGGCATCGTCGTGTACACGGATTGGGCTCTCAACGAGGCGTCCGTCGAGAAGGTCGCCAGGGAGCGGATGCTCGAGGTGGTGCTCGAGGTCGACGGCCGCCCCGTCTCCGGGTTCGGCGGCGACGGTGTGGTGTGCGCCACCCCCACCGGCTCCACCGCCTACGCGTTCTCCGCCGGCGGTCCCATCGTCTGGCCGGAGGTCGAGGCGCTGCTGATGGTGCCGATCAGCGCGCACGCGCTGTTCGCCAAGCCGCTGGTCACGGCGCCGGAATCGGTGCTCGCGGTTGAGGTGCGGCCCAACACCCGGTCCGGCGTGCTGTGGTGCGACGGGCGCCGCACCGTCGACCTGCCGCCGGGGGCCCGCGTCGAGGTGCGGCGGGGCGCGGTCCCCGTCCGGCTCGCGCGGCTGCACCACGCGCCGTTCACCGACCGGCTCGTCGCCAAGTTCGCGCTGCCGGTGGCCGGCTGGCGGGGCGCGCCGCGCTGAGTCCCGCGGCGCGGAAGTGTGGGGCCCGTCGTCGCCAGCGGCCCCGCGAACCTCGTATGGTCGTATCCGTGTTGGAGGAGATGCGGATCAAGGGCCTGGGCGTGATCGACGACGCGGTCGTCGAGCTGTCCTCCGGCTTCACCGCGGTGACGGGTGAGACCGGCGCGGGCAAGACCATGGTCGTCACCAGCCTCGGCCTGCTGCTCGGCGGCCGCGCGGACGCCGGCTACGTACGGGTGGGCGCCCAGGCCGCCGTCGTGGAGGGCCGCGTCACCGTCGACGCGGACGCCCCGGCCGCCCGCCGGGCCGAGGAGGCCGGCGCCGAACTGGACGACGGCGCGCTGCTGGTCAGCCGCACCATCTCGGCGGAGGGCCGCTCCCGTGCCCACGTCGGCGGCCGGTCGGTGCCGGCCGGGCTGCTCGCCGAGCTCGGCGAGGAACTGATCGCGGTGCACGGCCAGACCGACCAGCAGGGGCTGCTGCGCCCCGCCAGACAGCGGCAGGCGCTCGACCGCTACGCCGGGGAGGCCGTCGCCCGGCCACTCGCCGCCTACCAGGAGACCTACCGGCGGTTGCGCGAGGTCGGCGCCACCCTCGCCGAACTCACCACCCGCGCCCGCGAGCGGGCCCAGGAGGCCGACCTGCTGCGGTTCGGCATCGACGAGATCGCCGCGGCCGACCCCCGTCCCGGCGAGGACGCCGAGCTGACGGCCGAGGCCGGCCGCCTCGGCCACGCCGAGGCCCTGGCCTCGGCCGCGGCCGCCGCGCACACCGCGCTGGCCGGCGACCCGGCCGACCCCGGCGGCCTCGACGCCGGCACCCTGGTCGCCGGCGCCCACCGCGTGCTGCAGGGCGTACGCGACCACGACCCGGCCGTCGCCCAGCTCGCCGACCGCCTCGGCGAGGTCGGCATCCTGCTCGCCGACGTCGCCCAGGACCTCGCCGGCTACGCCGACGGCCTGGACGCCGATCCGCTGCGGCTTGCCGCCGTCGAGGAGCGGCGCGCCGTCCTCGCCCACCTGGTCCGCAAGTACGCCGATCCGACCGCGAGCGAGGACGGCACCCAGTCCGTGCTCACCTGGGCCGAGCACGGCGCGGCCCGGCTCGCCGAGCTGGACGGCGACGACGACCGGATCGGCGAGCTCACCGCGGAGCGGGACGTCCTGCACGCCCGGATCACCGAGCAGGCGCGGGAGCTCAGCCAGGCCAGGACGGAGGCCGCCAAGCGGTTCGCCGACGCGGTCACCGAGGAGCTGACCCAGCTCGCCATGCCCCACGCCCGGATCCAGGTCGCGGTGCGGCAGCAGGAGGCCGCGGCGGGCGACGACGAGGCGGTCGAGCTCGACGGCCGCGCCGTGGCGCTCGGACCGCACGGCGCAGACGACGTGGAGCTGCTGCTCGCCCCGCACCCGGGCGCTCCCGCCCGGCCGATCGCCAAGGGCGCGTCCGGCGGCGAGCTGTCCCGGGTGATGCTGGCGGTGGAGGTCGTGTTCGCGGACGCGGCGCCGGTGCCGACGTACCTCTTCGACGAGGTCGACGCGGGCGTCGGCGGCAAGGCGGCCGTGGAGATCGGCCGGCGGCTCGCCAAGCTCGCCGACTCCGCGCAGGTCGTGGTCGTCACCCACCTGCCGCAGGTGGCGGCGTTCGCCGACCGGCACCTGGTGGTCGAGAAGACCAGCGACGGCTCGGTGACGCGCAGCGGGGTGCGTTCCGTGCACGGAGAGGGCCGGGTGCGGGAGCTGTCGCGGATGCTGGCGGGCCAGGAGGACTCGGAGCTGGCGCGGGCCCACGCGGAGGAGCTGCTGGCGACCGCCGCCCGGCTCGGGCACCGGGAGCCCTAACCCGAGCGGGTGGTGGCCGCTACCGTGATGCGGAGCGCGCCTGGCATTCTGGACGCCGTTCCACCTCCAGCGAACGAGAGGTAGCCGTGAGCGATGGGCTAGGGCCGCCCGGGCCTTGGCGACGGCCGCCGCTGACCCGGCCCACCGGACGGCCACCGGGCCGGACACGCGGCGCGGCTCGGCCTGCGGCCGGGGCATCGCCGCGGCCCCGGGCGGCGGCGACCGTGCGTGGCGGCTGGTGCGCCGCGGTGTGCGCCGCCGGGGCTGCGGGTGGGTTGCCGCTGGGTCGTGTGATGGCCGCCGCGCGCGGTGGTCACCCTTTGACGGGCGTGCCGCCGCTGTACGGCGGTGTGGCGGGCGCCGCTCGGGCCACGAGTGGGTTGCCGCCGGGGCGTGTGGTGGCCGTGGCGGGTGGTTGCCGGCCCTCGGCCGGGGCGCGCCGCCGTTCGGGGGCCGCCGGCCACGGCGTCGAACGCCCCGTGGTCGCGCCTGAGGCCCGGCCGCCGGCCGCTGTGATGCTCCAGACGGGCGCCCGGTTCACGGCCAGCCCTGCCCCCCGACCTCCTTCGGGCCGGGCGTGCCGCCGTGCGGCCGCTCGTGGCGTGGTCGGGACCCGGCGCGTCGCCGCCGCAGGCGGGCCGCTTCGCCTGACCAGGGCCCGGTGCGCGGCGTGAGCGGGCTCGGCGGGCGTGGGGTGCTGCACGTGGTGCAGGTGCTCGGCGGCGGGAGCGCCGGCTCCGGGGCGCACGTGCGGTCGCTGTCGGCCGGCCTCGTGGCGCGCGGGCTGCGCGTCACCGTGTGCGCCCCGCCGTCGGCGGAGCGGCGTTACGACTTCACGCGGGCCGGCGCCCGCTTCGTGCCCGTGCCGATGCGGACCAGGGTCGAGGCCGCCGTGCTGCTGCGGGCCGCGAGCGCCGACGCGCACCTCGTGCACGCGCACGGCATGCGGGCCGGGCTGCTCGCCACCCTGGCGCTGCGCCGCCGCGACACCCCGCTGATCTTGACCTGGCACACCCGCTCCACCGCGCCCGGACTCCGCGCCCAGCTGCGGTCCGTGACCGAGCACCTGGTGGCCCGCACCGCCACGGTGGTGCTCGGCGCCACCTCCGACCTGGTCGACCGCGCACGGCGCCGTGGGGCGCGCGACGCGCGGCTCGCGCCGGTCGCGCTGCCGGCGCAGCGCGCCGACGGCGAGAGCCACGGCCAGGCCGAGAGGGAGCCAGACCCGGCGAAGGTACGGGCCGAGCTCGGCGCCATGGGCCGGCCGCTGCTCGTCACCGCGACCCGCCTGGAGCGGGAGCGCAGCCTGGCCGTGCTGCTCGCCGCGGCCCGCGCCTGGCGGGCGCTGCAGCCGCCGCCGCTGCTCGTCATCGCCGGCGAGGGCCCCGACCGCGCGCTGCTCCAGCGCCGCATCGACCGGGAGCGGCTGCCGGTGCTCTTGCTCGGCAGGGGCGACGACGTCGCGCGGCTGCTGCCGGTGGCCGACGCCGCGCTGCTGGTCGTCGAGTGGGCCGGCAGGGCGCCGCTGGCGCAGGAGGCGCTGCGGCAAGGCGTGCCGCTCGTGGCCACCGCCGTCGGCGGCGTCCCCGAGCTCGTCGGGGACGCGGCGGTGCTGGTGCCCTACGGCGACCCGGCGGCGCTCGGCTCGGCCGTCGGCACCCTGCTCGGCGACCCCGCGCTGCGCGAGTCGCTGGCCGCAGCTGGCCGGGTCAGGGCCGGCAGCTGGCCGACGGAGGACACCACCGTGGCCCAGGTGCTGAGCGTCTACGACGAGCTCGCCGAGTCGCTCCAGGGCTAAGCAGGTCGGGCGAAGTCCGCTTCGGTTCGGCGGCGCCCCGAAGGACGCGGGGCACTGCGCGACCCAGCCACGACGGCGCCGCGGACGATGAACGACCCGCTGGGGCACTTCCAGCGGAGCGCCTACGCCGAGGCCCTGACGACGAGCCGGGCCGGGGTGACCACCGGGGCCAGCGGCCCCTCGGCAAGGCCGAGCCGCCGCAGCAGCAGCTCGGCCATCAGCTCTCCCATGTGCCGCACGTCCTGCCGGACGGTGGTCAGCGGCGGATCCGACCAGGCGGCCGGCTCCAGGTCGTCGTAGCCGACCACGGCGACGTCCTCCGGCACCCGCAGGCCGCGCGCCCGCAGGGTGCGCAGCGCGCCGCTCGCCATCAGGTCGTTGCCGGCGAAGACGGCGTCGGGACCGGGCGAGTGGGCCAGCAGCTCGGCCATCGCCCGCTCGCCGCCGGCCGCCGTGAAGTCGCCCCTGGCCAGCAGCGCCGGGTCCGGGCGGGCCAGGCCGAGCGCCTCCAGGTAGCCCTCGAGCCGGTCGGCGGCCGAGGTCTGGTCGAGCGGTCCGGTGATCACGGCGATCCGGCGGCGTCCGCCGGCCAGCAGGTGGCGGACGGCCTGCCGGGCGCCGTCCCGGTTGTCGGTGTCGACGTACAGCAGCCCGGGATCCCGGGCGGCGTCCGCCCAGCCGGGCCGGCCGCCGAAGACCGTGGGCAGCCCGGAGGCGGCGGCCATCGCCGGCAGCGGGTCGTCGGCGTGCAGCGAGAACATCAGCGCGCCGTCGACGTGGCCGCCGGCCAGGTAGCGGTCGATGCGGTCGTAGTCGTCCCGGCCCTCGAGCAGCATCAGCAGCAGCTGCGTGTCCTCCGCGGCGAGGCGGTGGCCGATGCCGCGGAGCTGCTGGGCGAAGAACGGGTCGGCGAAGACCCTGGTATCCGGCTCGGCGATCACCACGGCCACCGCGCCGGTGCGGCGGGTCACCAGGCTGCGGGCCGCGCTGTTCGGCACGTAGCCGAGCGCGGCCACCGAGCGCCTGACCCGCTCCCTGAGCTCGGGGCGCACCCCGGGCGTGCCGTTGACCACTCGGGACACCGTGGCCCGTGACACCCCCGCGTGCGCGGCCACCGCCTCCAGGGTGGGCGGGACCCGTCCCGGCCGCGGCACGTGGCGGCCTCAGCCGCCGTACGTGCTGTAGGCGCCGGACGCGGTGAGCCGGAGGGCCGTGTCGATCAGCGGGACGTGACTGAAGGCCTGCGGGAAGTTGCCGACCTGCCGCATCCGCCGCGGGTCCCACTCCTCGGCCAGCAGCCCGACGTCGTTGCGGAGCGCGAGCAGCTTCTCGAAGAGCTTGCGGGCCTCCTCGACCCGGCCGATCATCGCCAGGTCGTCGGCCAGCCAGAACGAGACGGCGAGGAACGCGCCCTCGTCGCCCTCCAGGCCGTCCACGCCCGTCTCCTCGCCGTTGGTCGGGTAGCGGAGGATGAAGCCGTCGAGCGTCGACAGCTCGCGCTGGATGGCCTCGATGGTGCCGATCACCCGCTTGTCGTCCGGCGGCAGGAAGCCCATCTGCGGAATCAGCAGCAGCGAGGCGTCCAGCTCCTTGGAGCCGTAGGACTGGGTGAAGGTGTTGCGCTCCTTGTCGTAGCCCTTCTCGCACACGTCGCGGTGGATCGCGTCCCGCAGGTCGCGCCACCGCTCAAGCGGCCCGTCCACCTCGCCCGACTCGATCAGCTTGACGGTGCGGTCCACCGCCACCCAGGCCATCACCTTGGAGTGGGTGAAGTGGCGGCGTGGGCCGCGGACCTCCCAGATGCCCTCGTCGGGCTCGTCCCAGTGCTCCTCCAGGTAGCGGATCAGCTTCAGCTGGAGAACGTTGGCGTGATCGTTGCGGGCCAGGCCCGTCATGTGCGCCAGGTGCAGCGCCTCCGTCACCTCGCCGTACACGTCGAGCTGGAGCTGCCCCGCCGCGCCGTTGCCCACCCGGACCGGCTGCGAGTTCTCGTAGCCGGGCAGCCAGCTCAGCTCCGCCTCGGCCAGCTCACGCTCGCCGGTGATGCTGTACATGATCTGGAGGTTCTCCGGGTCGCCGGCCACCGCGCGCAGCAGCCACTCGCGCCACGCCCTGGCCTCCTCGTGGTACCCGGTGCGCAGCAGCGAGGAGAGGGTGATGGCCGCGTCCCGCAGCCACGTGAACCGGTAGTCCCAGTTGCGGGAGCCGCCGATCTCCTCGGGCAGTGAGGTGGTGGGGGCCGCAACGATGCCGCCGGTGGGCTCGTAGGTGAGTGCCTTGAGGGTGATCAGCGAGCGGACCACGGCCTCCCGGTAGGGGCCGTGGTAGGTGCACTGGGCGACCCACTCGCGCCAGTACTCCTCGGTGGCGGCCAGCGCCTCCTCCGGCTGCGGCACCGGCGGCGGCTGCTTGTGCGAGGGCTGCCAGCTGATGGTGAACGCCACCCGGTCGCCCTGCGCCACCGTGAAGTCCGAGTAGGTGGTGAGGTTCTTGCCGTAGGTGTCGGCGGTGGTGTCGAGCCAGACGGAGTCGGGACCGGCCACGGCGACGGTGCGGTCGTCCACCTTGTGCACCCACGGCACGACCCAGCCGTAGGAGAACCGCATCCGCAGCGTGGACCGCATCGGCACCCGGCCGCTGACCCCCTCCACGATCCGTACCAGCTGCGGCGGGTCCTCACCGCGCGGCGGCATGAAGTCGATCACCCGGACCGTGCCGCGTGGCGTGTCCCACTCCGACTCGAGGACCAGGGAGTCCCCCCGGTACCGCCGGCGGCTGGCCGGTGGCGGCGGCGCGTCCTTGCCGTGCGCCGGCCCGATCCGCCAGAAGCCGTGCTCCTCCGTCCCGAGGAGCGCGGCGAAGACGGCGTGAGAGTCGAAGCGGGGCAGACAGAGCCAGTCGGCCGACCCGTCCCGGCAGATGAGCGCGGCGGTCTGCATGTCCCCGATGAGTGCGTAATCCTCGATGCGCCCGGCCACTAGCGTCTCCAGTCGAACAGTGCTCCGCCCCCCGTGGGACGTGCGGCATTTCGTCCCGCCCATTCGAGCGTCCGAGCAGAATACGACGTGGCCAGGGGGTCCGCGCGACCCTTGGCAGATTCGTGTGGTCCACCGAAGACCCTTGATGGGGTTGCGTCTCAAATGTCGAGATTTCCCGTCGGGGGCACTCGAGCGCTGCTCCGGGTTTCCCCCACTGATACCCTGGTAGCCCGTGGAGCGGAGGGCAGCGAAACCCCCGAACCCCAGCGACGGCACCCCGGCTCGGACCGGCGGCCGTCAGGCATCCGACCTCGCGACCCACGGGAGCCCCCCTTTGGCCATGCCGCCCAGCAGCACGACGACCAAGCACATCTTCGTCACCGGCGGGGTCGCCTCCTCGCTCGGCAAGGGGCTCACCGCTTCCAGCCTCGGAGCCCTCCTCAAAGCACGTGGCCTCAGCGTCACGATGCAGAAGCTCGACCCCTACCTGAACGTCGACCCCGGCACCATGAACCCGTTCCAGCACGGCGAGGTGTTCGTCACCAACGACGGCGCCGAGACCGACCTGGACATCGGTCACTACGAGCGGTTCCTCGACGTCGACCTCGACGGCAGCGCCAACGTCACCACGGGCCAGATCTACTCCACCGTGATTGCCAAGGAGCGGCGCGGCGAGTACCTGGGTGACACCGTGCAGGTCATCCCGCACATCACCAACGAGATCAAGCACCGCATCCGCCGGATGGCCACCGACGACGTCGACGTCGTGATCACCGAGGTCGGCGGCACCGTCGGCGACATCGAGTCGCTGCCCTTCCTGGAGGCCGTCCGCCAGGTGCGCCACGAGGTCGGCCGGGACAACGTCTTCGTCGTCCACATCTCCCTGCTGCCCTACATCGGTCCCTCGGGCGAGCTGAAGACCAAGCCCACCCAGCACTCCGTCGCCGCGCTGCGCAACATCGGCATCCAGCCCGACGCCATCGTGCTGCGCGCCGACCGGGACGTCCCCACCGCCATCAAGCGCAAGATCTCCCTGATGTGCGACGTCGACGAGGCCGCGGTGGTGGCCTGCGTCGACGCCAAGTCGATCTACGACATCCCCAAGGTGCTGCACGGCGAGGGCCTGGACGCCTACGTGGTGCGCCGCCTCGACCTGCCGTTCCGGGACGTCGACTGGACCCGGTGGGACGACCTGCTGCGCCGCGTCCACCACCCGGAGCACGACGTGACCGTCGCCCTGGTCGGCAAGTACATCGACCTGCCCGACGCCTACCTGTCGGTCACCGAGGCGCTGCGCGCCGGCGGCTTCGCCAACAACGCGCGGGTCCGCATCAAGTGGGTCACCTCGGACGACTGCCGTACCCCGGGCGGCGCCGCCGAGCAGCTCGGCGACGTCGACGCGATCTGCGTGCCCGGTGGCTTCGGCGACCGCGGCGTGGAGGGCAAGATCGCCGCCATCACCTACGCCAGGGAGCACGGGGTCCCGCTGCTCGGCCTCTGCCTCGGCCTGCAGTGCATCGTGATCGAGGCCGCCCGCAACCTGGCCGGCATCGAGGACGCGGGCTCTACCGAGTTCGACCAGGGCTGCCCCAACCCGGTGATCTCCACCATGGAGGAGCAGCTGGACATCGTCGCCGGCGAGGGCGACATGGGCGGCACCATGCGGCTCGGCCTCTACCCGGCGCGGCTCGCCGAGGGCTCCATCGTCCGCGAGGTCTACGGCGGCGAGGCCTACGTCGAGGAGCGCCACCGCCACCGCTACGAGGTCAACAACGCCTACCGCGGCGAGCTCGAGAAGAAGGCGGGGCTCGTCTTCTCCGGCACCTCGCCGGACAACAAGCTGGTCGAGTACGTCGAGTACCCGCGCGAGGTCCACCCCTACCTGGTCGCCACCCAGGCGCACCCCGAGCTGCGCTCCCGGCCCACCCGGCCGCACCCGCTGTTCGCCGGCCTGATCAGGGCCGCCGTGCGCGGCACCGCCGCCCACGTCGCGGGCGCGGTCGAGCGCTCCGCCGGCGCGGGCGAGCTGGCGGCGCCGCGCGGTGGGGGACACTGACGGCCATGACGCAGCAGTCGCACGACTTCCTCGCCGACACCCCGGCCCACTGGTCCGTCACCGCCACCACCACGCCCTTCACCGGCAACAAGACCAGCGTCCGCGCCGACGAGGTGGTCATGCCGGACGGCCGCACGGCCCGCCGCGACTACCAGGTGCACCCCGGCTCCGTCGCGGTGCTCGCGCTCGACGAGCGCGACCGGGTCACCGTCATCGAGCAGTACCGGCACCCGGTCCGCCACAAGCTCTGGGAGATCCCGGCCGGCCTGCTCGACGTCCCGGGCGAGAACCCGCTACACGCCGCCCAGCGCGAGCTGTACGAGGAGGCGCACGTCAAGGCGGAGGACTGGCGGGTCCTGATCGACCTCTACACCTCGCCAGGCGGCTCCGACGAGGCCGTCCGCGTCTTCCTGGCCCGCGACCTCTCGGTGGCCCAGGGCGAGCGGTTCGCGGTCTCCGAGGAGGAGGCCGACATGCGCCACGCCCAGATCCCGCTCGACGAGCTGGCGCGCGGCCTGCTCGCCGGCCGGCTGCACAACACCTGCCTGGCCACCGGGGTGCTCGCCGTGTTGGCCGCCCGCGCCGGGGACGGCCTCGACGCACTGCGCCCCGCCGACGCCCCCTGGCCGGCTCGCCCGTTCGCGTTCTGACACGCCGGCCGTTCCACGGTCCTGGCACCGCCGGACGGGCGCGTCGCGGCCCCCGTAGACGTGTCATGCCCCGGCCCGCCGGGGCGTGACATACGCTCGCCCCGTGACGGACGTGACGCGACAGACGGTCACCGACCCGACCGGGGCGGCGGAGTTCCTCGGCCGCCGGCGCGAACTCTCGGCGCTGCGCTCCGACATCGCCCGCGCCGGTCTCGACACCCTCGCCGGTCGCCCGGCGCCGCGCTCCCGGGTGCTGCTGGTGGCCGGCCGCCCGGGCACCGGGCGCACCGCGCTCGCCGAGTACTTCGCCGCCCGGCTGCTCGACACCGGCGACTACCCGGACGGGCTGCTGCGAGCCAGGCTCACCGAGCCGGGCGGCCGGCCCGTGCCCGTGGCGCGGGTCGCCGGCGACCTCCTCGAGGCGCTCGGCGCCCCGGTCGCGCCCGGCGCCGACGACGAGGACGCGACCGCGGCGCTGCGCGCGGCGCTGACCGACCGTCGGGTCGTGCTGCTGGTCGACGACGTGGACGATGCCGAGCCGCTGGCGGAGCTCATCCCCGACGACCGGCACTGCCTGGTGCTCGCCGTGGCCCGTGGGCCGCTCATCGGCGTCCCCGACGTCCGGCCCTGCACCGTCGGCGGCCTCGACCGGAACACCGCCGTGCGGCTCCTGGTCAGGGGCGCGGGCGACATCCGGGTCACCGTCGACCCGAGCGCCGCCGACCGGCTCGCCGAGCTGTGCGGGGACCTGCCAGCCGCGCTCGAGCTGGCCGCCGGATGGCTGGCCGCCCATCCCGACGCCACCGTGGTGGAGGCCGTACGCCGCATCGTCGAGACCCCCGACCCGGTCGGCGCGGCCGGCCCCGACCCAGCGGACGGCGAAGGCGAGGGCGAGGACGACGTGGCCGACGCCGCGGAGGCGCCGCTGAGCCGCGCTTTCGCCCTGGCCCACGCCGCCCTGCCGGCGCACACCGCCCGGATGCTGCGGCTGCTCGCCCTCGCCCCCGCCGGACTCGTCGACGCGCACACCGCGGCCGCGCTCGCCGGCTGCCCCGTCCCCGCCGCCCGCGCCACCCTGGCCGAACTGACCGCCTTCGGGCTGCTGCGCCCCGCCGCGTCCGAGACCGGATCTGGCGGTCCCGACCAGTACCGGGTCCCCGGCTGCCTGGCCACCAGGATCGCCGCCCTGCTCGCCGCCCTCGAACGTCCGGGCGAGGCGCTGCTGGCCAGGGCCAGGATGCTGGAGCGGATCGTCACCCGGCTGCGCGCCTGCCAGGCGGTGACCGAGCCGCCCGGCAGCCCGGCGCGGGAGTGGCTGGCCGGGCTGCCGGCGGCGCTGCGGTTCGAGACCCCGGAGGCCGCCGCCGACTGGTTCGCGACCCGCCGCCCGATGCTGGTCGCCGCCGCCAGGACCGCCGCCGCCGGGGGCGAGCTCGACACCCTGGCCAGACGCCTCTTCGCGGCCCTCAGCCGGGTGTTGATCGCCCAGCTGCCGCCCGCCCCGGCCAGGGCCGAGGTCTACCGGCTGCACGAGCTCGCCCTCGCCGTCGCCGAGCGCCGGCGGCTGACCAGGGAACGCGCCGCCGCGTTGCTCAGCCTCGGCGACATGGACGCCGACGCCGGCCGGCCGTACGCCGCGCTCGATCGCTACCGGGCCGCGCTCGAGGTCGCCAGGAACGAGCGCGAGGAGGACGCGGACGCCGCCGGCCGCGCCCTGGAGTCCATCGCCGACACCTACGCCGAGCTGGCCGAGTGGCAGCGCGCGGCCGACTGGTACGGCAGGGCGCTGCCACTGAGCCAGACGCGCGGCGACCTGGCCGGCACGGCCAGGCTGCACGGGCGGGTCGGCGAGGCCCTGGTGCGCACCGGCGACTGGGCCGGGGCGCTGCGGGCCTGGCGCGCGGCGGCAGCCGCGCACCGCAGGCTCGGCGACGTGCCGGCCCAGGCCCGGGCGCTGTCGGAGGTCGCGCTCGCCCAGGAGCGCATGGGCCGGCCCGACGACGCGCTGCGCACCGGCTCCGACGCCCTGCGTCTTGCCGAGCGCACCGCCCGTCGCGAGCTCCAGGCAGAGCTGCGGCTGCGTCTCGCCGACTGCGCCGAGCAACTCGGCCGCGACGAGGCCGCCGCCGCGCACCGGGCGGCCGCCGCCCGGCTGCGGACCGAGGGGGCCGCGAGGGCGGACGAGGGGCCCAAAGCGCCGGCCAGAACTCTCACCCCGCCACCCGCGCCGACTTTGGAAACGCAGACAGCTGCGGCCAACGATTAACGTATTGCAAGGCTAGACAAGCTCGATTCCTTACTTACACTGGTTGGGACAGGTGTCCGTCGCGTGCAAGGACCGTGATTGACGTGAAGGTCGGCATTCCCACCGAGGTCAAGAACAACGAGTTCCGAGTCGCCATCGCCCCGGCCGGGGTCCACGAGCTCGTCGCCGGCGGGCACCAGGTCCTCGTCCAGAGCGGAGCCGGGCTCGGCTCCGCCATCCCCGACGAGCAGTTCGCCGCCGCGGGGGCAATCGTGCTGCCCGACGCCGACGAGGTGTGGGCCGCCGCGGACCTGCTCCTGAAGGTCAAGGAGCCGGTGGCGGAGGAGTACCACCGGCTGCGCAAGGACCAGACGCTCTTCACCTACCTGCACCTCGCCGCCTCCCGCGACTGCGTGGACGCGCTGCTGGCCTCGGGCACCACCGCCATCGCGTACGAGACCGTGGAGACCACGGGCCCGACCGGCCGCGCCCTGCCGCTGCTCGCGCCCATGTCCGAGGTCGCGGGCCGGATCGCCCCCCAGGTCGGCGCCTACCACCTGATGCGCTCGGCCGGCGGCCGGGGCGTGCTGCCCGGCGGCGTCCCCGGCACCCCGCCCGCCAGCGCCGTCGTCATCGGCGGCGGCGTGTCCGGTTGGCAGGCCACCCAGATCGCGGTCGGCATGGGCTTCCAGGTCACCCTGCTCGACAAGGACGTCAGCAAACTCCGAGAGGCGGACCGGGTGTTCGGCACCCGGGTGCGGACGGTCGCGGCCAACGCCTACGAGGTCGAGCGCGCCGTGCTCGCCGCCGACCTGGTGATCGGCGCGGTGCTCGTGCCGGGCGCGCGGGCGCCGAAGCTGGTGACGAGCGACCTCGTCTCGCGCATGCGGCCGGGGAGTGTCCTTGTCGACATCGCGATCGACCAGGGCGGCTGCTTCGAGGACTCGCATCCCACCACCCACGCCGAACCGACGTTCCGGGTGCACGACTCGATCTTCTACTGCGTGGCCAACATGCCGGGGGCGGTGCCCGCGACCTCCACCGCGGCGCTGACCAACGCCACCCTGCCCTACGTCGTCGAACTGGCCGATCGCGGCTGGCGCGAGGCGCTGCGGCGCGATCCCGCGCTCGTCCCCGGGCTCAACGTCCATGACGGGCAGGTGATCTCGGCGCCCGTCGCCGAGGCGCACGGACTCCCGTACACCGAACCCCGCGCCGTGCTCGGGTGATTCATCGACGCGGCGGTCAACTCCCGCCGTCAACATCGGGAATGTCACACGCCGTGTCGCGCCACGCCGCCCCGGTGGTCGAGTGGCGCCCGCCTCCGCACTCTGTGACGGGCGGTCAACTCGTCTGCTAGGTGGCGCTTTAACCGTTTCGCGGGCAGGGGAAACGTCCCGCTGGCGAGGCTTGTGCCCTTGACAAGAGAATGTTCGACGGCCGACACATCCGTGCCGGTCCGGCGGATTGTGTTGCTGTGAACCACCGACACGCCATAGAGTCGCCAATCGTCGGCATGGTGCAACGCTGACTCTGTCTAGAAGTTTCCTGGTCCCCAAGGAGGTAAGACGACTTGTGAATGAGTCGACAATTACTCCCCGGGGAGGACAACCAGGGGTCCCGGAGCGGCACCAGGGCACCGGGGATCTGACGGGCCTGGGCTCCGTCGCTGTCCGTACCCACGCAACCCACCAGAGCCAACCGAGCATGACAGCGCATCAGAGCACGGAAGCAAACGCGACGGGCGGCGACGCCGACCGTTTCCCCGACTACGACGATCTCCCGGACGGGCAGTTCTACGACCCGGACGCGGAATACGAGCCCGACCCCGAGTACGCGGCCACCATCGCCCCGGACGCGGCCAGGCAGCGGCGTGAGCGGATCGGCCCCACCGGCCGTCCGTTGCCGTACTTCCCGATCCCGGGACCGCTCACCGAGCGCGGGCCGGCGCAGATCATCGCGATGTGCAACCAGAAGGGCGGGGTCGGCAAGACCACCTCGACCATCAACCTGGGCGCCGCGCTCGCCGAGTACGGCCGCCGGGTGCTGCTGGTCGACTTCGACCCGCAGGGCGCCCTCTCGGTCGGCCTCGGCGTGAACCCGATGGAGCTCGACCTCACCATCTACAACCTGCTGATGGAGCGGGGCATGGCCCCCGACGAGGTGCTGCTCAAGACCGCGGTCGCCGGCATGGACCTGCTGCCGAGCAACATCGACCTGTCGGCCGCCGAGGTCCAGCTGGTCAGCGAGGTCGCGCGCGAGTCCACGCTGCAGCGGGCGCTGCAGCCGATGCTTAGCGACTACGACTTCGTCATCATCGACTGCCAGCCCTCGCTCGGCCTGCTCACCGTGAACGCGCTCACCGCGGCGCACAAGGTGATCGTGCCGCTGGAGTGCGAGTTCTTCGCGCTGCGCGGGGTCGCGCTGCTGACCGAGACCATCGAGAAGGTCCAGGAGCGGCTCAACCCGAACCTGCGGCTCGACGGCATCCTGGCCACCATGTACGACTCCCGCACGGTGCACAGCCGGGAGGTCCTGGCCCGCGTGGTCGAGGCGTTCGACGACAACGTGTACCACACGGTCATCGGGCGTACGGTCCGCTTCCCCGAGACCACGGTCGCCGGTGAGCCGATCACCACCTACGCGTCCAACTCCGTTGGCGCGGCCGCGTATCGCCAGCTCGCCAGGGAGGTGCTCGCCCGGTGCCACGCCGAGTGAGCCTTCCGGCGGCCGACGAACTGTTCCGCAGTACCGGTGGGTCCGCCGTACAGCCCTCGACGCCCCCGAGCCCGCCGCACGAGCCGGCGGGGAGCACCAAGGACGATCCGGCGCCGCCTCGGCTGCCGGCGCCGGCAGCCGAGGCGGGCGCCGGCGACGAGCCGGCCCCGTCGGCTCCGGCGGCCCCGGCCGCCGGCCCGGCCGACGAGGCCCGCGGCCGGCGGCCGGCCCGCGAGGCCCGGCCGGGCGGCGAGCGCCCGCTGCCGGCCCAACAGCAGCGCGAGGCCCGCGACGTCCGCGAGGCCAAGGGGGGCCGACCGGCCCCCGCCGCCGCGCCGAGGCGCGGCCGGGCCGCGCGTCGACCGAGCGGGCGGGAGCGGCACGACGAGAAGATCACGGTCTACGTGTCGGCCGAGGAACTGATGGACCTCGAACACGCCAGGCTGGTGCTCCGCGGCGAGCACGGCCTCGCGGTGGACCGCGGACGCATCGTCCGGGAGGCCGTGGCGGTGGTCCTCGCCGACCTGGAGTCCCGCGGCGAGGCCAGCATCCTCGTCCGCCGCCTGCGGGGCCGCTGACCTACGAACCCGGGCGAACCGGTTCGGACAACGCGCGAGTGCCACGGCCGCGTCCGAAGACCACGGGAGTAGTCTGCCCCGCGATGACGCCTCCTCCGTCGCCGCGACAGCGCCGCCCCCTGGGCCGTGGCCCCGGCGCGCCCAACGGGCACGCGCCGGAGGATGTCCCCACCCCCCCACCCACCCCAGCCGCCGAGCCTGCCCACCCACACAGCGGCTCCGCCGATTCGGCGACGGCCGAGGCCGCGTCCGGCGCCGGAGCGTCCGGCGTGAGGGTGGCCGCTTCATCGCCGGCTGGCTCCGCCGGTTTGGTGGACGGTGTCTCCGCCGGCCGGGTGCCGCCGGCCGGCGTCGAACCGGTTGACTCCGCTGGTGACCCCGCCGACGGGGCCCTCGGCTCGCCGCCGCCGCCGTCGCCGGCGACGGCGCGCGAGGCCGCGCTGCGGCCGGAGGCCGAGTCGGCGCTGGACGGCTCCGCCGGATCGGCGGAAGGTGCTTCGGCCGGCCGGGTGCCGCCGCCTTCGGCGGCGGCCGAGGCCGGCGCGGTATCCGTTGGTTCGTCTGGTGGGGCGACGGGCCTTGCCGCTGGTCGGGCCGGCCTGCGGCCGGAGGACGAGGTCGCTGGTGGGTCGTCCGCGGTGGGGGACGTGGCGGGTGCCGAGGTCGACCTCCGGCCGGAGGACGACGGTGGTGTTCCGGCGGATGATCGTCGGTTCAAGGTGGTGTTGGAGAACTTCGAGGGGCCGTTCGATCTGCTGTTGCAGCTCATCTCACGGCACAAGCTCGACGTCACCGAGGTCGCGCTGTCGCGGGTCACCGACGAGTTCATGGCCTACATCAGGGCCATGGGGCCGGACTGGGACCTCGACCAGACCACCGAGTTCCTCGTCGTCGCGGCCACCCTCCTCGACCTCAAGGCGGCCCGGCTGCTGCCGGCCGCCGAGGTCGAGGACGAGGCGGACCTCGCGCTGCTCGAGGCCCGGGACCTGCTCTTCGCGCGGCTGCTCCAGTACCGCGCCTTCAAGCGGGTCGCCGACATCTTCTCCGAGCGCCTCGCCGCCGAGGCGCTGCGCCACCCCCGTACCGTGGGGCTCGAGCCGCACCACGCCGAGCTGCTGCCGGACGTCGTCATCCGCATCGGTCCCGAAGGCTTCGCCAGGCTCGCCGTGAAGGCCATGCAGCCCAAGCCCAAGCCGCAGGTGTACGTCGATCACATCCACGCCCCCCTGGTCAGCGTCCGCGAGCAGGCCGAGGTCGTGATCGCCAGGCTGCGCGAGCTCGGACGGGCCAGCTTCGGCGAGCTGGTGCGGGACGCCCCCGACACCCTCACCGTCGTCGCCCGCTTCCTCGCGCTCCTCGAGCTCTACCGGGAGCGGGCCGTCACCCTCGACCAGGAGGAGGCGCTCGGCACGCTGGTCGTCGCCTGGAGCGGCGGCGAGCCCGACCGTCCGCTGGTCACGGACGAGTTCGACCAGGAGTCCGCGCCGCCGGACGCGTCAGACGGGAAGGAGCGGTCGTGAGCCAGGAGCCGCAAGGGGAGCCGCGGGAGGAAGAGGAGCGCGCGCCGGCGCTGGAGCTCAAGCCGTCGCTCGAGGCCGTGCTGATGGTCGTCGACGAGCCGGCCACCGAGGAGCACCTCGCCAAGGTCCTCGGCCACCCACGCCGCGCGGTCGCCGCCGCGCTGCGCGAGCTGGCCGACGAGTACCTGACGCAGGGCCGCGGCTTCGAGCTGCGCCTCATCGCCGGCGGCTGGCGGTTCTTCACGCGCCCCGAGTACGCCGAGGCCGTCGAGCGCTTCGTGCTCGACGGCCAGCACGCCCGCCTGACCCAGGCCGCGCTTGAGACGCTGGCCGTCGTCGCCTACCGGCAGCCGGTCAGCCGCTCCCGGGTCTCCGCGATCCGCGGCGTGAACTGCGACGGTGTCATGCGCACCCTGCTCCAGCGCGGTCTGGTGGCCGAGGCGGGCAGCGAACCCGAAACAGGTGCGATCCTGTATGTGACGACGCACTACTTCCTGGAGCGGATGGGGCTGCGCGGCTTGGACGAACTGCCCGAGCTCGCCCCCTTCCTCCCCGAGGCCGAACAGGTCGAGGGCGAGAGCCAGGAGGCGATGGCGTCGCTCAGCATGGACGTAGACGCTCCCACCGACCTCCCGACGGAACACTGATGCGAAGCAGCGGCAGGAACAGCAACCGGAACTACCGGGGCGCGGGCAACAGCCGCGACGACCGGCAGCGGCGCGCGGGCCGCCCCCGCCCCGAGGAGCGCCGTTACGGCCAGGGCGGTGGCCCGGGCGGCGGGGCCAAGAAGAAGCGGACCGCGCCGGCCCGCTCCCGCGAGTACGACGCCCAGCTCGAGGAGCGCAACCGCGCGCGGCACGACAAGCCGGCCGTCCGCCTCCCCAAGACCTTCGGCGAGGCCGAGGGCGAGCGGCTGCAGAAGGTGCTCGCCAGGGCCGGCCTGGGCTCCCGGCGTGCCTGCGAGGAGCTGATCGACCAGGGCAGGGTCGAGGTCAACGGCAAGGTGGTGCACTCCCAGGGCCGCCGCGTCGACCCCGAGAAGGACGAGATCAAGGTCGACGGGCTGACCGTGGCCACCCAGTCCCACCTGTTCTTCGCCCTCAACAAGCCGGCCGGCGTCGTCTCGTCCATGGAGGACCCCGACGGCCGGCAGTGCCTCGGCGACTACGTGCAGAACCGGGAGACCCGGCTCTTCCACGTCGGGCGCCTCGACACCGAGACCGAGGGCCTGATCCTGCTCACCAACCACGGCGAGCTCGCCCACCGGCTCACCCACCCCAGGTACGGCGTCACCAAGACCTACCTCGCCGCCATCCAGGGGCCCATCCCGCGCGACCTCGGCAAGCGCCTCAAGGACGGCGTGCCGCTCGAGGACGGCTACGCCAGGGCCGACCACTTCCGCGTCGTGGAGAACACCGGCAAGAACTACCTGGTCGAGGTCACGCTCCACGAGGGCCGCAAGCACATCGTGCGCCGCATGCTCGCCGAGGTCGGGTTCCCCGTCGACAAGCTGGTGCGCACCGGCTTCGGCCCCATCGTGCTCGGCGACCAGAAGTCCGGCTGGCTACGCCGGATGACGAACACCGAGGTCGGCCGGCTGATGAAGGAGGTCGGTCTGTAGGCCGAAGGGGGCGGAAACCGGTCGACGGCCAGGCCGGGTCGGGGCATACGCTGGGGGAATGCGCACCGCCCTCGTCACCGGCACCGGCCTGATCGGCACCTCCATCGCCCTGGCGCTCACCGCCCGCGGCGTCCGGGTGTACCTGGCCGACCAGGACCCGGACCAGCCGAGGACCGCGGCCGCGCTCGGCGCCGGTACCGACGGCCCTCCCGAGGGCCCGGTCGAGCTGGCCGTCGTGGCCGTCCCGCCGGCGCGCATCGCCGCCACGCTGGCCGAGCTCCAGCGGCGCGGCGCGGCCCGTGCCTACGTGGACGTCGGCAGCGTCAAGGGCGGCCCCGGCCGCGACCTCGTGGCGCTCGGCGGCGACCAGCGCAGCTACCTCGGCACCCACCCGATGGCGGGCAAGGAGCGCTCCGGGCCGCTGGCCGCCTCGGCCGACCTGTTCGAGGGCCGGCCCTGGGTGCTCACCCCGAACCCCCAGACCGAGACCGAGGTGCTGAACCTGGCTCTCGAGCTGGCCTCACTCTGCCGCGCCGTGCCGGTGGTGATGGACGCCGACGCCCACGACCGGGCCGTCGCCCTCGTCTCGCACACCCCGCAGCTGGTCTCCAGCCTGGTCGCCGCCCGCCTGGAGAGCGCCGAGGAGGCCGCCGTCCGGCTCTGCGGGCAGGGCATCAGGGACGTCACCAGGATCGCCGCCTCAGAACCACGGATGTGGCTCGACATCCTCGCCGCCAACCCGGGCCCGGTGGCCGACGTGCTCACCGAGATCGCCGCCGACCTGGACGAGACGGTGCGCGCCCTGCGGGCCCTGGAGTCCGCCGACGAGGCCAAGCGCGCGGCCGGCATCGCCGGCGTCGAGGCGGTGCTGCGGCGCGGGAACGCCGGCCGGGAGCGGGTGCCGGGCAAGCACGGCGCCGCCCCCACCGCCTATGAGACCGTCGCCGTCCACATCAGCGACCGGCCGGGCGAGCTGGCCGGGATCTTCGCCGACGCGGGCCGGGCCGGCGTCAACGTCGAGGACGTCCGCATCGAGCACGCGACGGGGCAGCAGGCCGGCCTCGTGGAGCTCATGGTGGTGCCGGAGGCCGCCCCCGGCCTGATCGCCGCCCTGCGCGAGCGCGGCTGGTCGATCCGCGGCTGACCGGCCCTACCGGCCGCCGGCCGGCCGGGCCTAACCGCGGTGCACCGGCCGCGTGCCGGGCACCTCGGCGGGCCGGTAACCTTCTCCCCCGGGGGGCCTCGCGACCGGCGGGAACGCCGGCGAACCGCCCTCAGCCCCCGGCCCCCGCGCCATGCCGCTTCGGGGAACCGCTCTTCGCCCGCTCCAGAAAGGTGCGCACCGCCGTGACTGCAACCCCCGTCATCGTCGCCA
Organism: Streptomyces sp. 8K308; assembly: GCF_004348315.1. GTDB lineage: Bacteria > Actinomycetota > Actinomycetes > Streptomycetales > Streptomycetaceae > Streptomyces. The sequence goes on along the minus strand of NZ_SMKC01000046.1, from coordinate 9,569 downwards.
TCGATGGCCCCGCCGGCACGGGTAAGTCCAGCACCTCTAAGGCCGTGGCCAGCCGCCTCGGCCTCGGCTTCCTGGACACCGGCGCGCAGTACCGGGCCATGACCTGGTGGATGCTCGCCCACGGCGTCGACGTCAACGACCCGGCCAAGGTGGCCGCGGCTGCGGGCGAGCCGGCCATCGTCTCCGGCACCGACCCGCTCGGCCCCACCATCACCGTCGACGGCGAGGACGTCTCGGGACCCATCAGGAGCCAGGAGGTCAGCGGGGCGGTCAGCGCCGTCAGCGCGGTGCCCGAGGTGCGAGCGGTCATCACCGCACTGCAGCGGTCCATCGCCGCCGCCGCGCCGACCGGCATCGTCGCCGAGGGCCGCGACATCGGCACCACCGTCCTCCCCGACGCCGACGTCAAGATCTTCCTGACCGCCTCGCCCGAAATCAGGGCGGCCCGCCGCAGCGCCGAGCTCAGCGGCAAGGACGCGGTCGGCCTGGCCGCCACCCAGGCGGCGCTGCTCAAGCGGGACGCCGCCGACTCGGCGCGCAAGGCATCCCCACTGGCCAAGGCGGCCGACGCGATCGAGGTGGACACCTCGGAGCTGACCCTGGAGCAGGTCGTCGACCGCGTGGTCACCCTGATCGAGGAGCGCAGGCAGCGGTGAGCACATCCGGCACCCCGGCGGGCGCGCGCGGCGCCCGGGGCGCGGCGGTGGGCCGCCGGATCGCGATCGGCGTGGTCCACGGCGCCTGGCGCCCACGCGCGCTCGGCACCTGGCGGGTGCCGCCGGCGGGCCCGGTGATACTCGCCGGCAACCACGCGCACAACGTCGACGGCCCCGTGATCATGGGCACCTCGCCGCGCCCGGTGCGGTTCCTGGTCAAGCGGGAGGCGTTCGTCGGCCCGGTCGCCGGCTTCCTGCGCGGCATCGGCCAGGTCAGCGTGGACCGGCACGGCACCGACCGGGCCGCCGTCGCCGAGGCGCTCGCCGTCCTCGACGCGGGCGGGGTGCTCGGCATCTTTCCCGAGGGCACCAGGGGAGAGGGCGACTTCGCCGCGCTGCGGGCCGGCCTCGCCTACTTCGCGCTGCGCTCGGGCGCCCCGATCTTGCCGGTGGCCGTGCTCGGCAGCAACGAGGCACGCGGCCGTCTCGTGCCGGCGTTCCCCCCGCTGCGCCGGCGGATCGACGTCGTCTACGGCGACCCGTTCACGCCGGTCGCGCCCGGTGGGCGGCGCACCAGGGCCGCGCTCGACACGGCCACCCTGCTCGTACAGGAGCGGCTGGCGGCCCACCTCAAGGAGGCCAGACGGCTCACCGGCCGGTAGGACCTGGGCGACACTGGTGTGATGGGCCAGGCCCGTGGCACGGCCCGGCCCGACCGACGACGACACTTCACGAGGACGTAACTCCATGACCGACCAGAACCACCCAGGCACCGCGGACCGGCACGGTGCGCTCGGCGACGCCGAGTACGCGGAGTTCATGGAGCTCGCCACCGGAGAGGGCTTCGAGGCCGAGGAGATCGACAGCGAGCTGGCGGCGGCCGGTGGCGGGCCACTGCCCGTTCTCGCCGTCGTCGGCCGGCCCAATGTCGGCAAGTCGACCCTGGTGAACCGGATCATCGGCCGCCGCGAGGCCGTCGTCGAGGACAAGCCGGGCGTCACCAGGGACCGGGTCAGCTACGAGGCGGAGTGGGCCGGCCGCCGCTTCAAGGTCGTCGACACCGGCGGCTGGGAGCAGGACGTCCTCGGCATCCACGCCTCGGTCGCCGCCCAGGCCGAGTTCGCGATCGACGCGGCCGACGCCGTGATCATGGTGGTGGACGCCAAGGTCGGCGCCACTGACACCGACGACGCCGTGGTCAAGCTGCTGCGCCGCTCGGGCAAGCCGGTGGTGCTGTGCGCCAACAAGGTCGACGGCCCCTCGCAGGAGGCCGAGGCCGCCTACCTGTGGAACCTGGGCATCGGCGAGCCCTTCCCGGTCTCCGCGCTGCACGGCCGCGGCACCGGCGACCTGCTCGACGCGGTGCTCGCCGTGATGCCCGAGGCCCCGGCCGACGTCTTCGGCGGCGCCATCGGCGGGCCGCGGCGGATCGCGCTGATCGGCAGGCCGAACGTCGGCAAGTCCTCCCTGCTGAACAAGGTGGCGGGGGAGGAGCGGGTGGTCGTCGACGAGCTCGCCGGCACCACGAGGGATCCGGTCGACGAGCTGATCGAGCTCGGCGGGCAGACCTGGCGGTTCGTCGATACGGCCGGCATCAGGCGGCGCGTGCAGGACGGCGTCGACTACTACGCGTCGCTGCGGACGGCCGCCGCCCTGGAGAAGGCCGAGGTGGCCGTGGTGCTGATCGACGTCACCGAGCCCATCAGCGTCCAGGACACCCGCATCATCACCATGGCCGTGGAGGCCGGGCGCGCGCTGGTCATCGCCTACAACAAGTGGGACCTGCTCGACGACGAGCGCCGCTTCTACCTGGAGCGCGAGATCGAGCAGGACCTGGTGCAGGTGCGGTGGGCGCCGCGGGTCAACGTCTCGGCGCGCACCGGCCGGCACATGGAGAAGCTGGTGCCGGCCATCGAGACGGCGCTCGCCGGCTGGGAGAGCCGGGTGCCGACCGGCAAGCTGAACGCGTTCCTCGGCGAACTCGTCGCCGCCAACCCGCACCCGGTGCGGGGCGGCAAGCAGCCGCGGATCCTCTTCGGCACCCAGGCCGGCACCCGCCCGCCCCGGTTCGTGCTGTTCGCCTCCGGCTTCCTGGAGGCCGGCTACCGCCGCTTCATCGAGCGGCGGCTGCGCGAGGAGTTCGGCTTCGAGGGCACGCCGGTGCACATCTCGGTGCGGGTGCGGGAGAAGCGCGGCGCGAAGAAGAAGTAGGCCGCCTGGGGGGCCCAGTTACAGGCTCCCCGGCGGCAGCGCCGCCGGGGCCACCAGCTGGGCCGGCGGGTATCCGTAGACGGGCGGCTCGAGTTCGTGGTGCCGCCCGTAGTCACGCCAACCGCCGGACCCCGAACCGGTGATGGGCCGGATCGTGCTGAACCCGACGAACCGCAGCTCCTCCTCGCCGGTGCGGTCTCCGGGCAACGCCCGGAAGAGCCGGCGGTACTCGGCGCACAACGAGTCGTAGATCGGCGTCGCCGAACCGCCATACGACTGGTCGTAGGCCGACCGCATCCCGGGAATCGGCGCTGGACGGGCGTGCTGCGGTCGTGAGGCTTCATAAGTGTGCACGCCCCTCCAACGATCGACCCATCCACCGGATGCGGCCTGACTGTCCCTTGTACCCCTTTGCGCCTGGCGGCGCCCGCCTCGAAGGTTCCGGCGCCCCACGACGGCGGGCCTGGGGCCCGATGCGGTACCTGCCGGGGCGCGTGGGTCCGCCCCCCGTCGTCTGCCGGTGCGCCTGGTGGCGCCTGCCTTGGAGGTTTCGGCGTGCCCGTGACGCCGGGCCTGCGGATTGATGCGGTACCTGCCGGGGGCGGGCGGCTCGCCGCCCTGCGGCGCCGGCTTCGAAGGTTCTGGCGCGCTCTGGCGTCTGCGCGTCGTGGCTGGCGGCGCGGGGCTCCGGGGGCCGCTCGGGGCGGACCTGGCGTCCGCCGGGGAGTGCGTGGGCCTGCCCTGCGGCGGCTGGCTTGCGCGTCGTGCCCTGCGTTGACGCCTGCCAGCGCCTGCGCTGTCGGCACCCGTGTTGCCGCCCGAAGGCGCCCTGCTGCCCGCACCGGGGTTCTGCCGGTGCACCGCGGGCGCCAAGGCCTTCGAGGCGCGTGGCGTTGTCCGGCCGCCGTGGGAGGTGTCGGGCCTCGGCCAGGCACCTCCCACGCCGTGGGCGCGGGGCCTTCATGGGGCGGCCGCCGCCAGGCGGGTTACGTCCCGGCGAGGGGCATCGTTGCCGCGACGAGGAGGCCGCCGGCGGCGGCCTTTTCCAGGGCGTCGCGCAGCATGTCCTCGCGCGGCTGCTGGCCGATGGACCCCGCGGGGGCCGCGAAGACCACCACCGACTGGCGCTGGTTGGCACTGGCGCGCCAGCCGTCGGTGACGGTGAGCGGTTGGTGGGCCTGCCACCAGGCCACCGGCTGGCCGCCGCTCTGCTGGCCCTGCAGCACGGCGTGCAGCTGGCCCATGGCCAGCAGCACCGACCAACCTGGCAGCTGTGCCGGCTGGTTGGCGAGGTCGGTGACCGGCAGGAAGCCGGCCTCGATCAGCAGCGGGAGGAAGTCGTCGCCGGGGCCTTCCGTGCCCGGGCGGGCGATCGGCCCCGTGGGCTCGACCACGATCGCGGCGTGCACCTCGTCGCCGATGAGGATCTGGCCGCAGGTGACGCCGAGCACCGCCTGGCCGGGCGCCGGCTTCAGCTCGGTGGCGGCCGGCGCCGCCGGGGTCTGGCCCTCGCCGGTGATGGACCGCACGGCGCCCTGGAGCTGCTCCTCGGATACGGAGACCACCTGGGAGGGGATGCAGGAGGCGTGGGCGAAGGCGAGCACCACCGTCTCGTCGCCCACGAAGAGCACCGTGCTGGTGCGCTCCTGCTCCGGGTTGCCGGGGGTGCGGCAGGAGGTGCAGTCGTAGCTGCTCGGCGCGTTCTCGCCGGCCAGCAGCCGTTCGGCTTCTTCGTCGCCGATCTCGGCGCGTACGTCGTCGCTGACGTCGAGCATGGGGGACACGGTCGCTCCTCAGTTCGGGCTGCGGAAGTCGTGGACGGGCCCTGAGCGCCCGGGGGGCGTCAGTGCCCCGTGCACAACGGTGGGAGCGGCGTGGGGGTCACGCCCGGCGGGCGGGCAATCGTCCCATCGGAGGTGAAGCGTAGTGGGCACGACAATCGTCGGAGTTCACTTGCGTTCACCGGGTGTGTGAATTTTCTGTGCGTCGATAATCGGTCGAGCGGTGCGTGAAAAAGGGCCAGCGGAAACGCTCGTGGCGGATGGGGAACGGAAATTCGGTGGGGCCAGAAGGGGGGCGTGCATTACCTGAGGCGGACGTTAGGCCGAACAGGTCCCGCGGGGCCCCGCTGTGACACAAGCGTGACAGTTCCCCCGATCCGGGCCTGCCCTCGGGGTGCCCGGGGGTGCCGGCAGGCCGTACGGTGGGCCGCATGGCACCTCTACCCCAGCAGCCCCGCACACCCGACGACGCCCCGGAGGAGTACGTGGGTCTCGCGGCCGACGTGGCCGAGCGGCGGGCCAGGGACCGCGGCTGGTCCACGGTGCGTCGGCTGTCGCCGGACGCGATCATCACCATGGAGTTCATGGCCGGGCGCCTCAACCTCGCCGTGCGCGACGGCGAGGTCGTCCGCTGCTGGAAGGGCTGAGCCTCAGCGGCTCCCCACCGGCCTGGCCGGTGGGTGGTCCGGGCGGCCGCCGGCGCGTGCTCGGTTCGGCGCGCGCAGCCTGAGCTTCGCGGGGTGCGGCCCGGCACCCGGGCGCGCCGCCACGCCGGGCACCGGCTCGCCGTGCGGCAGCGACTCCTCGCCGGGGCCCACCAGGGCGGCGGCCACCGGCTGCGGCGCCGGATCGAGCAGGGGCACGGCGTCGCCGTGGCGGCCCAGCGTGCCGAACACCCGGTCCCGGACGGCGAGAAGCATGGCGTCCACGCGGTTGATCAACGGCTCGCACCAGGGCAGGGCCAGCAGGATCAGCAGCCCGGCCGCCCAGCCGAGGAGCACGTCGCTCACCCAGTGGGTGCCGAGGTAGACGGTGGTGGCTCCGACGCCGAGCGCGCAGACCGCGGCGATGACCGACAGGAGGCGGCGGGCGCGCGGGGTGGTGGCCAGATAGGCCAGGATTCCCCAGGTCACGACCGCGTTGGCGGTGTGCCCGGAAGGAAATATATCGCCGGTCAGGAACATCTCGTTCGAGCCCATGACGTTGGCGTAGTGGGGTCCCTCGCGGCCCATGCCCAGCTTGGCGGCGCCGACCGTGACGTTCAGCAGGAGCAGCGAGCAGGCCATCACCAGCAGCGGGCGCAGGGTGCGCTGCCGCCAGGAGCGCCAGCCGAGCCAGGCTGCGACCAGCGCCGCGGTGGGCCCACGCTGCCCGAGCACGACGAAGTAGTCGAGGAAGGCGTGCATCTCCGGCCACTGCTTGTACGGCCGGAACAGCATCACCTGCCAGTCGAGGCGGACGAGCCAGGACGTGCTGAGCACCGCCGCCACGATGGCCACGTAGAAGCCCAGCGTGGCCCACAGGAGCGCCACGCGCGTGCGGCTCATTACGGGAACCGGCATGCTCGGCGGCTCTGGCTCCTGTTCGAGGCGGGCTAGGAGTCGGTCGGTACGCACTTTTTCAAGATTACAGCCCGTGATAGCGGGCTTCCTGCCCGCCCCCGTCTTCGTAATGGCGATGTGATGTGCCGCCGGTCTTTTCACCTGCCCGGGCACCCGCCGCCCGACGAAATGGACGGGTACCGGGAATTGACGGTCGGCTATTTCCGGGGCGGTCGGCTCATCGTCTTTTCATGGCCGTTTCATGGCCGTTTCATGGCCGGCGGCGGGGGAATGCGCACGGTCATCAGGTGAACGACGGCGTGGCGGGCGGCGGTTCGCTGACCCGTGCGGGCGCGTTCGATGGCCGGCGGGCCCCTGTCGTACGCTGTCTCACCGTCCTGCCCTCCACACCGTGCCCGGTGCGCGCGCCACCGGGGTTCCCCCGCGGTGACGAGGGTACGTCACGCGCGCCACAGGGAGGTGCGTTGGTGTCCAAGACGCCCCTGCCCGGATCCACGGCCCGGGAGCGCGACGGCGCCCGCGGCGGCCACCCCCGCCGCTGGACGGTGCTCGTGGTGCTCTGCGTCAGCCTGTTCGTGGTGGCGATCGACGCCACCGTGCTGCACGTGGCCGTGCCGGCCGTCAGCGAGCAGCTGCGCCCCGGCGGCATCGAGCTGCTGTGGATCGTCGACGCCTACCCCCTCGTCTGCGCCTCGCTGCTGATCCTCTTCGGTACGCTCGGCGACCGGGCGGGCCGCCGCCGGGTGCTGCTGCTCGGCTACGCCTGCTTCGGCGTCGCCTCCGCCGTCGCCGCCTACGCGCCCAGCGCCGGCGTGCTGATCGGCGCCAGGGCGCTGCTCGGCGTCGGCGGGGCCATGATCATGCCGGCCACGCTGTCCATCCTGCGGCACGTCTTCCCCGACCGCAGGGAACGGGCGTTCGCCATCGGCGTCTGGAGCGCGGTGGCGGCGGTGGGCGCCGCGCTCGGCCCGCTGGTGGGTGGGCTGCTGCTCGAACACTTCTGGTGGGGCTCGGTCTTCCTCGTCAACATCCCGCTGATGGTGGTCTGCCTGCCGGTCGCCCGGGTGCTGCTGCCCGAGTCGGCCGGCGACGGCTCGGGCCCCTGGGACGTGGCCGGTGCCCTGTTGGCGGCCGTCGGCCTCTTCTCGCTGATCCTGGCGCTGAAGCGGATCGGCGCCGGCGACCTGTTCACCCCTGGCACCGCGCTCGCCGCCCTGGTGGGCGTCGCGCTGCTCGTCCTGTTCGCCCGGCGCCAGCGCCGCGCGAGCCACCCGATCATCGACCTGACCGCGTTCGCCCGACCGGCCTTCGGCACCTCGGTCGGCTGCATCGTGCTCACCGTGCTCGCCCTGGTCGGCCTCGCGCTCGTCGCCGCCCAGTACCTGCAACTGGTGCTCGGGCTCTCGCCGTTGGAGACCGGGCTGCGGCTGCTGCCGCTGAGCCTGGCGGCCATCGCCGCCGGCCTGGTCGGCTCCCGACTGCTGCACCGGTTCGGCCCCCGGCTGATGGTCGCGCTCGGCTTCTGCCTCACCGCGCTCGCCGTGCTGCTCCTCGTGGGCCTGGGCGAACAGGATCGGCCGGTGCTGATGATCCTCGGCTTCGTGCTGCTCGGCTTCGGCCTCGAGACCACGCTGTTCGCCGCCTACGAGTCCATGCTGAGCGACGCGCCGGCCGCCGAGGCGGGCAGCGCCGCGGCCGTCGGCGAGACGGCCTACCAGTTCGGCGCCGGCACCGGCATCGCGCTGCTCGGCAGCCTGATGAACGCCGTGTACGGGCCCGCGCTCCGTGGCCTGGCCGGGCTGAGCGCGTCGGAGGCCGAGGCGGCGGGGCACTCGCTCGGCGAGGCGTACACGGTGGCCGACCGGCTCGGCGGCCCCAGGGCCGAGGCGCTGCGGGAGGCCGCTCGCGAGGCGTTCGTCCAGGGCATGCGGCTGACCCTGGTGGCCAGCGCGGCGCTGCTGCTGCTCGGGGCCGTCGCCGCCTGTCGGCTGCCGCGCCGGCTGTGCGCGACGGCGCGGCCCGGCGTGCCGTCGCAGGCGCGGGACGCGGAGGGGCGGTCGCTCTTGCCCAGCGGGGTTACCCGCCCGTAACGTCGGCGCGGTGACCGCTGACACCCCGCCCCCCTTCGACCCCGTCGACCCGCTTGGCATCGACGAACTCCTCGCCGAGGACGACCTGGCCGTGCGCGCCGCCACCCGCGCGTGGGCGCGGGACCGCGTGCTGCCGCACGTCGCCGAGTGGTACGAGCGCGGCGAGGTGCCCGGCGTGCGCGAGCTCGCCAAGGAGCTCGGCGCGCTCGGCGCCCTCGGGATGTCCCTGACGGGCTACGGCTGCGCCGGCGCCTCGGCCGTCCAGTACGGCCTGGTCTGCCTGGAGTTGGAGGCCGCCGACTCCGGGATCCGCTCGCTGGTCTCCGTGCAGGGCTCACTGGCGATGTACGCCATCCACCGCTACGGCTCCGAGGAGCAACGCCGCCGCTGGCTGCCGGCGATGGCGAGCGGCGAGACCATCGGCTGCTTCGCGCTGACCGAGCCCGACCACGGCTCGAACCCGGCCGGGATGCGGACCCGCGCCGAACGGGATGGCTCCGACTGGCTGCTCACTGGCCGCAAGACGTGGATCACCAACGGCTCGCTCGCCGACGTGGCCGTCGTCTGGGCCAGGACCGACGACGGCGTCCGCGGCTTCCTGGTGCCGGCCGGGCTGCCCGGCTTCACGGCCACCCCGATCCGGCACAAGGGCTCGCTGCGGGCCTCGGTGACCAGCGAACTGTCCCTCGACGGCGTCCGGTTGCCGGCCGACGCGGCGCTGCCCGAGGCGCGCGGCCTGCGCGCCCCGCTGGGCGCGCTGAGCCACGCCCGCTACGGCATCACATGGGGCGCCCTCGGCGCGGCCCGCAGCTGCTTCGAGACGGCGCTCGAGTACGCGCGCGTCCGCGAGCAGTTCGGCCGCCCGATCGGCGGCTTCCAGCTCACCCAGGCCAAGCTGGCCGACATGGCGGTCGAGCTGCACAAGGGCCTGCTGCTCGCCCTCCACCTCGGCCGCCGCCTCGACGCCGGCCGGCTGCGCCCCGAGCAGGTGAGCTTCGGAAAGCTGAACAACGTGCGCGAGGCGCTGGACATCTGCCGCATGGCCAGGACCATCCTGGGGGCGAACGGCATCTCCATGGAGTACCCGGTGCTGCGGCACATGGCTAACCTCGAGTCGGTGCTGACGTACGAGGGCACGAGCGAGATGCACCAACTCGTCATCGGCAAGGCGCTGACGGGCCTCGACGCGTTTGCCTAGCCGGGGCCCTGGCCCCGGGCGGGCCTGAACCGTCCCCTGGTCCCGGGCGGGTCTGAACGGTGGTGGGGGGG
>NZ_SMKC01000469.1 GCF_004348315.1 Streptomyces sp. 8K308 | reverse complement strand
GGCGGGTGGGGGAGAACCGCCGGTCCGACAGCTACTCGCAGCGGAGCCCGTCCGCCGGTGTCTCGCCGCGCAGCAGGTGCCCGTCGACCGCGTCGGCCACGCACGCGTTGTCCGGCGTGTACGCCCCGTGCCCCTCGCCGTCGTTGGTCAGCAGCGGCGCCACCTCCGGGCCGCCCATCGCCTCCTGCATTCGCGCCGCGCCCTCGTACGGCGTCGCCGGGTCACCGGTCGTCGCGACCAGCAGCAGCGGCGCCGCCGCGTCGGGCGCGCTGAACTCCTCCGGTTCCGCCGCCTCCTCGAACGGCCACCCCAGGCAGCCGCTCAGCCCCCACAGCATCCACTCCCCGAAGACCGGCGACGCCGCCTCGAACTCCTCGCGGTGCCGCACGACGTCGTCCAGCGCCATCCGGGACGGGTCGTCCGCGCAGCGGATCGCGCTGAGCGCCGGCATCAGGTTGCTGTAACGGCCCTCGCTGTCACGCCCGTTGTAGAAGTCGGCGAGCAGCAGCAGCGTGTCGCCCGAGCCGCCGCCGAGCGCCTCCTCGAGCCCCATCGTCAGGTACTCCCAGCTCTCCTCCGAGTACAGCGCGGAGGCGATGCCCGTCATCCCGAGGCCGGAGGTCAGCACCCGGCCGTCCGGGTCGCTGGTCGGGAGCGGCTCGGTGGCCAGGTCGTCGAGCAGCGTCTCGATCGTCGCGAGGCCCGTCTCCACGTCGCCGCCGGTCGGGCAGCTCGGGCTGGTCGCGCAGTCCTCCAGGTAGTGCTCGAGCGCCAGCTGGAAGCCCTCGGCGTCGAGCAGCGACTGCGCCACCGGGTCCGGGTTGGGGTCGACGACCGCGTCGAGCACGGTGCGGCCCACGTTCTCGGGGAAGAGGTGGGCGTAGACCGCGCCGAGCTCCGTCCCGTAGGAGATGCCGAAGTAGTTGAGCCGTTCGTCGCCGAGCGCGTGCCGCAGCAGGTCCATGTCGCGGGCGGTGTTGTTCGTGGTGACGTGCGGCAGCAGCTCGCCCGAGTTGGCCTGGCAGGCGGCCGCGTACTCCTCGCTGTCGGCGACGAACTCCGCCTCCTCGGCCTCCGTCCGCGGCGGTCCCGAGTCCTCCTGGTCGGCCTCGTCGGTCTCCTCGTCGGAGAGGCAGGTGACCGGCGCGCTCTCGCCGACGCCGCGCGGGTCGAAGCTGACCAGGTCGAAGCCGCCGGTGCGCAGGTTCTCGTAGTCGTCGACGGCGAGCGGCAGGGTGCCGACGCCGGAGCCGCCGGGGCCGCCGAAGTTGAAGACCAGCGAGCCGAGGCGGTCGTCCTCGGGGGCCGAGCTGACGACGCGGATCAGCGCCAGGTCGATCGTCTCGCCCTCGGGATCGGCGTAGTCGAGCGGCACGGTCAGGGTGCCGCACTGCCAGGGCGTGCCGTCGCCGCGCTGGATGGGGCGGGGGCCCTCGCCCTGGAGCGGGGTGGGTGCCTCGCACCCCGACCACTGGATGCGCTGCTGGGCCAGCTCGTCCGGCAGCCCGGGGTAGGAGTCGGCGGCCGGTACGGACTCGGTGCCGACGGTCCCGCCGTCTTCCGTACCCTGACCTCCGTCGTCGGCGGGTCCGATGGCGAGATCGCGGGTGGCGCAGGACGTCGCCAGCAGGCCGGCGGTCAGCGCGGCCGCGAGGGCGGCACGGAGACGCCGGGAACGAAAGTGTGAAGGTATGTTCATTATGGGCAGACGGTACCGTCACGCGGGGTCGTCCCGGCGAGCAGGTACGCGTTGACGGTCTCCACGACGCACGCGTCGCCGCCCTGGTAGCCGCCATGCCCCTCGCCCTCATACGTCAGCAGCACGCCGACGCCCTCGCCGAGCGCCGCCCGCATCCGCTCCGCGCCCACGTACGGCGTCGCCGGGTCGCCGACGGTGCCGACCAGCAGGATCGGCCCCGCGCCGGGCGCCGACACCTCGGGCTGGTCGCGTTCGCCGGCCACCGGCCAGTACGCGCAGTCCAGCAGGGACCAGACCAGGTGCGGCCCGAAGACGGGCGACGCCTCGACGAACGCGGGCTCGTGGGCGCGCACGTCGGCCACGTCGGGTCGGGAGGCGAAGTCGGCGCAGTTGACGGCCGTGTTGGCGGCGTGCAGGTTGCGGTAACGCCCCTGCTCGTCGCGCCCGTTGTACCGCTCAGCCGCCGCGAGCAACACGTCACCCCGGCCGTCCTGCCCGGCCTGCCGCACCCCCTCGGTGAGCGTCGGCCACGACGACTCGGAGTACAGCAGCCCGAGCACCGCCGTCACGGCCAACCCCTGGGTCAGCCGCCGCCCGCCGTCGGTCGGCAGCGGCCGCTCCCGCAGCCTCTCGAACAGCGCCGCCAGCTCGTCCTCGGTCGGACATCCGTCGTTCGGGACGCAGGCGTCCAGATAGTGGTCGAGCGCCAGTTGGAACCCCTGGGTCTGCAGCAGCGCCCGCCGCACGACGTCCCTGGTCGGGTCGACGACCGCGTCGAACACGGTGCGGCCGACGTGCTCGGGGAAGAGGTGCGCGTGGACGGCGCCGAGCTTCGTCCCGTACGACACGCCGAAGTAGTTGAGCCGCTCGTCCCCGAGCGCCCGCCGTAACAGGTCCAGGTCGCGCGCCGCGTCGACCGTGGTGAGATGCGGCAGCAGCGGCCCGGCCGCCGCCTCGCAGGCCCGGGCGTAGTCGTACGCCCGCGACAGGTACGACAGCTCCTCCTCCTCGGTCACCGGCGGCCCGTCGTTCCGCTGCGCCGCCGCGTCGATCTCGGCGTCCGTCCGGCAGACGACGGGCGAACTCGCCCCGACCCCGCGCGGATCGAAACTCACCAGGTCGTACCGCTCACCGAGCTCCGCGTACCGCTCCTCGGCCCGGGGCAACGCCGCCACGCCGGAGCCGCCGGGACCGCCGAAGTTGAACACCAGCGACCCCAACCGCTCCCCGCCGGTCGCCGGCTTCCTGACCACCGCGATCTCCACGGTCTCGCCGCTCCCCGGCGCGTCGTAGTCCAGCGGCACGGTCAGCGTCGCGCACTCCCACTCGGCGCCGGGCGCGTCCCCGCTCCCCTGTAGCGGCGTGGGCGCTGGGCACTCGTCCCACGCCAACCGCTGCTCGCTGAACCGCGCCGGCACCGGCGGGACCTCGGCGGCCTCCGACTCCGCCACGGGCGGCCGCGTCTCCGAAGGACCGGCACCGCTGCACGCGCCCGCCCCGAGCCCGATGACGACGGCCAGCGCCACCGTGCGTGTGTTCCCCCCGCGCATGACCTCAGGTTACTGGGCTGAGCACGTCGTGGCCCTGGCCGTTCCAGAAGACCGCGCCGACCAGCGCGCCGCCCTTCCCCGACCCGCTCGCGGACATAGCTGCCAGGCCCCGGAGGTCGTCGGCCACAGCGCCGGCTCCGCCACGAACCCGCGCGCGGTGAGGCGCTCGAACCCCGCCACGATCCGGCACAGATTCGAGGAACCGCCGCCCCAGGCAGCGCACCACACCCTTCTTCGGCGGGCTGGCGCCGTCCGCCGCGGCGACGAGCGCCGCCATCGACGCCTCGTACTCCCGCCGCAACTCCTCCGCGCTCATGCCGACGAGACGGCTCCCGTCCTCCTCCGCGCCCTGCCAGGCACGACGACACCAGGCCCGCCCCGGCGGACACCGAAGGCACCCGCGAGGTCATCGCCCCGCGCCAGCGGATCGCGACATCCCTGACCGGGCCGCCGTCCGGCCCGAAGCGCCCGGCCGGGTCGGCCGGCGGAGCGAGCAGCCCCGTCCCCTCGTCATCGGCCGCCAGACGCTCGGCGTTCACGACCTCGTACGGTTCCTGAGGGCTGAGCAGGTGAGAACTGTTCAGCCGCGGTCTTGGGCGCACTGGTCCGGGGCGTACTCAGCCCCGGGGGGCCGACACGGATCCCGTCCGTGGTCCGATCCCGGAAGGCCGGCTCCCTACGCGACCTTGCCATATAGATACGGCCAGAGGCGACGGGGAGGCCCCGAACCATCGCTCCGGTGGAGCGGCGGCCGCGCTGGCGCCGCACCCGGCGTCCCAGATCGCACGATCACCGTAGCCCGAACAGCCCGGCACACCGCAAGCCCACAAGCCGCCCCTCGCACGAACAAGCTGACTCGACCACGTACACACTCCCCGGCGAGCAGCTATCACCCCTCGTCCGCCAACTCCCGCTGGCGCATCCGCAACCCCCGCCGAGCACGGGTGTGGCGCCGGCGCTGGCATCGGGTGGGTGGTTCGTGTCGGTGTTGTCGGTCATGGGTGGCCGATCAGCCAGACCAGGCGGACCTCCACCCGGTCCTGGAAGACGCGGTAGCCGATGGAGACGCCGGCGGGGGTGAGGACGAGGCGGCGGAGGGCGGTGGGGCCGGTGCCTTCGAAGAGTTCGCCGGTGGTGAGGGGACGGGTGGCGAGGGG
>NZ_SMKC01000468.1 GCF_004348315.1 Streptomyces sp. 8K308 | reverse complement strand
CACCCACCCACCGGCGATGGACCACTACGACCGGCTGCTCGCCGAGCACTACACGTGGATGCTGGGCGGCGACCTGACAGCGCTCGCCACCACCCAGCGGACCTTCCTCGCCGACCTCGGGATCGTGCCTGGAGCGGCCGGCGCCACCGCGGTCGACCTGGGCTGCGGCCCGGGCCACAGCAGCCTCGCGCTGGCCGAGCTCGGCTTCGACCCGGTGTTCGCCGTCGACCTGAGCGCCCCGCTGCTGGCCGAGCTGGCCGAGCACACGGCCGGCACGCCGGCGGTGCGGCCGGTCGAGTCCGACCTGCGCACCGCGCCCCGGGAGCTGGTGCGGCCTGGCTCGGCCGGCGTGGTCCTGTGCCTCGGCGACACCCTGACCCACCTGCCGACCCGCGGCGACGTGGCGGCGCTGCTCGGCGACATCGCCGGCGCCCTGGCCCCCGGCGGCCGTGCCGTCCTCTCCTACCGCGACCTGACCGTGCCGCTCACCGGCACCGACCGCTTCCTGCCGGTCCGCGCCACCGAGGACCGGATCATGACGTGCTTCCTCGAGTACCCGGACGACTTCGACGACTACACGGTGGTGGTGCACGACCTGGTCCACACCCGCCGGCCGGGCCCCGACGGCGGGTGGACGCTGCGCACCGGCAGCTACCGCAAACTGCGACTGGCCCACGGCTGGGTCCTCGACCAGTGCCGCACGGCCGGCCTGCGGGTGGTACGCGACGAGGCAGGGCCCGGCGGCGGTGGCATGCGGACCGTGGTCCTGGAACGGTGAGGCGACCGTTTGGCATCGATTCGCCCGAAGTGTGACGCTGGAAGGGCGGACTCATCGCGACACACCGCGTGCCGAGGGAGGTGGCCTCATGACCGACTTCAGGACTGACGCGACCGAGACCCGGATCCAGGAGCTCGAGCAGCGGGTCGAGACCCTGACGGACGCCCTGCGCACCGTGCTCGACGGCCTGGCCGACGACCCGCCGCGGGACGTGCGGGACAGCCCCGCCGCCCGGGGCGCCAGGCTGGCCAGGGAGGTGCTGCTCGCCGGTGGCAGCTGAGGCCCGGCTGGCGCTGGCCGGGGACACCATGCTGGGCCGTGGCGTGGCCGAGGAGATCGGCCACCACGGCACGGGGGTCCTGTTCGCCGACGAGCTGCGGGCCGAGCTGGCCACGGCCGACGCGGTGCTGCTTAACCTGGAGTGCTGCGTGTCGAGCCGGGGCAGCCCGATCCGGATCCCCGGCAAGCCGTTCTTCTTCCGCGCCCCGCCGCCGGCCGCCGAGGCGCTGGCCGGGCTCGGCGTGCGCGCCGTGACCCTGGCCAACAACCACGCGCTCGACTACGGCCCGGAGGCGCTGCTCGACACCCTGGACCACCTGGCCGCGGCCGGGATCCTCGCGGTGGGGGCGGGCCCCGACGAGGCGGCGGCGCGGGAGCCGGCCGTGCTGACCGTGGGCGGGCTGCGGATCGGGCTGCTCGGCGTCACCGACCACCCGGCCGAGTACGCGGCGGGACCCGGCCGGCCCGGCGTCGCCCACGCCGACCTGCGCGCGGGCGTCCCCGACTGGCTCGCCGAGACGATCGGCGCGCTGCGCGCCCGCGTCGACGCGGTGGTGCTGATGGTGCACTGGGGCCCCAACATGGTGGTGGAGCCCGTGACGCACGTCCGCCGCGCGGCGCCCCGGTTGCTCGCCGCCGGCGCCACGCTGGTCGTCGGCCACTCCGCCCACGTCTTCCACGGTCTCACCCGCCGCGTCCTGTTCGACCTGGGCGACTTTGTCGACGACTACGCCGTGGACCCGGTGCTCCACAACGACCGCGGCATCCTCGTCTTCACCGCCCTCGCCCCAGAAGGCCCGCGCCACACCGAGGCCCTGCCCGTCGCCCTCGACTACGCCCACACCCGCCCGGCCGAGCCGGACGGGCCCGAGTGGACGTGGGTGGCCGACCGGCTGACCGCGGCCAGCGCCGACCTCGGCACGACGGGCCTGCGGCGCGCGGGGGCACGGCTGGTCGTCGACTGGGCAGCGGAGGGCTGAGCGGCGTCGCCGCTCAGCCCTCCGCCACCCCCGGCCCGCGCCGCGCGGGCGCGACAGCGGCCTACGCCGCCACCGCCACGGCCTGGATCGCCGGAGCGCGCAGCGCCCCGCGGGCGGTGAGCACGCTGGTCACCAGCGTCGCCACGGTCGCGATCGCGGCCGTGCCGAGCCAGATCGTTATCGCCTCGCCTGGCATCGTCGCCTCCGCCCGCACCTGGGAGAAGGCGACCGCCCCCGCGAGCCCGGCCACCGTCCCGAAGAACAGCCCGACGGCGGTCAGCAACGCACTCTCGGTCGCGACCATCGTCAGCACCTGCCTCGGCGTGGCGCCGGCGAGACGCTGCCGGCCGAACTCCTGGCGGCGGTAGGAGGTCGCCGCGTACAGGCTGTTGACCAGCATGACGCAGCAGAAGGCGGCGATGATGCCGACGACCACCAGGTTCAGCGTCTCCAGGTTCTTGTCCTCGACGGACCTGGTGATGCCCGCCGCGTCGAGCGCGTCGCTCTCGATCACCTGGATGCACACCGTAGCCAAGGTGATCCCGGTGAAGAGGACGAGCGTCATCAGCACCCCGGCCTGGCTCGCGGCCCGCTGCCTGGTGTTGTGCACCGCGAGGTAGCCGCCGGCGCCGGTCAGCGCCGCGATGGGGCGACCGAACCAGCGGAGCAGGGTCCTCAGCAGCCCGGCCGAGAGCGTGGCGAAGCCGACGGACAGCAGGATGGCCCCGTAGGCGGGCGCCGCCATCAGCGCCGGCTCCGCCGGGTCCATGGCCCAGGTGGCGGACACCCCGCCCACGCCGCCGAGCAGCGCCAGCACGCCGCCCGTGGTCCGCAGCCGAGCCCTCGGCGCCCGGGCCCCCGGCGCGGCCCTGGTGGCCCGCCGGACCGCGAGGAACGCCGCCCCGGCCGAGGCCAGCAGCGTGACGCCGAAGCCCGCGGAGAGCGCGATCGGGCCGAACACGTGGTCCACGCCGGGGGCGACCTGGCCGGTCTCCCGGAACATCGTGAGCAGGGCGCGCCCGCCCAGCATCGCGGGTCCGATCGCCAGCGCCGCGCCGAGCAGCGCCACCAGGATCGCCTCGCCCATCACCATCCGCCTGACCTGGGCGGGCGTGGCGCCGGTCTGCCGGAGCAGGGCCAGCTCTGACTCCCGCTGCCGGACGTTCACCGTGAGCGTGGAGGCGACGGCGAAGAAGACCAGCAGCGTGCCGTACCCGCCGACCACGCCGCCGCTCAGGCTCAGCGTCTCGGCGCTGACGTCGTCGACGCCGGCGGCGCCGGCCGTGTCGTGCAGGGAGTTGAACGCCATGCTGACGCCCGCGCCGAGGAAGGCGGCGAGCAGGGTGCCGAGGAAGCGGCCCGGGCGCTGCCGGACCGAGCGGATCGCCAACTGGAGCATGACCACGGCCCTAGACCCCCGCCGCCACGACGTCGCCCAGGTGCGCGAGCCGCTCCGCGACCGCGTCCGCGGTCGGCGCGGCCATCGAACCGGCCAGCCGGCCGTCCGCGAGGAACACCACCGAGTCCGCGTAGGAGGCGGCGACCGGGTCGTGCGTCACCATCACCACCGTCCTGCCGTGCGCGGTGACCACCTCGCGCAGCAGCTCCAGCACCTCGCGGGCGCTGCGGGTGTCCAGCGCGCCGGTCGGCTCGTCGGCGAAGAGCACGCTGGGCTCGGCCACCAGCGCCCGGGCGATGGCCACCCGCTGCCGCTGCCCGCCGGACAGCTGGTCAGGACGGTGACCGAGCCGGTCGCCGAGGCCCACCTGTGCCAGGACCCCGCGCGCCCGCTCCCGGTTGACCCGGCGGCCGGCGAGCCGCAGCGGCAGCGTCGTGTTCTGCAGGACGGTGAGGGTCGGCAGCAGGTTGTACTGCTGGAAAACGAAGCCGATCCGGTTCCGCCGGAACTTCGTCAGCTCGGCCTCGCTGCCGCCCGCCAGCTCGGCGCCGTCCACCACCACCAGGCCCCGGTCCGGCCGGTCGAGCCCGGCCGCGCACTGCAGCAGCGTGGACTTCCCTGAACCCGAGGGCCCCATGACCGCCGTGAAGCTGCCGGTGGGCAGGGACAGCGACACGTCGTCCAACGCGGTCACGGCGCTCTCCGCGCCCCCGTAGCCCTTGGTGACCCCGACCAGCCGCAGCGCCTCCGCGCTCCGCGCGGGCCCAGGCCCGCCACCACGACGAAACATCTCGCCTTCCCCTTCCCATGAGCCCGTGAGCCGGTGAGCCCGTGAGCCCGTGAGCCCGTGAGCCCGTGAGCGTCGTGAACTCGCTCCGTGACGCCCCGTGCGCCACATCCACGAACCTACGGACGGCGCGGCTCCGCCACATTGGCCTCACGACCCGAATCCGGGGTGGCACTAGGTACACC
>NZ_SMKC01000467.1 GCF_004348315.1 Streptomyces sp. 8K308 | reverse complement strand
CCCCGGTCGTCTTCGCCGCCACCACCACGGGGCCGAGCAACCTGATGGCCGCCGTCGTCACCCGGGACGCCGACGCGCTGCACGCCTATCTCACCGGCCCGCTGAGCGAGTTGGCCGCCGTCACGCACGTCGAGTCCGCGCCCGTCCTCCGCGTCGTCAAGCGCCGCTGACGCGACGGTCGGGGACTGTCGGAATCACGCCGGAACATGCCGGAACACGCCGGAATCACGCCGGAATCACGCCGGAACACGTCAGAATCGTCCCGGAATACTTGACCTCCAGGACAAGAAACATCAGGCTGCCGCTCGTGGGGAGGCCCAAGCAGTTCGATCCGGACGACGCCATCGCCCGTGCCATGGAGGTGTTCTGGCGCGACGGCTATGCCCTGGCCACCCCACGGGCCCTGGTGGACGAGATGGGCATCGGCAAGGGCAGCCTGTACCACGCCTTCGGCAGCAAGCGCGCCCTGTTCATGCTGGCCCTGCGGCGGTACGGCGACACTCAGGCCGCCGCGCTGGTCGAGATGTTGCGGCGCCAGGACCTGCCTGTCAGGGAGCGGCTGCGCCTCGCCCTCGAAGCGGTGGTCACCCTGGACTTCACGGGCGACGAACGCCGCGGCTGCTTCGCCGCGAACACGGCGACGGAGCTGGCGGCCGCCGGCGAGGAGGCGGCGTCCGTCGTCCGGGACATGTTCGACCGGACCGAGGGCGCCTTTCTCGCCGCCATCGAGGAGGGCCAGAGGACCGGGGAGGTCGATCCGACGCGTGACGCACACGCGTTGGCCAGTCTGCTGCTGAACACCGTGGTCGGGATGCGGGTCCTGGCCAGGACCGCGGACGGACCCGAGCAGGTGCGGCGGGTCGTGGCCGCGGCACTCGCCGCTGTCTGATCCCGTCGCGGGGGGCGGGGTCATACGGCGTCGGTGTCAACGACCGTGCGAGGATGGGCCGATGATCGTCCAGGCCCTCATCGTGGTCGACATGCAGCGGGGTTTCCTGGCCGGCGGCGCCGAGCCGGTGACCGACGCCGCCGGCCTCACCGACCGCGTCGGCGCCCTCGTCGAGCGCGCCCGCCGGGCCGGCGCGCCCGTGATCCACCTCCAGAACGACGGCGCACCCGGCACGGTGGACGAGCCGTTCACGCCCGGCTGGGAGCTCTTCCTCAACGAGCCGGCGGAGACCGTGATCCGCAAGACGGAGGACGACGGCTTCGCCGGCACCCCGCTCGGCGAACTCCTCGACGGCCACGGCATCCGCCGGGTGGCCGTCTGCGGCGTGCTCAGCGAGATGTGCGTCAGCGCCACCGCCCGCGCCGCGCTCGCCCGTGGCTTCGGCGTCGTCCTCCCGCACGACACGCACGGCACCTATCCGCTGGCCGAGATCCCGGCCGACGTGGTCGCCCGGGTCGCCGAGCACGCGCTGGGCGACGAGGTCGAGCTGGTCGCCAGCGCGGCGGCGGTCACCTTCGTGCCGGCGGGGGCGTGACCGCCCGCACCCGTCCGCACGCCACCGTCCACGACCGCCCCCAACCGCAGGAGTCACGGTGCCACGTCACCGCCCGAGACGCCGCCTCGCCCTGGCGACCACGACCGCCGCCCTCGTCCCGCTGCTGCTGGTGGCCGCGTGCGGCGAGGAGGGGGACCCCGCCGGCACCGAGTCCAGCGCGTCGAGCGACGAGACGAGCCAGCCCACGGGCGCAGAAGAGGTGACGGCGGAGGTGGGCGTCGAGACCGAGGCCCCGGCCGACGCGGCGGTTGGCGAGTGGGACGCCGAGCGCAAGGACAGCCCGGCCCTGGGCGTGGGCGTGCCCCGGCTCAGGGAGGTCCTGGTCACCGGGCACGACGGCTACGACCGCGTCACTTTCGCCTTCGAGGGCGGCGCGCCACAGGTCATCGCCAGCTACGTCGACGAACTCCCGAGCGGGGACCAGGAGCCGCGGGACATCGCCGGCGCCCACGACCTGCAGATCGTCCTCGTCGGGGTCGACGAGCAGAGCGGTTTCGCGCCCGCCGACCTCACCGACACCGTTCGCGAGGTGCGCGACTTCGGCGTCTTCGAAGGGGAACTGCGCGTCGTCCTCGGCCTCGACACCCCGGGCGGCGGCGCCCCCGGCTTCCGGGTGACCAGCGACGAGGACGAGGTCGCCGTCGACATCGCCCACGAGCAGGCCGGCTGACCGGGGCGGCGGCATGGAGTTGGTCACCGTCCCGGCCGGCCGGGTGACGCTGTCGGACCGACGCACCGAGCGCCGCTGGTCCGTCGACGTCGCCGCGTTCGAGCTGGCGCCGTTCCCCGTGACGCAGGCCGCGTACGCCCGGGTCACCGGCGAGTGGCCGAGCGCGGCGCGCGGCGAGGAACTGCCCGTGGAGAGCGTGTCCTGGTGGGACGCCGTCCGCTTCTGCGACGCCCTCTCGCGGAGCGAGGGGCTGACGCCCGCCTACCGTGTCGACGACGGGGGCGAGGGTGTCACGTGGGACCGCTCGGCCGACGGCTACCGGCTGCCGACCGAGGCCGAGTGGGAGCACGCCTGCCGCGCCGGCACCACCGGGCCGCGCTACGGGGACCTCGACGAGATCGCCTGGCACCGGGGCAACTCCGGCGAGCGCGTCCACGAGGTGGGCGGCAGGAAGCCCAACGCCTGGGGCCTGCACGACATGTTGGGCAACGTGTGGGACTGGTGCTGGGACCAGTACGACCCGGAGGTCTACGGCAGCTACCGGGTGTTGCGCGGCGGTGGCTGGTACGACGAACGCTGGAGCTGCCGCGCCTCGGTCCGCCGCCGCAGCCACCCCACCTTCCACACCGACGACGTCGGCTTCCGCGTCGCGCGCTCGGTCGCCGCGCACTGAGATCGCGGCCCCGGCCGGCCCGGCCGGCCCGCGCTCAGCGCAGGTCGGCGTCCAGCGCCGGGGCGATGAGGGCGAAGGCCCGGTCGGTCAGCTCGGCCGGGTCCGCGACGCCCTCGCTCTCGCTCCACCGCCGCAGCACGGTGTCGAAGGCGGACAGCGCCATCCCGGCCGCCATCCGGGGGTAGAGGTCGGTGCCGGCGTCACGACCGAGCCGGCGCGCCAGCTCGTCCGCCAACTCCTCGCGCCACCGTGCCTGCCGCTCAAGGAAGCGCGCCAGCAGCGCGGGCGTGCGCAGGATCAGCCGCACCACCCGCAGCGCCCGCTCGGTGTGGTCTGAAGGGTCGGCGCAGGCGGCGAGACCGGCCCAGACGGCGTGCCGCAGCGCGACCGAGGGACGCTCCTCGCCAGGGCGCCCCGCCAACTCGGCGCGCATGCCGGTGCCCAGGTCGGCCAGGAACTGGACGACCACGTCCTCCTTGGACGCGAAGTACCGGAAGAACGTCCGCCGGGACACGCCCGCCGTGGCCACGATCTCGTCGACCGTGACCGCGTCGTACCCCTTGGACGCCAGCAGTTGAAGCGCCGCCTCGGTCAGTTCGTTCGCGACGAGCTGACGCTTGCGTTCGGCCATGGTCACGTCGGGGCGGGAGCTCACCAGGCCAGCATACCCGTCATGCCGCAAACGGCACTCAGGCGCATATTGACATCGAGTGCCACCAGAGGCATGGTGTGCCCATGAGTGAACGGCAGCGCTGGACCGCCGAGCGGATCCAGGACCAGACCGGGCGCGTGTTCGTCGTCACCGGGGCCAACAGCGGCCTCGGCCTCGCGACCACCCGCGCCCTCGCCCGCGCCGGCGGGCACGTGATCCTCGCCGTGCGCGATGAGGGCCGGGGCGGCACGGCGGCGGCCGAGATCACCGCGGAACAGCCGGACGCGCGACTCGAGGTGCGGCGCCTCGACCTGTCCGACCTCGACTCGGTCCACGCCTTCGCCGACCGGCTGCGAGCCGACCACCCACGGCTCGACGTGCTCGTCAACAACGCCGGCGTGATGGCCCCGCCGCGCACGCTCAGCGCCCAGGGCCACGAGCTCCAGTTCGCCTGCAACCACCTCGGCCACTTCGTGCTCACCGGCCTGCTGCTCGACCGCCTCGCGGCCGGCCGGGACCCCCGCGTGGTCACCGTCAGCTCGGTCAACCACCGCCGGGCCGGCATCCGCTTCGACGACCTCGCCGGCGAGCGCGGCTACTCGCCCATGGCCTTCTACAACCAGTCCAAGCTCGCCAACGCCGTGTTCGGCCTGGAACTCCACCGCCGCCTGACCGAGGCCGGCAGCCCCGTCGCCAGCGTGCTCGCCCACCCCGGCTACACCGCCACCAACCTGCAGACCAGCGCGACCGTCGGACTCTGGCGGGTGCTGCTCGGCCGCCTCGGCAACCCGCTGATCGCCCAGCCGGTGGAGCGGGGCGCCCTGCCCCAGCTGTTCGCGGCGACCGAACCGGGCGTGGCGAGCGGCGAGTTCATCGGCCCGGACGGCCCGGCCGAGCTGCGCGGCGCCCCGACCCGGGTGCGG
>NZ_SMKC01000466.1 GCF_004348315.1 Streptomyces sp. 8K308 | reverse complement strand
CACCCGCCCCCAGCGCCGCGCCGCCCTGGCCGTCGTCGCGATCCTCGCCACGCTCTTCGGGAGCTTCCTCGGAGCCGGCGCGGCCGCGGCACATCCAGGACACGGCGCCGAGACGTTCAGCGCCCTCGTGTTCAGCAAGACCGCCGGGTTCCGGCACGACTCCATCGAGGCCGGCGTCGCGGCGATCGAGGAGCTCGGCGCCGAGCACGGCTTCGAGGTGACGGCCACCGAGGACGCCTCCGTCTTCAACGACGAGGACCTCGCCCGGTACGAGGTCGTCGTCTGGCTTTCCACCACCGGCGACGTCCTCGACGCCGACCAACAGGCCGCGTTCGAGCGCTACATCCGCGCCGGCGGCGGCTACGCCGGCGTGCACGCCGCCTCCGACACCGAGTACGACTGGGCCTGGTACGGCGGCCTGGTCGGCGCCTACTTCGCCAACCACCCGGCCCAACAGGACGCCACCGTCAAGGTCGAGGACCCCGCGCACCCCGCCACCGCTGACCTGCCGGTCCGCTGGGACCGCTACGACGAGTGGTACAACTACCGGGCCAACCCCCGGGGCGACGTGCACGTACTCGCCTCCCTCGACGAGACCACCTACACCGGCGGCTCGATGGGGGCCGAGCACCCGATCTCCTGGTGCCAGAACTACGACGGCGGCCGCTCCTGGTACACCGGCATGGGCCACACCGCGGACTCCTACTCCGACCCCCGCTTCCTGACCCACCTGCTCGGCGGTATCCGCTCCGCCGCCGGCGCGGTGGCCGCCGACTGCACCGCGTCGCTGACCGCGGGTTTCGAGAAGGTGACCCTGGACGACAACACCAGCAACCCGATGGAGCTGGCGATCGCCGACGACGGCCGCGTCTTCTACATCGACCGCAACGGCGCGGTGCGCGTGGTGCGCACCGACGGGACCGTGGTGACCGCCGCCACCCTCCCGGTCTACACCGGCCAGGAGTTCGGCCTGCTCGGGGTCGCGCTGGACCCGAGGTTCGAGCGCAACGGCTGGATCTACCTCTACTACTCGCCCGCCGGCGACGATCCCGTCGACCGCGTCTCGCGCTTCACCGTCCGGCGCGACGACACCCTGGACCCCGCGAGCGAGAAGGTGCTGCTCGAGATCGACGTCCAGCGCGACCAGTGCTGCCACGCGGGCGGCGCGCTGGAGTTCGACGGCGACGGCAACCTGTACATCGCGACCGGCGACAACACCAACCCGTTCGCCTCGGACGGCTACGCCCCGATCGACGAGCGGGCGGGCCGCGCCGCCTGGGACGCCCAGCGCACCTCGGCCAACAGCGCCGTCCTGAACGGCAAGGTGCTGCGCATCACCCCGCGGCCGAACGGCCACTACACCATCCCGCGGGGCAACCTCTTCCGGCCCGGCACGCCGGACACCCGCCCCGAGATCTACGCCATGGGCTTCCGCAACCCCTTCCGGATCGGTATCGACCCGACCACCGACCACCTCTTCGTCGCCGACTACGGCCCGGACGCCGGCGCCGCCGACCCCGACCGTGGGCCCGACGGCCGCGTCGAGTGGAACATCGTCGACGAGCCCGGCTTCTACGGCTGGCCCTACTGCGTCGGCGACAACACCCCTTACGTCGACCACGACTTCGCCACCGGCACCTCGGGCGAGGCGTTCGACTGCGCGGCGCCGGTCAACGACTCCCCGAACAACACCGGGCGCGGCCGGCTGCCCGCCGCCGTGCCGGCGGAGATGTGGATGGGCGCGTCGAGCACCGGCGTCCCCGAGATCGGCTCCAGCGGCGCCCCCATGACCAGCGGCGCCTACGCCTACGATCCCGATCTCGACTCCGACCGCAGGTGGCCGGCGTACTTCGACGGCAAGGTCGTCTTCGCGGACTGGAACGACGGCCGGCTGTTCTCCGTCCAGCCGGACGAGGACCGCACCGGCGTCGCCGACGTCTCCCGCATGCTCGCGGAGATGTCGTTCAGCCGCCCGCACGCCATGCAGTTCGGTCCTGACGGCGCCCTCTACCTCATCGAGTGGGGCAGCGGCTTCGGCGGCGACAACACCGACTCCGGCGTCTACCGGATCGACTACGTGCAGGGCAACCGGGCACCTGTCGCCCGCGTCGACGCCAGCCGCACCTCGGGACCGCTGCCGCTCGAGGTCACCTTCGACGCCACGGGATCCCACGATCCCGACGGCCAACCCGTCACCTTCGCCTGGGACTTCGACGGCGACGGCACCCAGGACAGCACAGAACCCACCGCCACCCACACCTACACCGAGCCCGGCCGGTACACCGCCCGACTGACCGTCACGGACCCCGACGGCCGCAGCTCCGTGTCCAACCTCGACATCACCGCCGGCAACTCCGCCCCCACCCTCGAGGTCACCGCCCCACTCGACGGCGGCTTCTTCGAGTTCGGCGACACCATCCGCTACCAGGTCACCGGCGCCGACGCCGAGGACGGCGAGATCGACTGCGACCAGGTCGTCGTCCAACCGGGCCTCGGGCACGACGAACACTCGCACGGCTACGAGCAGTACCGCGGCTGCGCCGGCACGTTCCCGCTCCCCGGCGACGAGGGCCACACCGGCGCCAACGTCTTCGGCACCGTGACGGTGACCTACACCGACCAGGGCTCAGGCGAGGCACCGCCGCTGACCACCCAGGAGGTCATCGTTCTCCAGCCCAAGCACCGCGAGGCCGAGCACTTCGACGCGACGGGCCGACTCGAGTCGGCGCCCGGCGGCGGCACGCCGGGTGTCCAGTCGGAGACCACCGGCGACCCGGCCGGCGGCGGCCGCAACATCGGGCACATCGACGACGGCGACTGGTGGGCCTGGAACCGCACCAACCTCACCGGCATCGAGGAGATCGGCCTGCGCGCCGCCTCCCCCGACGCCGGCGCCACCGTCGAGATCCGCACCGGAGACCCCGACACCGGCTCCACCGTGGCGACCATCCACGTCCCACCCACCGGTGACTGGCAGGTCTACCAGGACGTCACCGCCCAGGTCGACCCCGCCGCGGCACCGGTGAGCGGGCCGCTCTACCTCGTCAAGACCACCGGCCAACTCAACGTCAACTGGGTCGACTTCATCGGCCCCGGCATCGTCGAGAGCTGACCCGAAGGTGGCCGGCCCGCCGGAACGCCCCGGTCACCCCGGGGCGTTCCGGCGGCTCAACGACGGTCGCGCTGCGCGTCGGCGATCCGCCGGACCACGTTTCCGCCGCGCGGCGGTCGCCCACCGCGTTCGGCCAGGCTCGGGAACTGGCCGGCCAGCGCGCAGAGCAGCCGCAGCCGCAGCGGCGCCACATTGACCTCGCCGCGGTCCGCCTCGACCGCGCGGACGACGGCCGCCGCCACCTGCTCCGGCGTGACCGTGGGCACGCTCACCGGCGTCGGCTCACCGGCCGCCGCGAACATCCCCGCGTCCCGCACATAGCCCGGCTGCACGAGCGAGACGCCCACCCCGGAGGCCCGCAGATCGAGACGCAGGCTGTGCGCGAAGCCCCGCAGGCCGAATTTGGACGTGGTGTACATCGAGGACAGCGGCGTCGCCGCTTTCCCCGACATCGACCCCACGAACACGAGATGGCCCCGCCCCGCCGCCACCATGCGCGGAGCCAGCAGCCTGGCCAGCATCACCGGCGTGCGTAGGTTCACGTCGAGCGCCCGGTCGATCTGCTCGGGCGTGTACTCCAGCAGGTCCCCGGTGCCCGGCAGCGCCGCGTTGGCCACCAGCACGTCCACGTCCGCGCACTCCCGCGCCAGCCGCCGCACCTGCTCGGGGTCGGCCAGATCCGCGGCCACCACCCGCGCGCCGAGTTCGGCCGCCAACGGCTCCAACGCCTCCGCCCGGCGGCCGGAGAGCACGAGCGCGGCACCGTCGGCCGTGAGCCGACGCGCCAGCGCGCCGCCGATCCCGCCCGCCGCGCCGGTCAACAACACGGTCGCTCCAGCGATTCGCATCACGGTGCCTCCCACCGGGTGACGATAGCGAGCCCCCGACCCGCGTCGACAGAGCGCGTTTCGCGCCACCGAGGCCGAGACTCGGCACCCTCGTCTACGATCCGGCCGTGCCCCTCATCCGCCTCGTGCGCCAGTCCCCGCTGCCCGCCGCCGAGGCGTGGCGTCGACTCACCGACTGGCCGCGCCACGGCACCCACGCCCCCCTGACCCGCGTCACCGTCACCCCGCCGGGACCGACCAGGCCCGGCACCCTCGTCGTGGCGCGCACCGGCGTCGGCCGCTGGGCCTTCGACGACCCGATGGAGGTGACCGCCTGGCAGCCCCCGAACCACGCAGGTCGGGGCTTCTGCCGCCTCGACAAGCGCGGCTCGGTCGTGCTCGGTTGGGCCGAGATCGAGGTCCACGCCCGGGGCGCCGGGTCACACGTCACCTGGCGCGAGGACGTGCGGCTCAACCGGCTGCCC
>NZ_SMKC01000465.1 GCF_004348315.1 Streptomyces sp. 8K308 | reverse complement strand
GGTGGGCTGAGGGGACCTTCGAGGCGGCAGGCCGCTAGGCCGGCTGCGCCGCCAGGCCGGCTCGGCAACCTTTTCGCGCCGCGCGGCGACTTCGCAGTGCTCGATGGCCATCCCCGAACCCCCCGAGGAGAGACCGTGTCTGCTGCGCAACGACGCCGGCTGCGACGCTGGATCGGCGCCGTGGCCGTCGCCGCCGTCGTCGCCACCGGGCTCGGCGGCGGTGCCGCCGCCGCGCCGGCCGCCGAGGACGACGTGCGGCCGCTCGCCCAGTTGGAGAACCTGGACCGCGGCCTGGTCAGCGTCTACACCGGCTCCGGCAACCTGGTGAGCTGGCGCTTCCTGGCATCCGACCCCGACAACGTCGCGTTCAACCTCTACCGCGGCGACACCCTGGTGGCCTCCAACATCACCGGCGCCACCAACTACTTCCACTCCGGCGCGCCCAACAGCGCCGACTACCGGGTGCGCGCCGTCGTCAACGGCACCGAGCAGGCGTTCTCGCCGCACGCCATCCAGTTCCGCTCGGGCTACCACGACGTGCCGATCCAGCGGCCCGCCGGCGGCACCACGCCCGACGGCGTCGCCTACACCTACGAGGCCAACGACGGCTCCGTCGGCGACCTCAACGGCGACGGCACGCTGGAGATCGTGCTCAAGTGGCAGCCGACCAACGCCAAGGACAACTCCCAGTCCGGCTATACCGGCAACACCATCATCGACGCCTACACCCTCTCCGGGCAGCGGATGTGGCGCATCGACCTCGGCCGCAACATCCGTTCCGGCGCGCACTACACGCAGTTCCAGGTGTTCGACTACGACGGCGACGGCTCGGCCGAGGTCGTCATGAAGACCGCCGACGGCACCGTCTCCGGCACCGGGCAGGTGATCGGCAGCTCGAGCGCCGACCACCGCAACTCCAGCGGCTACATCCTCTCTGGCCCCGAGTACCTGACCGTGTTCTCCGGCCGCACCGGCGCCGCGCTCGCCACCACCGACTACGTGCCGGCCCGCGGCACCGTCTCCTCCTGGGGCGACAACTACGGCAACCGCGTCGACCGCTTCCTCGCCGGCACCGCCTACCTCGACGGCGATCGGCCGTCCATCATCATGGCCCGCGGCTACTACACCCGCACCGTGATCGCCGCCTGGGACTGGCGCAACGGGCAGCTCACCCGCCGCTGGACCTTCGACACCAACAGCTCGACCAACACCGGCCGCGGCTACGACGGGCAGGGCAGCCACAGCCTCTCCGTCGGCGACATCGACCGCGACGGCCGCGACGAGATCGTCTACGGCTCGATGGCCGTCGACGACAACGGCTACGGTATGTGGACCACCCGCACCGGCCACGGCGACGCCCAGCACCTGGGCGACTTCGACCTGAACGACCCTGGTCTCGAGTACTTCAAGGTGTCCGAGTCCACCAGCCAGCCCTCCTCGCTGCGCATCGAGCCCGCGAACGGCACGATCAACTGGCAGACCGGGTCCGGCTCCGACAACGGCCGCGGGGTGGCCGGCGACATCTACGCGGGCAACCCCGGCGCGGAGTTCTGGTCCGCCTCCGACACCACCCTGCGCAACCTCGCCGCCGGCTCGGTCGGCCGTGAGCCCTCCAGCATCAACTTCCTCGCCTGGTGGGACGGCGACCTGACCCGCGAGCTGCTCGACCAGACCCGCATCGACAAGTACGGCACGGGCGGCGACACCCGGCTGCTGACCGGCTCGGGCGTGGCCTCCAACAACGGCACCAAGGCCACCCCGGTGCTCTCCGGCGACATCCTGGGCGACTGGCGGGAGGAGGTCATCTGGCGCACCAGCGACAACAACGCGCTGCGGATCTACTCCACCCCGATCCAGACCTCGTACCGGATCACCACACTGCTCCAGGACCGGATGTACCGCACCGGCCTGGCCTGGCAGAACACCGCCTACAACCAGCCGCCGCACCCCGGCTTCTACCTCGGCCAGGGCATGGGCACGGCACCCAGGCCGACGATCGCCCAGGCATCAACCGGGCGCTGAGCAAACAACTGGATTGGGCAAATCAGGTGAACGGCGGCAACCGAATCCGGGTCGACGCGTTGTTCAGGGCGCTCCAAGAACAGGGCACTCCAGAACTCGGAAGGACAAGCCACGTGCTGAAGAAGACGCTTGCCACGGCCGCCGTCGCGGCCACCGCCGTTGGCGTGGCGGGCATGGCTGCCGCCCCCGCCATGGCCATCAGCAACGACGAGGGCCCGACCACGATCAGTGGCAACGGCAACAAGGAGGCCACCGGCAACATCACCACCGGTGGCTACATGAGCCCGAACATCGGCCTGGTCAACGGCTCGCTGAACGAGATCTGCCTCGCCATTCCGCGAGCCGTGAACGTTCAGGAGATCGTCGGCGATGACGCACTCGGCCTCCAGGACATCCTCACCAGCAAGAACAGCCAGAACTGTGCCGAGAACTCGGTCCAGATCGACGGTGACGACCCGCTGTCGCACCTCCTCGACGACCTGGCGCTGCTCTCCGGAAACGGCGCCGGCAACAACTGAGGACCAGCGGACCCGGGTTCTTCGGCCTTCTGACCGGTGCTCCGCTATGAGACGGCCCCCTCCCCAACACCACCCCTGGGGAGGGGGTCGCTTTTCTTGGCCGGCTACGCGCGGCGGCGGCCGACCAGCTGCGGGTCGTGTTCGAGGCCCTGGAGGCCGTGCCAGGCCAGGTTGACCAGGTGGGCCGCGACCTCCGCCTTCTTGGGCTTGCGCACGTTGAGCCACCACTGCCCGGTCAGCGCCACCATGCCCACCAGTGCCTGGGAGTACATGGGCGCCAGCTTCGCGTCGTAGCCGCGGCCCTTGAACTCGACGCCCAGGATGTCCTCGACCTGGGTCGCGATGTCCCCGATCAGCGAGGCGAAGGTGCCGGTCGACTGGGCGACCGGCGAGTCCCGCACCAGGATGTGGAAGCCGTCCGTGTACTGCTCGATGTAGTCGAGGAGCGCGAACGCCGCCTGTTCGAGCAGCTCGCGCGGGTGGCCGGCGGTCAGGGCGCCGGTGACCATCGAGAGCAGCCTGCTCATCTCCCGGTCGACCACGACCGCGTAGAGCCCTTCCTTGCCGCCGAAGTGCTCGTACACCACCGGCTTGGAGACCCCCGCCTTGGCGGCGATCTCCTCCACCGAGGTGCCCTCGAAACCGCGCTCGGCGAAGAGGGTGCGGCCGATGTCCAGCAGCTGTTCCCGGCGCTCGGTGCCCGTCATTCTCCGGCGGGCCCGCCGCGTGGTCCGCGGATTCCTGCCCTTGCCGTCGTCCTTGATGCTGTTGTCGGTCGCCACGCCACCCATCATGCCGTGTTCGATGCGGCGGTTTCCTGATGGTTTTCCTTACGGTTCGCTCCCGATTCGACGGTTTCGCCGCCCGGGATCGCGCGCTTGGCATCGATTCGTGACTGTTTTGGCCAGCGCACGTCGTAGACCCAGCCGGCCTTCTCGAACCAGCTGATCAGCCGCGCGCTGGAGTCGAGCTGCCAGCGGTCCACGCCGTGCCGGGCGCACGTCGGGTCGGCGTGGTGCAGGTTGTGCCAGGACTCGCCGCAGGACAGGATCGCCAGCCACCACACGTTGCCCGAGCGGTCCCGGGAGAGGAAGGGCCGCTTACCGGTGGCGTGGCAGATCGAGTTGATCGACCAGGTGACGTGGTGCAGTAGCGCGATCCGCACCAGCGAGCCCCAGAAGAACGCGCTCAGCGCGCCCTCCCAGGACCACGAGATCAGCCCGCCGAGCAGCGGCGGCAGCAGCATGGACACCGTCGTCCACAGCGTGAACTGTCGCGAGACGCGCCGCACGTCGGGGTCCTTGACCAGGTCGGGCGCGTAGACGTGCTGCGGCGTCTGCTCACGGTCGAACATCCAGCCCATGTGAGCCCAGAAGAGCCCCTTGACCAGCGCCGGCACGGTCTCGCCGTACCGCCAGGGCGAGTGCGGGTCGCCCTCGGCGTCCGAGTGCTTGTGGTGCCTGCGGTGGTCGGCCACCCAGCGGACCACGGGGCCCTCGGCGGCCAGCGAGCCGGCGATGGCCAGCGCGATCCGCATCGGCCGCCTGGCCTTGAACGAGCGGTGCGTGAAGTACCGGTGGAAGCCGATGGTGACGCCGTGCACGCCGAGGAAGTAGAAGACGACCATCAGCGTCAGGTCGAGCCAGCTCACCCCCCAGCCCCAGGCCAGCGGGATCGCGGCGAGCAGCGCCAGGAACGGCACCACGATGAACAGGAGGAGCGTGATCTGCTCCGCCGTGCCGCGCCGCTCGCCGCCGAGGGTGGCGGACGGCAGTGGGGGAGCGGGTGGCGCGCCGGGTTCGGCCCGGTCGGCGGGCGCGAGGTCGGGACGTGCGGTCATGAGGGTTCCTCGATGGTGGGGGGAGTGGGGGAGTGAGGGAGATGG
>NZ_SMKC01000464.1 GCF_004348315.1 Streptomyces sp. 8K308 | reverse complement strand
TCAACCCCCGGTCGCCCGCTGCTCGCGCCCGTCATCTCAGGGCGCGGTCCGGGCGACACACCTCGCACGGCACGGCCCCGGCCTGGGCGGCAGCGCGCACCTGGTCGACGGTCGCCGGCCGCACCTCATGCTCCCGGCCGGGCGCGGCGCAGTCGCCGCGGTGCACGACCAGTTGGTCGCCACCCGTCTCCTCGAGGAGCCAGCGCGGCGGCGGCCGGCGGATCCCGTCGGTGGGCACCTGGTCGTAGTCCTCACCGGGGATCGGTTCGCACGCGTCGACAGGGGCCCAGCACTCCACCGGCTCCGGCATGGCCACCAGGCTGCCGTCCGGCCGCTGCGACGGCCCCCACAGAGACAGCCCGACCAGATACCACCACGAACCGTCGTCAGCCCGCCGGCGACGCCGCAGCACGACCAGGAGCTCCTGGCCGTCCGGCAGCTTGAGGCGCACCGGCGGCCCAGCCTCCGACGCCTCGCTGCTGCTCGTGCCCGTCACCCTGCCGACGCTACCCCGACGACGCCCGTGCCCGACCGCAGCTTCTTCTCCGGCCAGTGACGCGGGAAAGGGGGTCCGTAGAGAAGAAGTCGGCGGCCCGCAGACCCCTTGTCCAGCGCCGTGACCTGCATCTTCCTGCGCGATCTGGAGATCGCGGAGGCAACAGGAGAGGCAACACGAGGGGCGACAGGAGAGGCAACAGGAGAAGCCTCGGGACGGGCAACAGGAGAGGCAACCTGGCGCCGGCGAGGGGCTGCGCGGGGGCAAGGCGCTACCCCCTCGATCCCGCAGCCGCGCCACCCGTCACCCCGGCATGACCACACCACAACGTGCTCATAGAGGGGTGTCAGACTTTCCCACAGTCCCGAAAACCGCCTCTGACCAGGGCGAACACCCCGAGGTTGACCAGCGAAGCCGGACGTGGAAACGGAAGTGGATTCGGACGTGGAAACGGAAGTGCCTGCAAGGCTTGCCGTAGGGCTTGACCACCGCCGGGTGGCAACACGCCGTTGCCACCCCGCGTTGGCGGTGGCAATCGCGGTGGCAACGCATTGCCACCCGCGCACCGCGGCGTCAACCGAGCACGCGATCCGGCCGGCACAACACGGCGCGGACAGACCAGCCCTCGCCTCGCCGCCTGCTGTACAAGCGCGCCGAACCCGCCCGGGCCGGCAACAGTGAGGTACTGGTGGTGGGGTGAACTGGCCTGCCCGGGTGGAGCCGATACTGGCCCGCGCCGTCCCCGCGCTGCCCGGGCCCGGCGCGCTGCCGGGCGGCACCGTGTTCGAGCCGAAGTGGGACGGCTACCGCGTCCTCGTCTACGCCACCGCCGACGGCCGGGCCCAGCTGCTGTCACGGCGCGGCACCGACCTCACCGCCGGGTTCCCGGAGATCGCCGACGCCGTGGCCGACGTCGGCGAGGACCTGGTCATCGACGCCGAGGTCGTCATCCACCACGAGGGCCGGCTGGACTTCGGCGCGCTCCAGCGGCGCCTGGGCCGGACCGGGGCCGCGGCACGGCGGCTGGCGGTCGTGGAGCCGGCGCACTTGGTCGTCTTCGACCTCCTGCGGCGCGGCCAGCGGCAGCTGATGGGCGAGCCGTACAGCGGCCGGCGCGGCGCGCTCGAGGAACTGTTCACCGACCGCCAGCTCGGGCCGCTGGCTTTATTCACGAGCGAGTCGTGAAGGCACATGTTCATGGGTTTGGGAGGCACCCAGATCCACGGATGGGTGATGTTCACGAGTTTTGGTTCTGGCTCGCTTTCCGTGAAGCGTGCACGGTGCGTCATGGCTTGTTGTGCTCAGCGCCTGTGGAGCGATGGATGAGTTCAGTCGGCAAGAGCGAACCCACCCAGGCGTCGACCCTCTGGCCTCGGTGGATCAGACGTCTCCGCAATACCCCCTCGACGCGGAATCCCACCTTCTCAGCGACTCGCCGGGACGCGTGGTTGCCGACTTCGGCTCGCCACTCGATGAGTTCCAGGCCGAGGGTGTCGAACGCCCACTGGCAGGTAGCTGCGGCAGCGCTGCTGACCACGCCGAGCCCTCGCGCTGAGGGGTCGGCCCAATAACCGATCTCTGCCGTGCGGTCTTCCCGTAGATGCAGACCCACCCTGCCCAGCCGTTGTCTCGTGTCAGCGTCCTCGGCCAGGAACTCGGCTCGTGTGCCACTGCTCCACCCGTCCAGGGCAAGGCGTTCGACGAAGAACTCCGCATCCTGCCGGCGATAGGGAGACGGCAGATCGATGAATCGCTGCACTACCGGATCAAGTGACACCTGGTGCACCCAGTCGATGTCAGCCGTGGTGAACGGTCGAAGTCGCAACCAGTCCGCGTCAATCACTGTCGGTATCACCGGATGAGCGTATTCCTGGGCGGGGCCGTCAGGCCAACGCTCAGCCTTGCCGTGGGCTTGGGGAATCATGCGAGGAGGACGCGCTTGCGAAGGAGCCGGAAGCCAGCCCGGCCGAACATCTGCCGTTTGAGCATCTTGATGCGGTTGACGTGTCCTTCGACGACGCCGGAGTTCCAGGGCAGGGTGAGGCCGGCGATGACGGCGTCGCGGTCGCGTTCGATGCCGGCGGCGAGAGTGTGGAGGCTGGGTAGGTCGTCGTCGCGGACGGCGTCGAGCCACTGCGGGAGCCGGTGCCCTTGGCGCTCGGTGAGCATCCGGGCGAAGGAGCGGACGTGCCCGGTGAGGGCGTCGAGTTCGGGGCACTGAGCCAGGACGGCTTTGAGCCGGAGCTGTTCGACGTCGGTGAGCGATTCAGGACGGCGGAGAATCCAGCCGGCGACCACCCGGGGTGCCGGGGGCCGTGCGGTGACTGGCCCCGGTGAGGTGCGCTTCTTCCTGATGTAGGCGCTGACGACGCCGTAGCTGCCTTGGTAACCGAGCGGGATGATCTCCTCCCAGAGCTTCCAGGCGTTGGTGCAGCCCTGGCTCCAGCGGTCGTCCAGGTAGGGCTTGTACTCGTCCAGGGCGGAGGTCCGGTTGTTCTGCCACTGGCCCTGGAAGAGGTCTTCGGGCCTGGCGGCGTCGGCGTAACGCTTGACGGTGCGGTAGGTCATGCGGAGCTGGCGCTGGATCGCGCGTCGGCTGTGACCGGCGGCCAGCAGGGCGTGGACCCGGGCGTGGGTGGCTCTGGTGCGGTCGGCAAAGCGGTGTCCGGTGGGCCACGGTGAGTCCAGCGTCGCCGTCGCCGTCGGCGTGGGGGCCGGGTCGGGCGGCGGTTGGGGGATGAGGACCTGGAGGCAGCCGCGGTGACGGGCGACTTCCCGCTCAGTGGCTTCGCCGAGGTTGTGCCAGAGGTGGTAACGGTCGGCGACCTGGATGGCCTGGGGAGCCCCGGCGGTGGCTCCTTCGGCGTAGAACGGTGCCCGGTCGCGGCAGACCACTTCGATCCCGGGGCGCGTGGCGAGCCACCTGGCCAGGCTGGAAGCCTCGCGGTCAGGCAGCAGGTCCACCGGTCGGCGGGACTCGACGTCGACCAGCACGCTCCCATAGGAGTGGCCCTTGCGGGTCGCGTACTCGTCGACGCCGACCACCCGCGGGGCCGGAGGGTGCGGCTCGGGCAGTGCGTCGACCAGGCGCAGCACAGTGTGG
This sequence comes from Streptomyces sp. 8K308, assembly GCF_004348315.1. Lineage (GTDB taxonomy): Bacteria > Actinomycetota > Actinomycetes > Streptomycetales > Streptomycetaceae > Streptomyces. The sequence continues at coordinate 861 of NZ_SMKC01000464.1, read as the reverse complement.
CGGCTGACGGACACGCCGAAGACGCGGGCCATCCGTGCGCCGGCCCGGCCTGCGAGCGCGAGGCCAACCGCGGCCAGCGTCGAACGCAGGCGCTCGCTCCACCGGCTGTGCCGCCGGGTCAGCCCCGGCACCTGCTCGACGAACGTCCGCCGTCCGCACGAAGCGTCCTGACAAGAAAACCGGCGGACATGCAAACTCAGCAGCACCCGCCGCCCCGCAGCCGGCACGTCGGCCGGAAACCGCAGGTAGGAGCTGTGCACACGCCCCGACCAGGTTCCGCAGTCAGGACACGTCGAGCCAGCCGTCGTCCGGCGGGCCTCGATCCGTAATGCCTTGATGTTCACGTCCACCGACACCACCGCCACGTCAGCGATGGACGGGAACAACAGCTCCTCCAGCCGGAGCGTCGTCTCTTCCACGGCGCCGAACTGTCGACCACACCAAGATCACCACTGATCATTTTCGGGCGACTTCCCGCAGGTCGGCTCCAGCCTCCGCCGTCACTCACCGTGACGCTTCACGGAAGTTGAGCCAGAACCATGACTCGTGAACAAAGCCAGCTGGGCCCCTGTCGACGCGTGTGAACCGATCCCCGGTGAGGACTACGACCAGGTGCCGGTCGACGGGATCCGCCGGCCGCCGCCGCGCTGGCTCCTCGAGGACGCCGGCGAGCAACTGGTGGTGCACCGCGGCGACTGCGCCGCGCCCGGCCGGGAGCATGAGGTGCGGCCGGGGACCGTCGACCAGGTGCGCGCTGCCGCCCAGGCCGGGGCCGTGCCGTGCGAGGTGTGTCGCCCGGACCGCGCCCTGAGATGACGGGCGCGAGCAGCGGGCGACCGGGGGTTGACCACGGCGGTTGGT
>NZ_SMKC01000463.1 GCF_004348315.1 Streptomyces sp. 8K308 | reverse complement strand
CGCCCAGTCCCCCCACCCGTTCCGTGAGGTAAACCATGACGCATCTCAACGTGGAGGTGCTGGCAGCCGGTTCGTCCCCGGCGGCCGAGCCGATCACGTCCGCCGGGCACGGGCAGCTCGCACTCGCCGTGTTGCTCGGCATAGCCGTGCTCGTGCTGCTGATCACCCGCTTCAAGCTGCACGCCTTCCTGTCCCTCACCATCGGGACCCTGGTGCTCGGCGCCGTCGCCGGCGCCCCGCTCGACAAGGTGATCAGCAGCTTCAGCGCCGGTCTCGGCTCCACCGTGGCGGGCGTCGGCGTCCTCATCGCGCTCGGCGCGATTCTCGGCAAGCTGCTCGCCGACTCCGGCGGCGCCGACCAGATCGTCGACACCATCCTGGCCAAGGCGTCCAACCGCGCCATGCCGTGGGCCATGGTGCTGATCGCCGGCATCATCGGCCTGCCGCTCTTCTTCGAGGTCGGCATCGTGCTGCTGATCCCGGTGGTGCTGCTGGTCGCCAAGCGCGGCGGCTACTCGCTCATGCGGATCGGCATCCCGGCCCTCGCCGGACTCTCCGTGATGCACGGCCTGGTGCCCCCGCACCCGGGACCGCTGGCCGCCATCGACTCGGTCGACGCCAACCTCGGCGTCACCCTCGCCCTCGGCGTGCTGATCGCCGTGCCCACCGCGGTCATCGCGGGTCCGGTCTTCGCGCGCTACGCCGACCGCTGGGTCGACGTCTCCCCGCCCGAGGGCCTGATCCCGGAGCGGCCCTCCGAGCAGCTCGACCGCAGGCCGGGCTTCGCCGTCACCGTCGCCACCGTGCTGCTGCCCGTGGTGCTGATGCTGGTCAAGGCGCTCGTCGACATCGTCATCGACGACCCCGAGAACACCGTGCAGCGGGTCGCGGACGTCGTCGGCAACCCGATGATGGCGCTGCTCGCCGCCGTGCTGGTCGGCATGTTCACCCTCGGCGGCGCGGCCGGCTTCGCCCGCGACCGGTTGGCCTCCACCGTCGAGAGCTCGCTCGGCCCGATCGCCGGCATGCTGCTGATCGTCGGCGCCGGCGGCGGCTTCAAGCAGACCCTGATCGACTCCGGCGTCGGCCAGATGATCCTGGACATCTCCCAGGACTGGAACATCTCGGCGCTGCTCCTCGGCTGGCTGATAGCCGTCGGCATCCGCCTCGCCACCGGCTCCGCCACCGTCGCCACCATCTCGGCGGCCGGCCTCGTCGCCCCGCTCGCCGCCGACATGTCCACCTCCCACGTGGCGCTGCTCGTGCTCGCCATCGGCGCCGGCTCGCTCTTCCTGAGCCACGTCAACGACGCCGGGTTCTGGCTGGTCAAGGAGTACTTCGGGATGAGCGTCGGCCAGACCCTGCGCACCTGGTCGGTGATGGAGTGCGTGATCTCCGTCGTCTCGCTCGTCTTCGTCCTGCTGCTCTCCCTGATCATCTAGGCGGCCGACCGTGACAGCACCAGATCGCCTCTTCGACATCGCCGGGCGCGTCGCCCTGGTGACCGGCTCGAGCCGCGGCATCGGCCACGCGCTGGCCGGCGGCCTGGCCGCCGCCGGCTGCGTGGTCGTGCTCAACGGGCGCGACGAGCGGCGGCTCGCCAAGGCCGCGGCCGAGATCGGCGACGCCACCGGCGCCACCGTGCACACCGCCGCGTTCGACGTGACCGACGGGCCGGCCGTCGCAGCCGGCGTCGCCGACGTCGAGGACCGCGTCGGACCGCTCGACATCCTGGTCAACAACGCCGGGATGCAGCACCGCAAGCCGCTCCTCGACTTCACCGACGCCGAGTGGCACCGGATCATCGACACCAACCTCACCAGCGCCTTCCTGGTCGGCCGTGAGACGGCCCGGCGGATGACCGCCCGCGGCCGGGGCAAGATCGTCAACATCTGCTCGCTGCAGAGCGAGGTGGTGCGGCCCGGCATCGCGCCGTACGCCGCCACCAAGGGCGCCCTGAAGATGCTCACCAAGGGCATGTGCGCCGACTGGGGGCCGCACGGCCTCCAGGTCAACGGCCTCGGCCCCGGCTACATCGAGACCGAGCTGACCAGGCCGCTGGTCGAGGACCAGGAGTTCAGCGCCTGGGTGCGCGGCCGCACCCCGGCCGGCCGGTGGGGCCGCGTCGAGGACCTGGTCGGCGCGCTGCGCTACCTGGTCTCGCCGGCGGCCGACTTCGTCAACGGGCAGGTGCTGTACGTCGACGGCGGAATGTCGAGCGTGTTGTGAGGCGGTGGGAACGATGCTGAGCTGTGTGATCCACGGGGCGGGCGACCTGCGGGTCGAGGAGCTGCCGGAGCCGGAGCCGGGCTCCGGGCAGGCCCTGGTCGCGATCCGCTACGGCGGCGTCTGCGGCTCCGACCTGCACTACCACCGGCACGGCGGGGTCGGCGACTTCCGGCTCCGCGAGCCGCTGGTCCCGGGCCACGAGGTGGTGGGCACCGTCGTCGGCTACGGCCCGGACGCGACGGGGCCCTCGGCCGGCACCCCGGTCGCCGTCCACCCGGCGACCCCCTGCGGCCGGTGCCCGGAGTGCGCCGCCGGGCGGGCCAACATCTGCCGCGACACCCGCTACCTGGGCAGCGCCGCCCGCATGCCGCACGTGCAGGGCGGCTTCGCGGCCCGGATCGTGGTGCCCGCCGACCAGCTGCGGCCGCTGCCGGCCGGTCTCGACCTGAAGCGCGCCGCCCTCGCCGAGCCGCTGGCCGTCGCCCTGCACGCGGTGCGCCGTGCCGGGCCCGTGGCGGGCCGGCACGTGCTGGTCACCGGCGCGGGACCGATCGGCTGCCTGGTCGCCGCGGCCGCCGACGAGGCGGGCGCCGCCTCGGTGACCGTCACCGACCTGCTGCCGCGCGCCCTGGAGTTCGCCCGCACCGCCGGCGCCACGGCCGTGGTGCGCGCCGACGACCCGGCCGACCCCGGCTGGCCCGAGCGGGTGGACGTGGCGATCGAGGCCTCCGGCACCGCGCCCGGGCTCGCCGACTGCCTGACCCGGGTGGCCAGGGGCGGCGTCGTCGTCCAGCTCGGCCTGCTGCCGCCCGGCACCACGCCGTTCGCCGGCAACGCGCTGGTCACCCGCGAGCTAGACCTGCGCGGCGCGTTCCGCTTCGCGCCCGAGCTGGACGAGGCGCTGCGACTGCTGGCGGCGCGCCCCGCGCTCGAAGGACTGATCAGCGCGGTACGGCCGGTGCGGGACGCGGCGGCGGCCTTCGCGCTGGCCGCCGACCGGTCCACCTCCTGCAAGGTGCTGCTGGACTTCGGCGCCTGACCCGAACGATCAGGTGGCGTCCGACAGCTCCGCGTAGAGCCCTTGGAGCGCGGTGTGGTCGTCGTCGCTGCCGGTGTGCGGGGCGGCGAACCAGCGCGCGTACTCGGCGATCTCGGAGAGCCGCCAGTCGAGCGCGAACAGCTCGACCATCGCGGGGTCCGGGGCCAGCGCGGGGCCGGCGGCCGTGTCGAGCAGGCTGGCGTAGTCCCGCTCGCGCGGCGCGAGCGCCAGCGACTCCCAGTCGACCAACTTCAGCCCGCCGGCGACCGTGACCTGGTTGGCGAAGTGCGGCTCGCCATGGGTCGGCACCCAGGAGCCTTGGCGGGACCGCGCCAGGTCCGCCAGCTCCAGGTAGCGGGCGGTCCAGCGCCCGATCGCTTCGCAGCGGGCGGCGAGCGCGGCCCGCGCCCGCTCCGCCAGCGGCCCCGACGTCCAGACACCCGCGGTGTCGGCCCGCAGCCCGTCCGGGAAGCCCGGGTCGACCCGTGGCGTCCAGCGCGGCAGCCCCTCCGGGGGCGCGGCGCCATGCAGCGCGGCCAGCGCGGCGACGACCTCCCGGACGTGCCCGGGCTCGCGGGCCTCCGTCTCGGTCGGTGACCGCCCGTCGAGCCATGGCGTCACGCTGAGCGCCCCGGGGCCGACGTCGACGGTGAACCGCCCGGTGCCGGCGGGCAGCGGCGCGCACACCACGGCCAGGCCGCCGGCGGCCAGCGCGGCGGCCCCCGCGTAGGCGGCCTCCAGCGAGGCCGCGGTGTGCCGGGGCGCCAGCTGGTCAAGCGTCACGAACAGGGCCCGACCGCCGGCGCCGCGCACCCGCCAGTGGTGCGCGCCGAACCCCCAGGGCAGGTACGCGACCTCGGTGATCTCGGGCAGCCAGTGGTCGGCGACCACGCGCGCGATCGCGTCGTCGTCGATGAAGGAAGGGCGGGAGAACACGGGGCCCGATCGTAGGCGGGCCGTAGCGAGCCGTCACCGGAGTTTCCCCGTGGTATCGCTACGCGCTCGGCGTAGGCCGCGGCGCGCTTGCGCTGGCGCGCGGTGGACTGGCTGTGCGGGCCGGGTCACCAGCGGTGTTGGTGTGCGCTGGCGCGCGGCTGGCTTACGGGGCCTTGACGGCGGCTTCGCCGCTTGTCGGGCCCCTGTGGCCGTGTTGGCCTGCGGCCGTGTCGCGCCCACCCGCCCCTGTCTCCTA
>NZ_SMKC01000462.1 GCF_004348315.1 Streptomyces sp. 8K308 | reverse complement strand
AGCGACAGGTCGGGGGGCGTGTGGGGGCGGCGGGTCAGCGGCGCCCGGCCAGCGAGCGGGCGAAGAAGGCGAGGTTCGCGGGGCGCTCGGCCAACCGGCGCATGAAGTAGCCGTACCAGTCGGTGCCGTAGGGCAGGTAGACGCGCATCCGGTGCCCCTCGGCCGCCAGCCGACGCTGCTCGACCGGCCGGATGCCGTAGAGCATCTGGAACTCGTAGGAGCCGGGCCGGCGGCCGAGGCGAGCGGCCAGCGCCTGGGTGACGGCGATCAGCCGCGGGTCGTGGGTGGCCACCATCGGGTAGCCGTCACCGGCCAGCAGGATCCGCAGGCACCTGACGTAGGCCCGGTCCACCTCGGCCCGGTGCTGGAACGCCACCGCGGCCGGCTCCCGGTACGCCCCCTTGACCAGGCGCACCCTGGCCCCGGCGGTCGAGAGCGTCTGGCAGTCCTTCTCGGTGCGGTACAGGTACGACTGCACCACCGCGCCCGTGTCGGGGAACCGCTCGCGCAGCTCGGTCAGGATCGCCAGCGTCGAGTCGGTGGTGGTGTGGTCCTCCATGTCCAGGGTGACCGTGGTACCAGCCGCCGCGGCGGCCTCCACCACCGGCAGCACGTGGCGCAGCGCGAGGTCGTGGCCGCCGGGCAGCGCCTGGCCGAAGGCGGACAGCTTGACCGAGATCTCGGCGCGGGTGCCGAGGCCCTCGCCGGCCAGCGCCTCGGCCAGCGCCAGACAGGCGTCCCGGCTGCGCAGCGCGCTCGCGGTGTCGGTGACGTCCTCGCCGAGGTGATCGAACGTCACCTCAAGGCCCTCAGCCAGCAGTTGTGAGGCGGCGACGAGCGCCGCGTCGAGCCGCTCGCCGGGGACGAAACGGGCCACCACCTGGCGGGTGCCGGGCGCCGCCGACACGAGCCGCCGAACGGTGTCGCTGCGTGCCGCCGCGAGAAGGACAGGTCCCAGCATGGGCACCTCCACGTAAAGAGTCGGCGAAGACGAGCCGAAGGGTGCGGCTTACCCGTGAAGGTAGGGAACGCCCGGGTCACTCGCCATCGACAGCTGTCCGGCGGCCACCTCCGGGATCTCAGACATGTGTATGACCGCTGTACCAGAATGGTCGCGGAGGGCCCCGCCAGGCGCGACCGGACACGACACGAGGCGGCGGACGCAACAGGAAGGGGGACGGCGAGGCGTGCGGACGGAGTATCAGGACCTGGTCGACGAGGTCTCCGCGCTGCTCGGGACTCCGGCGACCCTGGAGAGCCGCGACTTCGGGCTGATCGCGTACGGCGTTCACGACAGCGAGGACGACCGGGTGCTGGACCCGATCAGGACGCGGTCCATCCTGCGCCGGCGGTCCACGGTGGCGGTGCGACGGTGGTTCGAGAGCTTCGGCATCACCCGGGCCACGGGCCCGGTCCGGATCCCGCCCGATCCGGCGGCCGGGGTGCTCACCGGCCGCATCTGCCTGCCGGTCCGGCACGCGGGCGTGGTCGAGGGCTACATCTGGCTGCTCGACGAGGGCGGGACGCCGCTCGACGACCCCCGGCTCGCCGCCGCGATAGCCGCGGCGGCACCCGTCGGCGCCCTGCTGGCGGCCGAGACCCGGGCCGGGGCGCGGGTGGGCGCGCTGCTGCGCGCCGTGCTGACCGCCGACCCCGGCGACCCGACCAGGTCCGAACTCGCCGCCGAGCTGGCCATGGCCCTCGGCCCGGCGGCCGACGGCCCGCTGACGGTGGCGGCGATCCTGCCGTGGCAGGACCCCCCGGCCGACCCGGCCGTCGCCCCCGGCGCCCTGGCCCTCTGCCTGTTGCCTGCCGGCACCCCTGCCACCGCCCGGCCCGCGGCCGGCGGGGCCCGGCGCCGCGGCCCCGCGCCCGAAGGCGCGACCGGGGCACTCGAGACCCGACGGACACCGCCCGACAGAGGTGGCGCGGCCGGTGACCGTCGGCGAACCGGCCCGCCGGACCCGGCAGGACGAGCCGACGACGACGGCGGGCCGAGCACCGCCGCCGCCGAAGGCCGAGCGCGGGCACGCCTGACGGCCCAGGGCGGGGGGCAGGCCCCCGACGAGCCCGACCCACGCACCGGCGACACGCCGTCGGATCCCTCGGCCGATGGCCGGGAGAAGCGGGAGAGGACCGAGGGACCGTCGGCCGACGCCCGCCGGCCAGGCGGGCCCACGTACGCGACCGCCGCGCGGCGGTCGCCCGAGGTGCGGGCCACGGTGGGCGACGAGGCCGAGCCGCGGCAGACGTTGGCCGTGTTGGTGCGGCCACGCACCGCCCGTGCCGTGACGATGAACCTGATGAACCGCGCCCCGCACGGCACGTCCGCCGGCATCGGGTCCGTGCGGCGCGGCGCGGCCGAGCTGGCCGGCGCCTGGCAGGAGGCGCTGGCCGCGGCCCGCGTCGCCGCCGCGGAGGAACGGTTCGGCGGGGTGGCCGACTGGCGCGAGCTGGGCCCGTATCGGCTGCTCTCGGCGCTGGCCGACGTTCCGCCCGACCCTGCGGTTCGCCCCCTGCTCCGCGACGAGCACCGCGAACTCGCCCGCACCGCCGAGGCGTTCCTCGACCACGCGGGCCAGGCCGCGCGGGCCGCCGCGGCCCTTGGCATCCATCGGCAGACCCTCTACTACCGGTTGTCCCGGATCGCCCACCTCACCGGACTCGACCTCGCCGACGGCGAGGACCGACTGCTGCTGCACATGGCCCTCAAGGCGGCGCGGCTGCGCTGAGGCCGGCGCACCAGCGGGTTTCGGGATTCGGAGCTCACAAGTTCAACGCCCGACACGACCACGCCCGTACGCTACTCATTAGTCCGCTATTCTGAACCATCAAGTTCAAACAGCCCGCATGGAAGCCAGAGGAGACGCGTGATCGTCAACATGCTGCGGTTCAGCTTCAAGGACGAGACCACCGACGAGCAGCGAGCTGCCGTGCTGGCGGCGATGCGCCGCACGGCGAGCGTCGAGTCGGTCTCGTTCTCGACCGTCGGCCAGGATCTCGGCGACCCCGCCGACGGATTCAGCCACGCCTACTGCGTGGGCATCGCCGACCTGGAGTCGCTCGACCGGTACCTGTACGACCCGGTCCACCTCGCCGGCGACTTCGCGATCGCGCCCCACCTGGCACGGCTCTCGGCCGTCCGGCTGTCCGACGACGAGGACCCCGATCTGGGCGCCACGATCGCGGCGATGCACCAGAAGAAGGTGGCCACCTACCCCGAATGGGCCGCGCTGCTCGACGCGATCCCCAACGTCGACCTCGCCGCCGACGCCTGACCACGGGCCGTCAGGGCCGCCGCGGGCGCCGCGCGCCGGCGGCGGCCTTGCCGGGATGGTTTACTCCGTCGCGCCGAGAGGCTATCTTCGGCCCAGTGGGAGCGCTCCCACCCACGACCGTACCCCTCTTCCGGAGAGGAACGAGCCATAGTGCGCACCCCACGAGCCGCGTTGACCGCGGTGGCAGCGGCCCTCGGCGGGCTGCTGCTGACCTCCGGTCAGCTCGCCCCCGCGCAGGCCGCCGACGCCGCCCCCGGCGCCGCGGTCGCCGAGCTGCCCGACAACGCCGTGTTCCACAACTACCCGGCGAACGTGCACAACTGGGTCGCCGCGAACCCGAACGACCCACGCCAGCCACTCATCGCCTCGCGGATCGCCAGCCAGCCGCAGGCCGTCTGGTTCTCCAACTACCGGCCGACGACCGTGACCCAGGACGTCGCCGCCGTCACCTCGGCCGCCGCGGCCGCCGGCGAGGTGCCGGTGCTGGTCTCGTACATGATCCCCAACCGGGACTGCGGCGGTGCCTCGGCCGGCGGCGCCCCCACCTTCGCGGCCTACCTCGACTGGGTCGAGGACTTCGCGGCCGGCCTCGGCGACGGCCAGTCCGTCATCATCCTGGAACCGGACTCGCTGGCGCTCACCACCTGCCTCAACCCGACGCAGCGCGCCGAACGGTTCAACGCGCTGGCCACCGCGGCCGACCTGATCCACGCGGCGAGCCCGGAGGCCCGCGTCTACTTCGACGCCGGCCACTCCGCGTGGCACTCCCCCGCCACCATGGCGGCGACGCTGCGCGAGGCGGGCGTGCTGCGGAGCGGCGACGGCATCTACTCCAACGTCTCCAACTACCGCACCACGGCCGACGAGAACGCCTTCGTCCAGGCGGTCCTCGCCCAGTTGGGGGCCCCCGACCTGCGGGCGGTGATCGACACCAGCCGCAACGGCAACGGGCCGCTGGGCTCCGAGTGGTGCGACCCGCCCGGGCGGCGCGTCGGCCAGAACCCGACGGCGGCGACCGGCAACCGGCTGATCGACGCCTACCTGTGGGTCAAGCTGCCGGGTGAACTCGACGGCTGTGACGGCCCTGCGGGCTCCTTCTCGCCCACGAGGGCCTACGAGCTGGCGGGCGGCTGACGCGGGCCGTCACCCGCGTGCGGTCGGCTGTTCCGCCGGGCCGGTGCCGGTCTGCCTTCCCAGGCCGGCGCCGGCTTCTTCTTTTCCCCAC
>NZ_SMKC01000461.1 GCF_004348315.1 Streptomyces sp. 8K308 | reverse complement strand
ATGACGAACGGTCGGGGTGGGCGGTGGTGGCGGCGCTCGCCGTGGGCGCTGGCGGCGATGAGCGGCGTGCTGATGACAGCGGGGGCCGGCAGCGCGCTGGCCGGCTTCGTGCCCTGGTGGCTCGCCCTGGTACTCGGGCTCTCCTCCGGGTCGTTGACGGCGGCCGGCACGGCGCTGTGGGAGCGACACGCGGCCGGCGTCGCCCGCCGCACGGCCTGGGCGAACGCGGTCGCCCAGGGGCCGGGGCCCGAGGAGGCGGCCCTGGGCAACAGCGTGCTCGCGGCACTCAACCCCGAGCATCGAGTGGTCGGCTTCAACCGGCTCCGGGACGGCGAGCTGCGGGCGCTGCTCGGCTGGTGCCGGGGCGCCGGTCCTGACGGCCGGCGGGTGACGCTGGTGTCGGGCGGGCCGGGCGCCGGCAAGACGCGGCTGCTTGTGGAGTGCGCCGACCGGCTGGCGCGGTCCGGGACGGTGCACGGCTGGGCGCGGCGCGGTCGGGAGGCGGCGGCGGTGGCCGCGGCGGCGGCCTGGGAGCGTCCCGTGGTGCTGTTCGTCGACGACGCGGACACCCGGCCCGAGCTGCCCGCGCTGCTCACCACGCTGGCGGCCGGCGACGCCGAGGCGCGGGTGGTGCTCGCGGCCCGCGAGTTCGGCGAGTGGTGGGCGCGGCTGCGGGCCGGGCTGCCACGCGAGGCGGCCAGGGAGCTGCCGCCGGCGGCCGGGGTCGTGCTCGACCCACTGGCCGTCACCGGACAGGACCAGGCGCAGCTGTTCGACCAGGCCGGGCGGTACTTCGCGCGCCGCTTCGGCACGGCGCCGCCCGCCGCCACGCTGACGCCGCCGTCCGGCCCGGCGCAGTTGCTGATGCTCCACGCGGCGGCGGCCGTCGCCACCGTGCGGGGCCAGACGGGTCAGGTCACGGTGGACGACGGCGTGCGGCGGCTGTTCGCCGACGAGGAGTCCTGGTGGGAGCGGAGCGCCGCCGAGACCGGCCTCACCCTCTCCAGGTCCGCGCTGCGCTCGGCGATCGTGGCCGCCACGGTGCTCGGCGCCGGCGACCTGGACGAGGCGGTGGCGCTGCTCGGCCACTTCCCCGGCCTGCCCCGGCACAGCCCGGACACCATGCGGCGGCTCGCCGAGTGGCTGCGCGAGGCCTATCCGCAGCGCGCCAACGCGTGGCTCGATCCGCACCTGCCCGGCCGGCTCGTCGAGCGCTATGTCGCCGACCAGTTGGCCGCGAGCGCACCGCTGCGGGCGGCCGTCGTCGCCGCCGCGCTGGCGCCCTGAGCACCACCGGCCACGAAGGAGGCTTCGACGATGTCGTCCCAGACGGGCCCCGACCGGGCCACCCGGCTGCTCACCCTGCTCGCCAGGGCCGCCCAGCACACGCCGAGCGCGCTCGGCACGGTGACCGCGGTGATCGCCGAGGTCCCGAGCCGGTTGCTGCCAGTGGCCGTCGAGGTGGCCCACGCGGGAGCCGGCCCCATCGACCGGGCGGTGGCCGACGCCGTGCTGGCCTGCGAGCTCCCGCCCGCGGAGCTCATCGAGCTGGCCCGGCGGATCCCCTACCCGACGCACGCCCTGGTGCACACCGCGGCCGCCGTCACCGGCCGGCTGCTCGACCTGCCGGACGACGAGCCGCTGGCGCGCGCCCAGCGGCTCGGCGACCACGGGGTGCGGCTGTCCGCGGTCGGCGAGTGGTCGGCCGCGCTGGCCGTCGACGAGCGGGCGGTGGCGATCCTGCGGGAGCTGTTCGCCGAAGCCCCGGAGAGCCACGCCGCCGAGCTGGCCAGGAGCCTGAGCAACCTGGGCGTCGACCTGAACCGGCTCGGCCGACATGAGGAAGGCCTTGCGGTCACCCGCGAGGCGCTCGACCTCGTGCGCGACCTGGCGGACGAGGACTTCGCACGCCACGGCCACCACCTGGTGGACGCCCTGCGCAACCTCGGCGTGGAACTGTCCCGCGAGGCGCACTGGCGTGCGGCGCTGGCGGTGGACGAGGAGGCCGTGGCCCTGGCCAGGCGGCTGGTGGCGGAGCTGCCCGACGAGCATCTGTCCCGCCTGGCACAGGCGTTGATGTGCGCCGGCGTCGACCTGACGAGCCTGGGTCGCTGGGCCGAGGCGCTGGCGGTCGACGAGGAGGCCGTGGCGATCCTGCGGGAGTTGGTGGTCGGCGACCCGGACCGACACGAGGCCGATCTGGCCCAGGCGCTCGGCTACCTGGGCACCGACCTGCACCGGCTCCGCCGGCACGAGGAGGCGCTGCCGGTGTTCACCGAGTCGGTGGCGATCCTCCGCCGGCTGGCGGCCGAGAACCCCGTGGCCCACGAGGAGGACCTGCCGCGGGCCCTGGTCAAGCTCGGCTCCGTGCTGACCGAGCTCGGCCGGCCGGAGGAGGCGCTGGTGGCCGACGATGAGGCGCTGCGGCTGACCAGGTCTCTGGCCGCCGCGGACTTGGAGCGGCGCGAGGCGGACCTCGCCCACGTCCTGGTGTGTGTCGCCAGCGACCTGTCGCGGCTCGAGCGGGAGGCGGAGGCGATCGTCAGGGACGAGGAGGCCGTCGCGGTCAGCCGCCGGTTGGTGGCACGCGCCCCCGAGGTCCACCGGCCCCAGCTGGCCAGGGCTCTGCTCGGGCTCGGTGTGCGGGCGTACCGGCTGCGTCGCTGGGACGAGTCGCTGGCCGCCGACGAGGAGGCCGTCGAGCTGCTCCGCGCGGCCCACCGGGCGAGTCCCGCCCACGAGCCGGAGCTCGCCCACGCCCTCGGCAACCTGGCCGCGAGCCTCGTCGGCGTCGAACGGCACGCCGAGGCGCTGGACGCCGCCCAGGAGCAGGTGCGCCGCTACCGCCGGCTGCGGGCCGACTGGCCGGGCGTCTTCGAGGGCGAGCTGGCCACCGCCGAGGCCGAGCTGCGACACCGCAGGGCCCGGGCGGGGCTCGACGAGCTCGATCCGGAGATCGTCCCGCCACGCCGGCCACCGGCCACTCGTCCGGATTCACACCAGGTCGGCTGAGAGTTTTTGTCTCACGCACCGGTTGCGATCGGCCGTAACACTGGTTGCATGGGGGCACGGGTGGGACCAGCTTGATTACAGGAGTTGATGACATGGCGCGGCAGGCCCAGATCGGCGTCACCGGACTCGCGGTGATGGGGCGGAACCTGGCCCGGAACTTCGCGAGGCACGGTCACACCGTCGCCGTGCACAACCGGACCGCGACCAGGACATGGGACCTGGTGGCCGCCTACGGCCACGAGGGTGACTTCGTACCTGCCGAGACGGCCGAGGAGTTCGTCGCCTCGCTCGAGCGCCCCAGGCGTCTCGTGGTGATGGTCAAGGCGGGCGCCCCGACGGACGCGGTGATCGACGAGTTCGCGCCACTCCTGGAACCGGGCGACATGATCGTGGACGGCGGCAACGCGCACTACCAGGACACCAGGCGGCGCGAGGCGGCGCTGCGCGAGCGCGGGCTGCACTTCGTGGGCTGCGGCATCTCCGGCGGCGAGGAGGGCGCGCTCAACGGCCCGAGCATCATGCCGGGCGGCTCCGCCGAGTCCTACCAGGCGCTCGGCCCGCTGCTGGAGAGCATCGCGGCCCAGGTCGACGGCGAGCCGTGCTGCGCGCACATCGGCCCGGACGGCGCCGGCCACTTCGTGAAGATGGTGCACAACGGCATCGAGTACGCCGACATGCAGCTGATCGCCGAGTCGTACGACCTGCTGCGCAAGGTCGCCGGGTACGAGCCGGCGCACATCGCCGAGATCTTCCGCAAGTGGAACACCGGCCGCCTCGACTCCTACCTGATCGAGATCACCGCCGAGGTGCTGGCGCACACCGACGCCGACACCGGTCGGCCCTTCGTGGACATCGTGGCCGACCGGGCCGAGCAGAAGGGCACCGGCCGTTGGACCGTGCAGACCGCGCTCGACCTGGGCGTGCCGGTCTCCGGGATCTCGGAGGCGGTGTTCGCCCGCGCGCTCTCCGGCCACGCCGACCTGCGCGAGGCAGCGCACTCGTTGCCCGGGCCGCTGCGGCCCGAGCTGCACCCGGACGACGCGGCCCGGTTCGCGGACAGCGTGGAGCAGGCGCTCTACGCCTCCAAGATCGTGGCCTACGCGCAGGGCTGGCACCTGATGCAGGCCGGCAGCGCGGAGTACGGCTGGGACCTCGACCTCGGCACGATGGCCACCATCTGGCGCGGCGGCTGCATCATCAGGGCCCGGTTCCTGAACCGCATCCGCGAGGCGTACCGCGGCGGGGCGCCGGTGACGCTGCTGGCGGACGAGACGTTCACCGAGGCGCTGCGGGACGCCCAGGTGGGCTGGCGGCACGTGGTCTCGCAGGCCACGGCGCTCGGCGTGCCGGCGCCCGGCTTCTCGGCCGCGCTCGCCTACTACGACGCGCTGCGCGCCGGCCGGCTGCCGGCGGCGCTGGTGCAGGGCCAGCGGGATTACTTCGGCGCCCACACCTACCAGCGGGTCGACCGCGAGGGCTCCTTCCACACCCTCTGGGGCGAGGACCGCACCGAGCACGAGGCGTAGCCGGCAGGGCCGGCGG
>NZ_SMKC01000460.1 GCF_004348315.1 Streptomyces sp. 8K308 | reverse complement strand
GTAAGGAGAGGAGCGCCAGCGTGCGAAGAGGGAGACCGGCGACGGCCCTGCTGGCCGGCATGGCTCTCACGGGCGGACTGCTCACCGCCGCGACGACGGCCCCGGCGAGCGCCGCGGCCGACCGCGCCCAGGAGGAGGTCGGGGCCGAGGTCCAGGCGGCCGCCGACTACACCTGGGACAACGTCGCGATCGGCGGCGGCGGCTTCGTGCCGAGCATCGTCTTCAACCGGACCGAGCCCAACCTGATCTACGCCAGGACCGATATCGGCGGCGCCTACCGATGGAACCAGTCGGACCAGTCCTGGATCCCGCTCCTCGACCACGTCGGCTGGGACGACTGGGGCTACACCGGCGTCGCCTCCATCGCCACCGACCCCGTCGACCCGGACCGCGTCTACGCGGCCGTCGGCAGCTACACCAACGACTGGGACCCCAACAACGGCGCCGTCCTGCGCTCGTCGGACCGGGGCGAGACCTGGCAGACCACCGAGCTCCCCTTCAAGCTCGGCGGCAACATGCCGGGCCGCGGCATGGGCGAGCGCCTGGTCGTCGACCCCAACGACAACGACGTGCTCTACCTGGGCGCGCCGAGCGGCGAGGGCCTGTGGCGCAGCACCGACGCGGGCGTCAGCTGGCAGGAGGTCACCTCGTTCCCCAACCCCGGTGACTACGCCCCCGACCCGAGCGACTCCACCGGCTACCAGAGCGAGTTGGTCGGGGTCACCTGGATCACCTTCGACCCGTCGACGGGCTCGCCAGGCAGCCCCACCCGGACCATCTACGCCGGCGTCGCCGACCTCGGCGAGAGCGTCTACCGATCCACCGACGGCGGCGCGACCTGGCAGGCGGTGCCCGGGCAGCCCACCGGCTACCTGCCGCACAAGGGGGTGCTCGACGAGGAGACCGGCGACCTCTACATCGCCACCAGCGACGACGCCGGCCCTTACGCCGGCGCGGACGGCCAGGTCTGGCGGTTCGACACGGACGCCGGCACCTGGACCGACGTCTCCCCGGTGGCGGCCGGCAGCGACCGGTACTTCGGCTTCAGCGGCCTGACCGTGGACCGGCAGAACCCGGGCACCGTGATGGTGACCGGCTACAGCTCCTGGTGGCCCGACACCCAGATCTTCCGCTCCACCGACGGCGGCGACAGCTGGAGCCGCTCCTGGGAGTTCACGAGCTACCCCAACCGCAGCAAGCGCTACACGATCGACATCTCCTCGGTGCCCTGGATGGACTTCAACACCACCCCCCAGCCGCCCGAGGAGTCGCCCAAGCTCGGCTGGATGACCGAGGGGATGGAGATCGACCCGTTCAACGCGGACCGGCTGTTCTACGGCACCGGCGCCACGCTCTACGGCACCACCCAGCTCACCAACTGGGACCGGAACCAGACCTTCACGATCCGCCCCTACGTGCGCGGCCTCGAGGAGACGGCGGTCAACGACCTGGCGAGCCCGCCGAGCGGCGCCCCGCTGCTCAGCGGTCTCGGCGACATCGGCGGCTTCCGGCACACCAGCCTGACCCAGGTGCCGTCCGACGCCTTCCCCTCCTTCGGCACCACCACCGGCCTGGACTTCGCCGAGCTGGCGCCCGCCACCGTGGTGCGGGTCGGCAACCACGTCAGCGAGTCCACGGCGCCGACCGTCAACTTCTCCACCGACGGGGGCGGCAACTGGTTCGCCGGCACCGCGCCGAGCGGCGCGCACGGCGGCACGGTGGCGGCCGCGGCCGACGGCAGCCGCTTCGTGTGGAGCCCCGAGGGCGCCGGGGTGTACTACTCGGTGGGCTTCGGCAACTCCTGGACCGCGTCCCAGGGCATCCCGCAGGGCGCGCGGGTCGAGGCCGACCGGGTCAACCCCAACCTCTTCTACGGCGTTCACCAGGGCACGTTCTACGTCAGCACCAACGGCGGGGCCTCCTTCACAACCGCCGCCACCGGGCTGCCGACCGGCGACGTGCGCTTCGCCGCCGTGCCCGGGCGCACCGGCGACGTCTGGCTGGCCGGCGGCGGCCTGTGGCGCTCCACCAACTCCGGCGCGAGCTTCACCCGAATCTCCGCCATCACCGCGGACACCATCGGCTTCGGCGCCGCGGCCTCCGGCGCCTCGTACCAGACGCTCTACAGCAGCGGCGTCGTCGGCGGGGTCCGCGGCATCTACCGCTCCACGGACACCGGCGCCACCTGGGTGCGGATCAACGACGACGAGCACCAGTGGGCCTGGACCGGGGCCGCCATCACCGGCGACCCGCGGGTCTTCGGCCGGGTCTACGTCAGCACCAACGGCCGGGGCGTGATCTACGGCGAGACCAGCGAGTCGGGCGGCGGGGACCCGGGCGATCCCGAGGACCCGGAGGACCCTGAGGAGCCGGGCGACGCGCCGTGCCGGGTCGGCTACCGGATCTCCGGGCAGTGGGAGGGCGGCTTCCAGGGCGAGGTCACGGTCACCAACACCGGCGCCACGCCCGTCAGCGGCTGGCGGCTGACCTGGGCCTTCCCGGCCGGGCAGACCATCAGCCAGCTGTGGAACGGGAGCTTCACCCAGAGCGGCTCGAACGTGACCGTCACCCCGGCCGCGTGGAACTCCACCCTGTCCCCCGGCGGCTCCACCACCGTCGGTTTCCTCGGCAGCTGGAGCGGCGCCAACGGCAGCCCAACCGCCTTCGCGGTCAACGGCACCTCCTGCGCCGTCGGCTGATCAGCGTGGGAGGGCCCGGCCCCGGCCGGCCCTCCCCCTTCCGCCCGGGGGTAACGTCATCCCTGCGACGACGATCACGCGGATGGCACGAGGCGGAGCGGAAGGGCTGGTCGATGAGCGACATCGAACGCGTCGGTGTGGTGGGCTGCGGCCAGATGGGCGCCGGCATCGCCGAGGTGTGCGCCCGCTCAGGACTCGACGTGATGGTCGCCGAGACCACGGGCGAGGCCCTGGAGATCGGCCGCACCCGTCTGGTCGCCTCGCTCGACCGGGCCGTCGAGCGCGGCAAGATCACCGAGGCCGACCGGGACGCGGCCCTCGACCGGCTGACGTTCACCACCGACCTGGGCGAGTTCGCGGAGCGCGACCTGGTGATCGAGGCGGTGGTCGAGAAGGAGCCGGTGAAGACGGAGATCTTCCAGGTGCTCGACCAGGTCGTCACCCGACCGGACGCCATTCTGGCCTCCAACACCTCCGCCATCCCGCTGGTCAACCTCGCCGTGGCCACCACGCGCCCGGCCCAGGTCCTCGGCGTCCACTTCTTCAACCCGGCTCAGGTGCAGCGGCTCGTCGAGGTCATCCCCGCGCTGACCACGGCGGACGAGACGGTGCGGCGGGCCGAGGCGTTGGTCACTGGGGTCCTTGGCAAGCACGTGATTCGCGCCCAGGACCGCTCGGGGTTCGTCGTCAACGCGCTGCTGATCCCGTACCTGCTCGCGGGCGTCCGGATGTTCGAGTCCGGCGCCGCCACCAGGGACGACATCGACAGCGGCATGGAGCTCGGCTGTGCCCACCCGCAGGGGCCGCTCAAGCTCGCCGACCTGATCGGGCTCGACACCGTGGTCTCCATCGCCGAGTCGATGTACGCGGAGCACAAGGAGCCGCTGTACGCCCCGCCGCCACTGCTGCTGCGGATGGTCGCCGCCGGCCAGCTCGGCAGGAAGACCGGCGCCGGCTTCTACCGGTACTGAGCCCCGCGGCCGGGATGCGAACTCCGACCGCCCGGGGTGCCATGGGAGTGAGGTGAGGAGGTGCTCCCATGGCGAGGGCGATCTGGAGCGGCGCGCTGTCCTTCGGCCTGGTCGCGATGCCGGTGCAGCTCTTCACCGCGACCCGGAGCCACACCATCCGCTTCAACCAGATCCAGCGCGGCACCTCCGACCGGGTCCGCAACAAGCGGGTCAACGAGCGCACCGGCGACGAGGTGCCGGCCGAGGAGATCGTCAAGGGCTTCGAGATGGGCGACGAGTACGTCATCGTCGAGCCGGGCGAGCTGGACGAGATAGCCCCGGGGCGCTCCAAGGGCCTGGAGATCTCCGGCTTCGTCGGCCTCGACCAGGTGGATCCGATCTACTTCGACCGGTCCTACTACCTGGCCCCCAAAGGGCCCGAGTACGCCAAGGTGTACTCCCTGCTGCTCGACGCCCTCACCGAGTCCCACAAGGCCGGCGTCGCCACCTTCGTGATGCGCAACCGGGAGTACCTGGTCGCCGTCAGGGCGGACGGCGAGGTGCTGGCGCTGCACACCCTGCACTGGGCGGACGAGGTACGCGAGCCGCGCCGCGAGATCGGCGACCTCCCCGAACGGGCGGAGATCTCGGACAAGGAGCTGCGGACCGCCATTCAGCTGGTGGACGCGTTGAGCATGGAGTGGCACCCGGAGGAGTTCCACGACACCTACCAGGAGCGGGTGCTCGAGCTGGTGGAGGCGAAGCGCACCGGCGGCACCGTCGAGAAGGGCGCGCCGCCGCCGCGCTCCACCAACGTGATCGACCTGATGGACGCGCTGCAGGCCAGCGTCGAGAGCGCCCGCGGCCGCCGCGGCGCGGGCGCCGGCGGTGACGGTGGCGGCGGGGGCAGGGCC
>NZ_SMKC01000045.1 GCF_004348315.1 Streptomyces sp. 8K308 | reverse complement strand
ACACACACCCGCCCACGGCCAAACCCCCGAGAACAACGACCAGACCCCCAACCAACCCCAGCCCACCAGCTGACAACAACCACCACCCTGGCCCCGTACCGGACAGCGAGACTCAGCTTCCCGGGGCCATGACCTCGGCCCGCACCGTGACGCTGGGGCTGTCCCGGAAGTGCAGGGTGAACGGCACCTGGTCGCCGACCGCGACGTGCTGGGGCCGGCGCACCATGACGTCCAGGGTCAGCGGGGTCATCTCCAGCACCTCACCAGGGCCGATGGGTACCGATTCGAGCATCTCCATGGTGCCCGCGCTCTCGGTGGCGGGGGCCGAGCGGCTCAGCATGATGTCGTCGGACAGCGGCGAGGTGACGGCCACCAGCTCGTCGGCGCCCTCGCCGGTGTTGGTGACGGTGAAGAAGGCGACCGTGACGGCCGGGTTGGGGGCGGTCCACACCCGGGCGTCGGTCACCGTCAGCTCGGCCAGGCGGCCGGCCTGTCCGCTGAGCGTCCAGGCGGTGAGCCCGGTCAGTGCCAGCCCGCAGGCAACCAGGGGGGCGACGGCGGCCCGCAGGCCCTCGCGGAGCCTGGCGGTGATCGATCTCATGCCGTCCTCCGCGTGGTCAGGCCATCCCGCCGGGGCGCCTGCCAGCCGCGCAGCGTGAGGCTGTTGGCGACGACGAGCAGCGAGCTCGCCGACATGGCGGCGGCGGCGATCATCGGGTTGAGCAGGCCGAGCATGGCCAGCGGCACGGTCACCACGTTGTAGCCGAAGGCCCAGGCGAGGTTGGTGCGGATGGTGGTCAGCGTGGCGCGGGCCAGCCGGATCGCGTCGGAGATGACGTGCACGTCCTCGCGAGCGAGCGTGACATCGGCGGCGGCGACGGCGGCGTCGGTGCCGCTGGCCAGGGCGATGCCCAGGTCGGCGCCGGCCAGCGCGGCGGCGTCGTTGACGCCGTCGCCGACGAACGCGACGCGGGCACCTCGGCGTTGTAGGTCGGCGACCAGCGCGGCCTTCTTCTCAGGGCTCAGGCCGGCATGCACCTCGGTGATGCCGGCGTCGGCCGCCACTACCGCCGCGGGGGCTTCCCGGTCGCCGGTGGCCAGCACCGGGCGCAGTCCGAGGCGCCTGAGGTGGTGGATGGCCCGGTAGGTGTCGGACCGGAGGCGGTCGGCCAGGGTGATGACGGCCTGGGGCTTGCCGTCGACGGTGACGAGGGCGGCCGTCGCGCCGGCCGCGTCGGCGCGCGCCACGGCCTCGGCGAGCCTGGTGGGGAGCGACGTGGCAGGTTGGACGACGCGCACCAGGTGTCCTTCCACCTCGCCGCGCACGCCGAGCCCCGGGGTCTGTTCCACGGCGGTGGCCGCGAGCGGCGGATCGTCGGGCGCCACGCGGCGCGCCTCGCGGACGATCGCACGGGCGAGGGGGTGCCCGGAGGCGGACTCGACGGCGCCGGCGAGCGCCAGCGTCCGGTCGGCGTCGACGCCCTCGCCGGCCGTCACCTCGGTGACCGTCAGCCGGCCCTCGGTGAGGGTGCCGGTCTTGTCGAGCACGATGGTGTCGACGTCGCGCAGCGCTTCGAGCGCGGTAGGGCCGCTGATCAGCACGCCCATCCTGGCGCCCCGGCCGGTCGCGGCGAGCAGCGCGGTGGGGGTGGCCAGGCCGAGGGCGCAGGGGCAGGCGACCACCAGCACGGCGACGGCAGCGGTGACCGCGGCCTCGGGGGCGGCGCCCGCGCCGAGCCAGTAGCCGAGGACGGTGGCCGCGAGGGTGAGGACGACGGGCACGAAGCGGGCGCTGACGGCGTCGGCGAGCCGCTGCACGCCCGCCTTGCGGGTCTGGGCCTCCTCCACCATCCGCGTGATGCGGGCGAGTTGGGTGTCACTGCCGACGGCCGTGACCCGTACCTCCAGCACGGCACCGGAGTTGACGGCGCCGCCGGCCACCGGCTCGCCCGGCGAGACCTCGACGGGGCGGCTCTCACCGGTGATGAGGGAGAGGTCGACGGCGCCGCCGCCGGCCTCCACCACGCCGTCGGTGGCGACGCGGTCGCCGGGCCCGACGAGGAAGCGGTCGCCGACCCGCAGCTCGGACACGGGGACGCGGCGCCGTTCGCCGCCGTCGAGGACGGTGACGTCGTGGGTGGCGAGCTCGGCGAGGGCGTGCAGGGCGGAGCCGGAGTCGTGGCGTGTCCGGTTCTCCAGGTGGCGGCCGAGCAGCACGAACGCCGGGACGGCGACGGCCCCTTCGAGGTAGAGGTGGGCAACGTTGGGCGAGGTGTCGGGCAGCAGACTGAATGGCATGGTCATGCCGGGCGTGCCGGCGCCGCCGAGGAACAGCGCGTAGCCGGACCAGACGAACGACGCGGCCACGCCGAGCGAGACCAGGGTGTCCATGCTGGCCGAGCCGTGCCGCAGCCCGCGCACCGCCCGCTGGTGGAAGGGCCAGGCGCCCCAGACGGCGACGTAGGCGGCGAGCGCGAAGCACAGCCACTGCCAGTTCCGGAACTGCCAGGGCGGCACCATGGACAGCGCGAGGACCGGCAGGGACATCGCCCACACCAGGAGGAGCCGGCGCAACGCCACGGTCTCGGTGGCCTGGCGGTCGTGGACCGCCAGCGGTTCCGGTTCGGGCTGTTGGGCGGTGTAGCCGGCGGCCTCGATGGCCTCGATCAGCTGGGCGACGCTCACCTCGGCCGGGTGGGTGACACGGGCCCGGTGGGTGGCGAGGTTGACGCTGGCGGTGACCCCGTCGAGCTTGGCCAGTTTGCGTTCGACCCGGCTGACGCAGGCGGCGCAGGTCATGCCGCCGATCTCCAGGTCGGTCAGTTCCTTGTCGACGGGCGCGACCTGGGGCGCGGTGCTCACCACGTCACCGCCGTGGTGTCGGGCGCGGGCAGGCTGTGCCCACCACCGCCGCCGTGTTCGGACTGCTCGGGCTCCTCGCCCGACGGCCGCTCGCGCATGCCGGGGGCCACCGGGCCGACCATGTTGCCGACGGCGTAGGACGCCGCGAACACCAGGGCGAGCAGGAGGACGAAGGCGTACACCGAGGGCGGTGGGCCCGGCAGCTTCGGTGACTTCACGGGAGGATCTCCTTCTCAGGGGTCGGGACCCGACGGTGGTCGAAGGCGATGAGCGGGTCGCCGTTGAGTGGGTGCTTGGTCACGGCGGCGTGGACGCCGAAGACGCGCTCCAGCAGTTCGGCGGTCAGCACCTCGGCCGGCGGTCCGGAGGCCAGCAGCCGACCGTCGCCCAGCACGTGCAGCCGGTCGCAGACCGAGGCGGCGGCGTTCAGGTCGTGCAGGGCGACCAGGGTGGTGCGCCGGTGGGCGCGGAGCAGCGTGAGCAGTTCCACCTGGTGGCGGACGTCGAGGTGGTTTGTGGGCTCGTCGAGCACCAGCACCCGGGGCTCCTGGGCGAACGCCCTGGCCAGCAGGGCGCGTTGTCGTTCGCCGCCGGAGAGGGTGGCGAAGTCGCGCTCGGCGGCCGTCGCCATGCCGACCGCGGTCAACGCCTCGTCGACGGCCGCGATGTCGGCCGTGCTGTCCCCGGCGAGGGGCCGCTGGTGCGGGGTGCGGCCCATGGCGACCACCTCGCGGACGGTGAGGTGGAAGTCGCTGCCGCGCTCCTGCGGCAGAGCGGCCACCCGGCGGGCGGCGCGGGCCGCGGACATGAGGGAGACGTCCTCGCCGTCCAGCAGCACCCGGCCGGCGGCCGGCCGCAGGTGGCGGTAGACGGTGCGCAGCAGCGTCGACTTGCCGCTGCCGTTGGGCCCCACCAGGCCGGCGATCTCGCCGTCGCGCGCCAGCAGATGAACGCCGGCCAGCACGTCGCGCCCGCCGAGCGTGACCCGCAGGTCCTCGATCTCCACTTTCACACGGACCTCGCAAGCCGTCGGTCGAGCAGGTACAGGAGCGCGGGCGCGCCGAGCAGGGCGGTGACCACGCCGATCGGGAGTTCCTGGGCGGGCAGCGCGGTGCGGCACACCAGGTCGACGACCGTGAGCAGCAGCGCGCCGGTGAGGGCGGACAGCGGCAGCATCCTGCGGTGGTCGCCACCGACCAGCAGCCGACACAGGTGGGGCACCAGCAGTCCGACGAAGCCGATGGCGCCGGAGACCGACACCAGCACGCCGGTCAGCACGCTGGTGACGACGAACAGTTCGCGGCGCAGCCGGCGCGGGTCGACGCCGAGCCCGGCCGCGGTCTCGTCACCCATCAGCAGCGTGTTGAGTCCCCGGGCGCGGGCCAGCAGGAACACCAGACCGCAGGCGACGGTGAGGGCCGGCAGCGCCAGGCGTTCCCAGGTGGCGCCGCCGAGGCTGCCCATCAGCCAGAACAACACGCTCTGGGTGCGTTGCTGGTCGCCGGCCCGCAGCACCAGGTAGCTGGTGACGCCGGACAGGAACTGCCCCACCGCGACGCCGACGAGCACCAGGCGGAGCGCGGAGAACCCGCGCTCGCGCCGGGTGAACGTCCACACCAGCGCGAACGACAGCAGCGCGCCGCAGAACGCGGCCGACGAGAGACCGAGGCCAAGCAGCCCACCGGCCCCGGCGCCCAGCACGATCGCGGCGACCGCGCCGAGCGAGGCGCCGCTGGAGACGCCGAGCAGGTAGGGGTCGGCGAGCGGGTTGCGCACCAGCGCCTGCACCGCCGTGCCCACCAGGCCGAGCCCGGCCCCGACCAGTGCGGCCAGCAGAGCGCGGGGTAGCCGTAGTTGCCAGACGATCAGGTCGTCGGTGCCGGGTTTGACCTCCTGCCCGGTGAGCCGGCGGCCGACGACGCCCCAGACCTCGCCGGGGGCGATGTCCGTCGTGCCGAGGCTGACCCCGGCGGTCAGCGCGGCGAGCAGCAGCAGGACGAGTGCCAGCGCGAGCGGTCCGGGTCGCAGCCGGCGGGCCGTGCGCCCGGCGGCCTTGGCGGTGGCGGTCATCTAGCCGGCGTCCGCGAAGCGGTCGGCGTACACGGTCTCGGCGATGGTCTCGACGGTCTCGGCGTTGCGGACCCCGGCGATGGTGGTGGCCTCCAACCCGATGCGGAGGAAGCGTCCCTCCCGCACGGCGGTCAGGTCGCGGGTGGCTGGATGGTCGCGCAGGGACTGCTCGGCCTCGTCGAACGCGGCCTCGGTGGCCGCCGCGTCACCGCGGTTGCGTACCGCGATCTGGATCCAGTCGGGGTCACCGGCGACGACGTCCTCCCAAGAGGAGGGCTGGTAGTCGGTGTCGCAGTCGGCGAAGACGTTGCGCACCCCGGCGAGGGTCAGCACGGCGTTGGCGACCTGCCGGTTGCACACCGCCATCGGTTGCTCGGCGCTGGCGTCGAAGTCGTAGATCCAGTACGAGGGACGGTCCTCGGCCGGCACGTCCGCCACCACCTCGCCGACCCGCTCCAGCCGCCCGGTCATCTCGCCGATCAGCTCCTCGGCCCGCTCCGTCGTACCGGTGACGGCGCCAAGACGGCGGATGTCCTCCGTCACCGCGGCCAGGTCCTCGCGCGGCCCGTCGAGCGCGGCGGCACAGGCCGTGGACAGCAGGAACATGTGGTCGATGCCGGCCGCGGCGAACTCCTCCTCGGTGGGGAAGCCGCCCATCCCGTCCATGCCGTCCATCGATCCGAAGGTGTCGATGTACAGGTCGGCGCCCGAGCCGAGCAACGTCTCCTTGTCGATGACGCCCTCGCCGAGCACGGGAACCGCCTGGGCCTGGGCGTCCAGTTCGCCGGGGAGATAGCCGGCGCCCGGCGGGAAGCCGGTGCCGATCACCCGGTCACCGGCGCCGAGCCGCAGCAGCATCTCCAGGCTGGACGCGTTGCTGGTGACGATCCGCTCGGGACTCGATTCGAACACCGTCCCCGCCCCGGCGCAGTCAGTGACCGTCACGGGGAAGCCACCGCCCGCCGTGCCGTCGCCGCCCTCCCCACCCGCGGCGGACGAGCCGCCGTCCACCTCGCCACCGCATCCCGCCACCACGACGGTCAGCAGCGCGACCCCACAGGCGATCGCCCAACGACGCATGGTCCCTCCTCCGACTTTCGCACCATCCGGCGCTCTGCCTCCGCCGGCTCGTCTCAGTAGTCGGGGTCCTCGAGTCGCGGGTTCCCGTGGTCGGCGCCACCGAGCTTCCGGTGGCGCCGACCACGCCGCGCCGGTCCGCGATCAGGCGAGCAACTGGGCGGTCAACGTGCGCCTGGCCCGGTTCACCCGGGAGCGGACGGTGCCGACCGGGCAGTCCGAGACCGTCGCGACCTCCGCGTAGGGCAGGCCGAGGAGTTGGGTCAGCAGGAACGCCTGCCGGCGCTCCGCCGGCAGCTTCGCCACCAGGTCCTCGATGACCACGCCCTCGTCGACACCGGGGACGTGGCGGGGTTGTGCCGCCTCCGCCAGGTACTGCCAGGCGTCGGTGGAGACCAGAACGGGCCTGGCCCTGTCATACCGGACGCGGTCGACGACGACCCGGCGGGCAATCGACAACAGCCAGGTGCGGGCGGACGACCTGCCTTCGAAGCGCGGCAGGGCCCGCAGGGCGCGCAGGAAGGTCTCCTGGGTGAGGTCGTCCGCGCCCTGCGGATCGCCGGTCAGGTGGGTGACGAACCGCCGGACGTCGGGGCGGGTGGCCGCGACGAAGCGCTCGACCGCGCTCTCGTCCCCGGCGCCGGCCGCCAGCGCCCAGCGGGTCACGGCTGCATCGTCCCGTGTCGGGGCAGCGCGATAACGGGTGGTGGGTTCCACTGTGTGGTGTCCTTCGCGTGGACCGGCGTGCCCGCACGCAGGCGGGTACGCGCCGGTGAGTCAGGGGAGCCGGGCGCGGCCGGTCGGCCGCGATCCCGGGGTGGTGCCGTGCTGTCAGCGGACAGCCGGCGCCACCGGTGGGCCGCGCGAAGGGACGACCCGAACGAGAAGCAGCCGGCGCAGCACCTGGGCGGAGTGCGCGAAACGGACGGGGCGCGCTGGAGGCGCCACGACGGGGCAGGGCGAGAACAGCCACCGCATCGGGGCGAGCAGCCACCGCGTGGTGGCGCGCAGCAGGCGGAAGACGGCGCGCTCACCGCCCGACAGCCACACCGCGCTCAGCACCGCCGCCAGGACATGGGCCGCGAGCATCCCGCCCGGCTGCCCGCCGCCGTGGGACGGTGCCGCCGCCGCGAGGTGGCCGAGGCCGGCGTGGTGCAACAACTCAGCGGCCTCGCCCTGAGACATCGAACCGTCGTTGGGCGGCCCGCACAGCAGCAGGTCGGCCCACTCCGGCGCGGACCTCGCGCCGCTGGGCGCGCCGTGTCCGGCCGTGCGGGAGAACGCGGTGTGCAGCAGCCCCTGGGCGGCGAGCGTTCCGATGATCACGGTGCCGGGACCGCGTTCGCGGCGCGCGAATGCCCACGCTCCCACGGTCGTCACGGCGAAGCCGGCCACGAGGGTGAACCACGGAACGGGGTGGCCGGACATCATCTGATGCCCCAGCGCTGACAGCAGCACGCACAGCGCCGCGAACACCGAGGCCCGCGCCGCCCGCACCACCGGACCCGCTCTCATGACTCCCGCATCGTCCCATTGACCTGCTGTGGGCTGGAGTGCCGGGTGGTCCCGAAGGCGACCACCCGACACGAGACGGCTCAGGGCTCCGGCTACCCGGCGCCGAGCCCCGCCTTCCGCCGACGCAGAAAGTGCCCCACCACGGTGTCCAGGGCCAGGAAGACCGCGAGCGGAATACCGAAGAGCGGCAGGAACCAGCCCACGAGCAGCAGCTGCCGCGCCAAGCGGAACCGGCGTGACGGCGGTCACCAGGTAACGGGGAGCCGGTCGAGACCCCGCACCATCCGGCCGCGCCGCCAGTCCAGCTCCCCTTCGGAGAGCGCGAGCCGCAGGTTGGGGAAGCGGCACAGCAGCGACCCGATGGCGACGCGCAGCTCGGCCTTGGCCAGTTGCGCGGCCACGCAGTAGTGCGGTCCCGAAAGCCAGGTGCGGGTTGGGCCGGCGCGTGATGTCCAGTTCCTCGGCGCGGTTGAAGACCCGCTCGTCGCGGTTGGCGACGTCGATCTGCACCATGACCGCCTCCCCGGTCCGTACCAGCGCGCCGCCCAGTGCGACGTCCTCCAGCGCGATGCGGGTGAAGCCGGCCGAGGTGACCGTGGGCGTGTGGCGCAGCAGTTCGTCGACGGCCCGGTCCAGCAGCCCCGGGTCGGCGCGCAGCGCGGCGAGCTGGTCGGGGTGGGTGAGCAGGCTGTGGGTGAAGTTGCCGATGTGGTTGGAGGTGGTCTCAAGTCCCGCGTAGAGCAGCGTCACGCCGAGGACGACCAACTCCTCCTCGTTGAGCCGCCCTTGCTGGTCCCGGCCCTCGACCACTGTGCCGAGCAGGTCGTAACACGGCGGGCCACGTCGAGGAAGGCCGTGGGCTCGTCGAGCACCAGCACCGAGGGCTCCTGCGCGAGGGCACGCGCCACCATCACCCGCTGCCGCTCGCCGTCGGACAGGTCGCCCAGCAGCCGGTGGCGCAGCGCCTCGACCCCGGCGTCGGCCAGCGCCCGGTCGACCGCGGCGCGGTCCCCTGCCCCGCCCCGGCCGAGCCACGACCGGTGCGGCACCCGGCCGAGCGTGCCACCGCCTCGACGCTCGACAGCCTCATGTCGACCTGCTCGGTCAGGGCGATCGCCAGTCGCCTGGCGCGCTGCCAGGGCGAGAGGGCGTCGACGCGGCTCCGCCCTCGGCAGGCGCCTCTCCGTCCGCAGGAAGACGTGACCGACCGCCAACACGGCATACAGCACGGTGGTCGCGGCGAACTGATGGCGCCGGCGGTTGGTACGCCGCCCGGCGGAGTCCGCCGAAACCCCCGCCACGGCCCGGCAGGGCGGACGCTTGGTGATCGTCTTCACACCCCCGCGCAACCCGTTGCCCGCCTGCCTGCCCAGTGGATACGGTTACGAAAACGGTTTTCAATCGCAGGAGGCGCGTCGTTGTCCGCCACGAGACAGGCCGCGAGACAGCGGGGGCGACGCCGGCCCCCCGGGGTGCTGGTCGGCGCGCAGCTCTTCCTCGCGCTCGCCATCCTGGCCACCATCGTCATCTCCGCCGCCACCGGCCCGGCCGATGTCGGGGTGGCCGATGCCGTCCGCGTCATCATCGGCCACCTCATCCCCGACGCCCCCTGGATGAGGGACGGTTCGATCACCCGACTCCAGGACCAGACCGTGTGGCAGTTCCGGCTGCCACGCACCCTGCTGGCCGGCCTGGCCGGGGCCGGTCTCGCGCTGGCCGGGGCGCTGATGCAGGCGGCGGTGCGCAATCCGTTGGCTGAGCCCTACGTGCTGGGGGTCTCGGCAGGAGCCAGTGTCGGCGCGGTGTCCGTGATCACCCTGGGCTCGGCCGCCGTGGGTGGGCTCCCGCTCAGCGGTGCGGCGTTCCTCGGCGCGCTTGGCGCGACCGCCGCCGTCTACCTGCTGGCCCGTCAGCAGGGGGTGCTGGCACCGACACGCATGATCCTCGCCGGCGTGGCCCTCGGCTCCCTCCTCAGCGCGGTGACCAGCTACCTGACCCTGACCACCGAGGCCCAGAACGTCTTCAGCGTGCTCTTCTTCCTGCTGGGCAGCGTCTCGGCGGCCACCATGGACCAACTCACGGTCCCGGCCGCGGCGCTCGCCGCGGTCGCGCTCTACGCCCTGGCGAACGCCCGGGCCCTCAACGCCCTGCTGGTCGGCGACGAGAACGCCACCGCCCTGGGCGTCAACGTCAACCGGCTGCGCGGGAACCTGGTGATCGCCGCCTCCCTGCTGACCGGGGCCGTCGTGGCGGTCAGCGGCGGCATCGGTTTCGTCGGTCTCGTCATCCCGCACGCCGCCCGCATCCTTGTCGGCGCCGACCACCGCCGCATGCTGTCCGTCGCCATCCTGGGCGGCGCTCTCTTCCTGATGGCCGCCGACGTGCTCGCGCGTACCGTCGCCGCGCCCACCGAGATCCCCATCGGCATCGTCACCGCCGTGGTGGGCGCTCCCTGCTTCCTCTGGCTGATACGCCAGGGGCGCGCGGCCAGGGCGGGGATGCTGCGATGAGGGTCGACTTCACGGATGTCGCCGTCGCGCCGGGCGGCACGCGCGTCGTGCACGGCGCGACGTTCAGTGTGGCGCCGGGCCAGATCGCCGGTCTCGTGGGCCCCAACGGCAGCGGAAAGTCCACGCTGCTGCGCAGCCTCTACCGGGTGACCAGGCCCGAGTCCGGCACGGTCGGCATCGACGGGCGGGACGTGTGGCGGCTGCCGCCGCGGACCGTGGCGCGGCAGGTCGCCGTCATGACCCAGGAGACCACCGCCGACTTCGACCTCGACGTACTCGATGTCGTGCTCCTCGGCCGCCTGCCCCACCAGCGCGGCTTCGGGGGCGACTCCCCTCGCGACCTGGCACTCGCCGACCGCGCCCTCGCCCGTGTCGGCGCGACCGACCTCGCGGGACGGCCCTTCGCCGGTCTTTCGGGCGGCGAGAAGCAGCGGGTGCTGCTGGCGCGTGCCCTGGTGCAGGAGAGCCAGGTACTGGTGCTCGACGAGCCGACCAACCACCTGGACGTCTCCTTCCAGCTCGAACTCATGCGCATCATCGGCGAGCTGGGACTGACCACGCTCGCCGCACTACACGATCTGAACCTGGCGGCGGCCCACTGCGACGTCGTCGCCGTCATGCGGGCGGGGCGGATCGTCGCCCACGGTCCCCCGGCGGAGGTGTTGACGCCCGAACTGATCCGCGAGGTCTTCGGCGTCCAGGCGCACCTGCTCAGCCACCCGGCGACCGGACGGCCCCTGATCGCCTTCTCCTCCCCGCCATCCCCCGCGTCGCGCACCCCGACGTCCGAGCACTCAGCCAAGGAGCACATGTCATGACCCGCCGCCTCCCCTCCCGGTTCGCCGCCACCGGGACAGCCCTGGCCTCCCTCGGCCTTCTGACGCTGACCGCCTGTGGCTCGGGGGTCACCGAGCCCGAGGCGGACGGCGAGGGCGCCGGCGGCGAGCAGCCGACGGTGCTGACCAACTGCGACCGCGAGGTCGTCCTCCCGGGGGCCCCCGAGGCCATCGTGGGCCTGAGCCCGTCCCAGACGGAGTTGCTGCTGCGCCTGGGTCTTGGCGACCGGATGGTCGGCCAGGCGCAGACCGCCACCGCGCCGCTGCCCGACGACCTGCGGGCCGAGGCCGAGGACATCCCGGTGCTGAGCGAGGACGCGCCGCCGACACGAGAGGTGCTGCTTCAGGCCGCGCCCGACTTCGTGTTCGCGCCCACCGCCTACGAGTTCACCGCCGAGCAGGGCTTCGCCAGCATCGAGCAACTCGACGAGGCCGGCGTGGCCGCCTACATCGCCACCGGCGGGTGCGCGGATCGCCGGATGACCGGCACGGTCGACGACCTCTTCACCGACCTGGAAGCCCTCGGGCGTGCCCTCGGCGTGGCCGAGGCCGCGGCCGGGCTCGCGGAGGAGGCCCGGGCGGAACTGGACGACGTCGCCGCGCGCGTCTCGGACCAGGAACCCGTGACGGTCGCACAGGTCTACGTCGAAGGCAGCACGCTCTCCGCGATCGGCGCCGGCATCGAGTACGACATCATCGCGCGGGCCGGCGGCGAGAACGTCTTCGGGCCGGACGACGCCGCGTTCGCCGACTTCTTCGCCGCCCAGATCAATCCCGAGGTGCTCGCCGAACGCGACCCGGAGGCTCTCGTCTTCACGGTTAACAGCCCCGAGCACGAGCAGGCCACCCGCGACTACCTGACGCGCACCTTCCCCGACCTCGACGCGGTGCGGAACGACCGCCTCGTCGCCATCTCGGCCTCGGACGTCTACCCCGGCACGCTCGGCAACGTCGACGCGGTCACGGACATCGCCGCGGCGCTGTACCCCGAGGCGTTCTGACGCCCGACGCCGTGTCGGCGGCCGCCCGGCGCCTCCGCCGGGCGGCCGCCGACGCTCCCGACCGTGCTTTCAGGACGCGGTGACGGCCAGCACGCGGTTCAGCGCGCTGTCGGGGCGTGCGGTGAGTTCCTCCCAGGTGCCCTCCTCCGCGATGCGGCCGGCCTCGAGGACGGCGATGCGGTCGGCACGGCGGATGGTCGTGTGGCGGTGGGCGATGACGATCGTCGTGCGCTTGCCCGTGGCGAGCGCGGCGGCGAGTCGGGCGTCGCCCTCGTTGTCCAGGTGAGCGGTGGTCTCGTCCAGCACCAGGACGCGCGGCCCGGGCAGCAGGGCACGGGCGAGGGCGATGCGGGCGCGCTGGCCGCCGGAGACGGTGGCGCCGCGCTCCCCCACCAGGGTGTCCAGGGGGGCGATCGCGTCGACACCGCACAGTTTCGCCGTCTCGGCCAGCAGGTGTTCGTCCGCGTCCGGTGCGCCGAGGCGCAGGTTGTCGGCGAGGGTTCCGTGGAAGAGGGGGGCGTCCTGGCCCACCACGGCGACGACGCTTCGGAGTTGGGCATCGGACAGGTCGCGCAGATCGACGGGTTCACCGCCGTCGGGCACCAGGAGGACGGCTCCGGCGATCGGATCCCAGAACCGGGCGAGCAGGTGGGCGCAGGTCGACTTGCCAGCGCCCGAGGCCCCGACCAGGGCCAGCGTCCCTCCCGCGGGGACCGTCAGATCGACGCCGTCCAGCACCGGCCGGCCCCCGTAGTCGAAGCTCACCCCGCACAACCGGACGCCCAGCGGGCCCGGTGGGAGTGTGCGGGGCGCGGCGGGCGGCGGAGCGAGAGCGGGCGCCTTCACCGCGGCGTCGACCCGGGCGGCCGCGCCGCGCAGGCCCATGGCCTGACTCAGCGCCCTGGCCGACTCGGCGACCGGGCCCAGCACCGACAGTGCCAGCGCCATCGCCGCCGGAACCCACGCGCCGTGCAACCTTCCCGAGGTCGCGGACTGGGCCGCGGCGCCCACCACGCCGAGGACGGCGCACACGATGAGCAGGTCACGGACGGCGGCGGCCATGGCCTCCCAGGTGGCCTCGGCCCGCTGCGCCTCGCCCACCCTCCGGCCCTGCTCCGCGAGTTGGCCGCGCCGCTTCGTCAGTCCTCCGAAGGCGAGGAGCTCGCGCAGCCCGTCGACGGTGTCCACGGTGTCGGCCGACAGCTTCGCGGCGGCCGCCCTGGTGCGCGCTCCGCGCACCGCACGGCCCCGCGCGTCGGCGAAGGGGGCTGCGGCGAGCAGGGCGGCGACCGGCCCCACCGCCACCAGCAGCCACGGCTCCACCGTGGCCAGGGTTGCCACGCCGCCGGTGAACACCATGCCCGAGGCGAGAAGTTGGGCGGTGGTGTGGGCGTAGAAGAACTCCAGGGCCTCCACGTCGGACATCGCGGTGGCGGCCAGCTCGCCGCTGCGTTTGCCGGCCACGCGGGCGGGGGCGCCGCGGGCGAGCCCGTCGAAGACCCGCACCCGCAGCTCGGCGAGAACCCGGTAGGCCAGGTCGTGCGAGAGGTCCATCTCGCGCCAGGTCACCAGGGCGCGGACGAGGACGAGGACGACGAGGGCGGCGACGGTGCCGGTCGAAGGGGCGCGTTCCTCCGTGACCGCGGTTCCCACGGTATGCGCGGCCAGTGTCACCAACGTGACCAGTGAGCCCTGCTCGACGACGGCGACGGCACAGGTGCGGGCCATCATGGCCCGGTGCCTGGCGAGCGCGGGCAGCAGGGCGCGCAGCGACCCACGCGCGGGCACGGCGGCCTCGCTCTGCCGGCCGCCCGTGGTGCCGTCCTGGACGGTGGCGCTCATGCGGCGGCTCCTTCGTGGGTACGGCCGGCCGTGACGAGTTTCGCGTAGACGCCGCCGGCCTGGACCAGGGGGGCGTGCTCGCCGACGGCGTCCACCCGGCCACCGTCCAGCACCACGATCCGGTCGGCGTGCCGGGCGGCGGCGAGCCGGTGGGCGACCACGAGGACGGTCCGGCCTCCCGCGGCGGCCAGCAGCTCCCGGACGATGTCCGCCTCGCGGCGTTCGTCGACCGAGCTGGTGGCCTCGTCGAGGACGAGCACCGGGGCATCGGCCAGCAGGGCCCGTGCGAGGGCGAGCCGCTGGCGCTGACCACCGGAGAGGGTGGAGCCGCGTTCGCCGAGGACGGTGGCGTAGCCGGCGGGGAGGACGGCGATCTCGTCGTGGATGCCGGCGGTGCGTGCCGCGCGAACCAACTCGTCGTCCGTGGCCGCCGGTCGGGCCAGGCGCAGATTGTCGGCGATGGTGCCGTGGAACAGGTAGGTCTCCTGGGAGACGACGGCGATGCCCTGCCGGAGCGAGTCGAGCGTGTACTCGGCGACGTCGTGGCCGTCGATCGTGATCCGGCCCTGCCGCGGCTCGCGGTGGCGCAGGAGCAGGGCGACCAGCGTGGACTTGCCGGCGCCCGAAGGGCCGACGATCGCGGTGGTGCGCCCCGCCTCGGCGGTGAAGGTGACGCCGCTGAGGGCCGGGCCCTCCGCGCCGTCGTAGCGGTACGTCACGTCCTCGAAGCACACGGGGGGCGGCACCGGCCAGTCAGCGCGCGCAACTCCCGTGTCGGGCACGGCGGGTTCGGCGGTGCGCAGCGTCGCGAGCCCGTCCGCGGCCGACGCGCCGAGGTACCCGGCGTGCCACTCGCGGGCCAGGTCGCGCACGGGCCGGAAACACTCGGAGGTCAGAAGCAACACCAGGTAGGTGCCGGTCGCCGTGGTCGATCCGGTGACGGCCGACCATCCGGCGAGCAACGCGGCGGCCACGGTGCCGCCCTGGATCGCGAGGTCGGTCAGTCCGGTGTCGACGAGGGAGACGCGGAGCTTGGCGACGGTCGCCCGATGCAGCGCCGCCGAGCGGTCCTCAAGCCGCTTTCTGACGCGCTCGACGGCGCCCGCTGCCCGCAGCACGGGCATGCCCTGCAGGGCCTCGAGGTAGTCGGCGCCCAGCCCCTCGTAGGTGTCCCAGTGTTCCTTGCCACGTTTGGCGAGGAGCCGGTCCCAGGCGCGGGGCGCGACCAGGGCGAACAACAGGGCGGGTATGAGCCCCAGGAGAGCGCTCGGCTGGATGGCGGCCACGGCGGCGAGCAGGAGGGGCGGCACGGCGAGGGTGATGAGGAGCTGGGGCAGGTAGCGGGAGACGTACGCGTCGACGCCCTCCACCCCGTCGACCAGGGTCGTCCGGATGGCCCCGGCGCGCGTGGTGGTCAGGTGCGCGGGCCCGAGCCGTCCGAGGTGGGCGACGAGTTCGTCTCTCAGCCCGACCCTGACCCGTGCCCCGGCGCGGGTGGCCGTGCGCCGCTGCCAGCGGCTCAGGCCCGCTCGGGCGGCGACCACCACCAGCACGGCCCCGAGGAGCAGCGGGAGGCGGTCGGTGTCACCCCGGGCCACGTCGGCGAGGGCGAGCGCCAGGAGCGCGGCCTGCGCGAGGTGGGTCAGGGTGACGGCCCCCTGGAGGAGGGTGGCCACGAGCAGGGTGCGCCGTGCGTGCTGGGTGGCGCGGCGCAGTTCGGGGTGGACGATCACAAGGTTCCCTCCTCAGGGTGGGTCGTGCCGAGGGCCAGGCCGTGGACGATCCAGTCCCTGCCCGGGGCGGCGCCGAGTGCGGCGCCCAGGTCCGCCTGCTGCCAGGAGCCGACGGGGCGGCTGGCCACCCCCAGTCGGCCGGCCGCCACGTGGGCAAGGCCGACGGCGAAGCCGGCTCGCAGATGCGCCCGGCGGATCCGCGGTGCGTCAGCGTCCGCCGGGCAGCCGTATCCGAGGAGGACGGCGCCCGCTTCGGCTATCCATCCCTGGCCCGCGGCCCAGGCGGCGAGCGTCGGCCGTGCCTCCCCCGAGGCGAGCCGTCGCGGGGTGCCGTCGGGCGCCAACTCGACGAGTTCGGGCCGCGGTTCGCCGACGGCCGCGCACCAGGCGACCTCGCCTGCGCTCGCGTCGACAGCGGTGGCGAGTACCGCCCGCAGCACGTCCCGCGGCGGGGTGCCCTTCAGCGGCGGCTTGGCGCTGCGACGGGCCAGCAGCTCTCGCGGAGTGGGCGCGTCCGCGCCCCGGCGCGCTCCCCCGGGCGGCGGGAAGTGCAGTGCGGCGAGCGGGCGTTCGGTGAACCCATCGAGGTGGAGCGCGGGCGGGGCTGCGCCGAGCGCACGGGCCGCGAGCCACAGTGCGGCGGCGGCGTGTCCGGTGTCCAGCAGCACCAGGGGCCAGGCGCGGTGGCCGTAGTGGGAGGCCGTGCGCCGCGCGGTGACGGAGAGCTCGACGGTCGCGCCGGGCAGGGCGTCGTCGGGTGCGGGAGCGAGCAGGTGAACGCGGTGGCGCAGCGGATCGTAGCCGTAGCGTCCGGACGGCAGGGGGCAGTCGGTTCCCATCACAAGCTGGGCGTCGACCGGGTGGAGGCCGCCCGCTGACGGGGCCGGTCGCAGCCGTCCGGCGCCGTCCTGGGCGGCCAGCGAGAGGCGGAGCAGCCACCAGAGGTCCAGCTCTCCGGGACCGGCCTGCGGCAGGCAGTGCGCGGGTCCCGGCCAGTCGGGGACGGCGGACGTGGTGGGCGTGTCCGGGCCCGGCCGCTCGGCGGAGCGAGCGCGGGCGAGGGCTGTGACGAGGTTCACCGGGCTGCCCTCACATGTGGGGAGGAGGAGCGAGCGTGAAGTCCTCCGGGGCGCTGGGCGCGGTCGTACGCCAACCCCGGCCCGTGGCGGCCTTGGCAAGGCGCGGACAGCCGAAGTAGCCGAAGGCGGCGGGTGCGTTGGGGATGAGCCCGGAGACGAGGACCCGGGCCACGCGCAGCGGCGTCTCGGCCACGTCCTCGGTGGTGAGGTCGAACGTCATGACGCGGTGGCCGCCGTCGTGGAGCGCGCGCTCAAGTCGCTCCCGGCTGCCGCGTTCGACCGCTTCGACGGGCACGACGCCCTGCGCGGGCTCGGTGAACCGCCGGGCCTCGGGCGCCATCCGCTCGTCCAGCCACACCTGCACGTGCGCGCCCAGGTCCCGTACCCGGGAGAAGTCTTCACCGCACGCGTCGAGGTAGCGTCGGTCGTCGCGGTGGTCCAGGTAGAGCCCGCGGGCGAGCAGCCCGGCCTCGACGGCCTGGAAGACCCAGCCGTCGGACTCGACGAGGCCCTGCGTGAAGATCCAGGTGTGGACGGCCTCAAGCAGGGCCTTGCGGGCGGCCTCGGCCGGGTCGTACTTGCAGGCGAAGCCGGCCGCGTGGAGGCCAAGTCGGCGGTCGTGAACGAGCGCGCCCACGCAGGGGGCGAACTCCGAGGGCATCTCGACGAGACGGACGTCGAGCTCTGATCCGGCGAGGTCGTCGGCGAGGCCGGGCACACTGGCCGGGTCGATGCCACGGGTCGGTCCGTCGAGGTGCCACCACAGTTCGAGCGCGTCGCGTTCGACGATCTCCAGCAGACCGCGCTCGACGGCGTCGTCGAACCCCTGCCCCGTGGCGATCCCCGCGTAATTGAGGTGGTGAGTGCGGGGCAGCGAACACAGCTCGCCCTGGCGCCAGTTGAGATGGGTGAGCGCGACGGGGGCCCAGACCTCGGCCGTCTCCCCGCCGGGCAGCCGTTCCTCGCCGCGCGTCCACAGACACGGGGTGTCCGGCGTCAGGGGACGGTAGGGGAACTTCTCGCGGGCGTACTGCCAGTCGGCGTAGGCCGGCAGCTCCTCGGGTCCGTACAGCCGCAGGCCCTTCGCGGTCAGCTCGGCGGCCGTGGCGCGCAGCGGCGCGGCCGGGTGGCCGGGTGGCGGCACCCGGTTGCCGCAGTACCGCTCGATTCCCTCGGCTATGGCGGCTGTTCTGGCGCCCTCGGGGTCGCCGAAGGTGGTGCCGAGCGACACCCGGTCGGCGGGCCACAGGCCGAGCCTGCGGGCGTCGGCGATCTCGGCGGTGAGGGCGGTGTAGCGGGGCGGTGCGCCCACGGGGTGCTCGACGGGCTTGACCTTGCGGACGATGCCGCACACGGGGTCGACGAGAGCTTCCAGGGGCAGCGCCGTCATCGCAGGATCTCCTGTACGGGATCGATGGGTTCGGGACGGGACGTGAGCACGGGCAGCCGCAGCGCCACGCCGTCGGCCTCGACCCCGCGCCGGGAGGCGCGCAGGTGGATGGCCGTGACCGAGTCGTCGCCGGTGTGGGGGTTGCGGGCGTGGGCCGGGAAGTGGTGCCCGGCGATCTCCAGGCGGAGTCGGGTGCCCGCGGGGAGCCGCCGCGCGAGCCGGCCGAGCGCGACGGTGAACTCGGCGACCCGTCCCGGAGGATCCGCGCGTCGGACGACGCCGACGGCCAACCGCTCGGCCGTGCCCTCGGGGTTGATCGCGGCGAGCCGGGCGAACCAGTCGGCGGACGGCGTGTCGGCGGTGGCCCGGATCCGCACCTCGGCGGGGCCGATGACGTCCAGCGGGCTCCGCAGCGGCGCGGTGACGAGCAGACAGCGGTCGGGCGCGCCGTCGCGGGGGACGGCCAATGTCCCGGAGGAAACCGGGCGGTCAGGGTCGGCCGTGAACGAGGCTCCGCGCAGCACTGTGATGTCGGGGGTGTACGGCTCGCCCTCGGTGTTGGCGGGCACCCACAGCGGGCTGCCGCCCACCGCGACCGCACCGTGGCGCCCGTGCCGTAGTGCCCCGCCAAGCGCGCGGCCGGCCCAGCGCGCGTAGAGGTCGCCGAGAGGCACCCGGTGCGCCGAGTCGGCGTCGGGCCCGGGTTCGGCGACGAGGCCGTGCCCCCAGGGTCCCGTCAGCAGTCGCGCCGAGGGCCCGCCCCAGCCGTGCCACAGCGCGAAGGTCTCCTCGGCGAAGTGATCGTGGTGGCCGCCCACCGCGAGCAGGGGCGTCTCGGCCTGCCTCGCCCGTGCGCCGGTCCGGCCACGCTCGCGCTCCCGCCACAGGCCCGGCCAGGACGGCAGACCGCGACCGAGTCTCGCGGGGAGGTCACTCACCGGCAGGTGCGCGAGCAGTCGGGGGTCGGCGGCGAGGGCGGTCTCCAGTGCCTCCTCGTCGGAGTCCCGCCGGTCGCCGTGCGCCGCCCACCATCCGGCACGGGCCGACAGCCGCTCCACGCCCGAGGGTTCGCGAGCCGTCTCGGCGGCGCCCAGTGCGGGCACGGCGGCGATGACGGCGTCGGGGCGGGCGTCGCCGGGTGCCTCCAGCGCGAGGGCGAGGGCGCAGTGTGCGGCGTAGGAGGCGCCCACCGCCACCAACCGTCCGTCGCTCCAGGGCTGTCGCCTGATCCAGCGGGCGGTCGCCGCTCCGTCGGCGGCCTCGTTCTCGTACGGCTGCCACGTCCCCGCCGAGGAGTGCCGGCCCCGCACGTCCTGGGCGAGTGCGGCGTATCCGCGCCGGGCCCACCCGCGCAGCTCGGCGTGGTACCGCCGCCGGTCGTAGGGGGTGCGGATGAGGACGGCGGGGAAGGGGCCTTCGCCGTCCGGGAGTCGGATGTCGGTGGCCAGTCCCTCGACGGCCACGGTGAGCGGCGTCACCCCACCCTCTCGGGCATCGGGGCGATGTCGGGGACGGGCAGCACGGGGTGCTCGGTGACGGTCAGCGTCCGCAGGTCGACACGGCGGAGCCGGCGCCGGGCGGGCAGCCCGCCGGTGTCGGGGGCGTCGGTGGCCCATCGGGTGAGGTCGTCGGCGAGTATCGCGGCGAGCAACCCCGCCGCTGGAGCGGAGAGGTGGATGGCGGCGCCGGACGTGCGAGGGCCGCTCCAGTAGGCGGCCAGCTCGCGGTGTGCGGGCGTGGCGGCGAGTCGACGGGCACGGACGTGGGCCGAGGTGACATCGCCGGCAGCCGCGGCGAGGGGCTCCACGTATGCCTGCCAGCCCTCGCGGTGACAGCGCAGCCAGGCGATGCCGCGCTCGGGCAGCCGGTCGGCGACGTCCCACAACCCCTCGGGCACGGGCCCGTCGACGCACCAGACCACGGCGGCGGGGCGCCCGTCGACCGCCGCGTCGGGCTCCGTCGAGCGCGGCGCGGCACCTTCGGCCCGCAGGTACGCGGCCAGCGGCTCGGTCAGCACGGGGTCGCCCACCAGCCGAACGTCCCTCCGTTCGGCGGGCCAGTCCGTGCGCCGCGGACCTTCCGAGAGATAGCTGGCGTCCTCGAAGGCCCTGACCA
Source organism: Streptomyces sp. 8K308 (assembly GCF_004348315.1). GTDB lineage: Bacteria > Actinomycetota > Actinomycetes > Streptomycetales > Streptomycetaceae > Streptomyces. Next base: position 14,137 of record NZ_SMKC01000045.1, on the reverse strand, counting down.
GGCGGTCGAGTTCGGCGGTCGGCTCGCCCGTCGCCGCCCCGGAGAGTCGCGCCAGCAGCGCGCCGTGGTCCGCCTCGCCCGTCCGAACTCTGAGGAACTCCCCGTCGGCCGTGCGGACGGCGAGACCGTCCCCGGGGACGGCGACGACCTCGACACCGGGTGCGAGCTGGCTGCGGGACACGTCAGGTCTCCTGTCGGGTTGGACCTCGGAGAGGGGTGTGGGCCCGCCAGGAAGGCGGCCGGCGGGCCCACGGTCAGGGGCGCTGGCCCCCTGGTTGGTTACTCGCCGTCTTCCTCGAAGGGGTTCTCGACGAGCGCGTTGGAGTGCGAGGCCGAGTCGTGAGCCAGCTGGCCCGGGTCGGCGATCGGCGCGAAGACCCGCTCGTCGTCCATCTCGTGGTTCATGAACTCTCCTTTTTCGCAGGGGAGGTACGGCGGTCGGATGAACGCCGCACAGGAGAGGCTAAAGAATATGATTATCATTTACTAGCCCCGGGAGAGTGATCCAGGCAACACACGGCGAGGAGGCCCTGATGACGGACGGTCCGCTGCTGCTCGTCTCCGACCACGTAGGGGGATTCGTCCATGTGCTGACCGTGCCGGACGGCATCGAGGCCGGCCGCCTCACCCAACGCCACATCTCCGAGCACGCCGGGTTCCTGGCGCTGCCGGGCGGACGCACCGCCTGCGTCGACGACCGCAGGGGCGAACTGCTGGTGCTCGCCCCGTTCGGCCGCGAGCTGGTGGAGGCCGCGGTTCCGGTCGCCGTGCCGGCCGAACACCTCGCCGTCGACCCGTCCGGCCGCTGGGTCGCCGTCACGACGGGCCTGGGGAGAAACGACAAGCCGTGGTCGGATCTCCTGACGGTCGTCGACCTCGTCACGGGAGACGCGGCCCGGGTGCGCACCCGGGTGGGCGAGCCAGGAGTGACCGTACTGGGCGGAGGAGATCCCCTCGTCGTCCTGCGCCACAGGGAACCCGGCGCCCTGGCCGTCCACCGGTTCGCCGACCTGCTCGGGGCACCGCCCGGCTGCCCGCCGGCCACCCCCCGCGCGCACCTCCCGCTGCCGGACGATGGGCACGGGGACGCCCAGGCCCCGGACCGCGGCGAGGTGTTCGCGGCCGTCGGCGAGGGGGTGCACCGGGCACGCCGCGACGGCGACGCGCTCGTCGCAGGGCCGGTGATCCCCTGGGGTTCGCCCGCCCGGGGTTGGTATCTGCGGCTCGACCCGCGGCGGCGGGCGCTGTGGTCGACGCTTCGGGGCGGCCACCCGGACCCGCTGCGGTGGCCGGAGTGGACGAACCAGGCGTGGCGCCACGAACTGGAGACAGCACGAACGACCGTGACCGACCTCGGGCCGGGACTGGTCTTCCGGCTGGCCCTCGCGAAGGACCACACCGCCTTCACCCGCGTCCATCCGGACGGCGACGAACTGATCCTGCTGGACGCCGAGGGCGCGACCGCCCACCGCCTCCCCCTCCCGGCCATGGACGGCGCGCCCCGTCGCGGCGGCACCCCCTGGGAAGGCGTCCAACGCCGTGCGGTGGCGGCGTCACCGGGCGCGGACTGGGTCGCCGTCACCCGCGGTGGCCACGGCGAGGTTCACCTCTTCGACGCCGGGACAGGCACTGAGGCGGCCCGCTTCAAGCTGGACACGCCCCTGCATCACGGCGGCCACGCGACGCTGCGCACGCGAACCGACCAGGCCGAAGGCGACCCCGTGGGCCGCTAGCGTACCGGCCCACGGGGTTGTTTCCGCGAGTGATGGGCGCGGCTCCGGGCTACCGGATCGCGACCAGGACGTGGCTCTCGCCGAACTGCCAGACCGAGCTGACGTGGGCGAAGCCGGCCTGCCGCAGGAGCGCGACGTGCCGGGAGAGCGTCAGCCTGTTGTCGTTGCCGCCCGTGGACAGGCGTCGGCTTCGCTCCCTGAACAGGTCGGCCAGTTCCGGGTCACGTGCCGCCGCCGCCCACCAGGACGCCCAGTCCTCGTGACGATGGGCGCGCGACCGCTCCGCTCTGCGCCGCCCCACGTGGGCCACGAGCTCGGTGAACGGCTCATCGTCCAGCGGCAGGTGGTCGCCGTTGATCAGGGCGCCGCCCGGGCGGAGCAGCGCCGCGAGCTCGCGGTAGGTCCGCCGGAGTACCGGCTTGGCGAGGTAGTGCAGTGCCGTGGTGGAAACGGCGGCGTCCAGGGGGCGGTCCACGCCCAGGGCGGCGGTCCAGCCGTCCTCGCCGATCACCGTGTCCACGAAGCGTGCCGCGTCCGCGTGGCGGGCCCGGCCGAGTTCGAGGAGCAGCGGGTCCATGTCCACGGCCACGATGTCCGCGTGGGGCAGCCGGGCGGCCAGCCGGGCGGCCAACGAGCCCGGGCCGCAGCCGAGATCGACGATCAGCGGGGTCGACCGGCCGGCCGTCACGTGGTCGATCACGTCGGCGATCACGGTGAACCGTTCCTCGCGGTCGACGGCGTACCGCTGCTGCTGGCGTTCCCAGCGCTCCACCCACAGCCCGGCCGTCGCCATGCTCACGCCCATTCCGTCGCGCCACCTCCACCGTTCCGCGCCAACTCCGACTCAGCTTAATGGAAATGATTGCCATGAACGAATCGGGAAGGGATCAGTCGTCGAGTGTGGCGAGGACGGACAGCAGTCGCTCGATCTCCTCGGGACTGTTGTAGACGTGGACGCTGACGCGCACGGCGCCGTCCTTCTCCTCGGTCCCGTCCGCACCGGCCTGGCAGAGGCTGTCGGCCCGCACCATGAAGCCGCGGTCGAACAGGATGAAGCCGAGGTCGTCTGAGGGGATCTCGCGGTGCCGAAAGGTCACGATGCCTTCGCGGCGCCGAACGTCCGCGTCGGCGGGCAGGCTGCGCTGGCAGCCCAGGACCGTGTAGGGCGACAGGTGGCGTAGTCCGTCGGTCAGCTGGGCCGCCAGGGCGCGGTTCCATCGCGCGACGCGGTCCGTCCCCGCGGCGTGCAGCCAGTCGAGAGCCGCTTCGACGCTGGCGATGCCCACGGTGTTCGGCGTCCCGCTCCAGCCGCCGGGACGGAACTCCGGGCCACGCTCCCCGCGGCACCACACGGCGCCCGAGCCCGGCAGGGCCAGCGCCTTGTGTCCGGAGAAGACCACGAAGTCCACGTCGAGGTCGGACACCGACACGGGCAGGTGGCCGACGCTCTGAGCGGCGTCCAGACAGATCACCACCTCGGGCCCCACCGCCTCGCGCAGCCGATGGATGTCCATGTCCGCGCCGTAGACGTGGTGGACGTGCGTGGCGGCGACGAAGCGGGTCCGCGGGCCGACCATCTCGGCCAGCGCCACATGGTCGTAGTCGCCGGAGACGGCCTGGCGGGGCAGGGCGCGGACGTGGATGCCAACGCCCTGGCGGCCGAGCAGCCGCTGGGCCTCCAGCCAGGGCGAGAGGTTCGCCTGGTGGTCGGCGAAGGGGACGATGATCTCGTCACCGTCGGTGAGCCAGGTGGTGAGCCAGTCGAGCGCGACGGCCCGCAGTCCCTCGCTGGTCCCGCTCACGAAGTGGACGGTGGACGCCCCCGGTGCCCGGTCGCCCAGGAAGCCCTTGACGCGGCTCCTGGTCCGCTCCACAAGGGCCGTCGTCCGGTTGGCCCACGGGTAGGCACCCCGCCCCGCGTTGGCGTTGCTCGTGGTGAGGTAGGCGTGGACGGCGTCCAGCACGGCCCGTGGCTTCTGCGAGGTGGCGGCGCTGTCGAGGAAGACCAGCTCGGGATGACGGGTGATGATGGGGAACTCGGCGCGCAACGCCTCGTGCCAGGCCCGCAGCTCCGCCGTGTCCCTGGCGAACTCGGGTATGCCTTCCGACGTCGGGGCGAGCATCGTCAGTCCCGCACCAGGGGCGCTCCGGCGTCCCGCCATGCGACGATGCCGCCGGCGAGGCTACGCGCGTCCGAGTGGCCCATGCGGGTCAGCAGCGCGGCGTACCTGGCGGACTTCTCGCCGACCGGACACGCCAGCAGCACGGGTTGTCGTCTGCTGAAGGGCAGGCCGCCGCGCACGAGTTCGTCGAAGAGGTCGTCCACGATGTTGATCGATCCCTCGATGTGCAGCGTGGCGTACGCACGTGGGCCCCGCAGGTCGACCACCAGGGGCCGCTCGCTCTCGATCCACGTTCGCGCCTGTGCCGTGTCGATGGCCGTGGCCGACCGGATCTCGGCCTCGGTCACGGTGGCCACGGAGTTCCGCCGCGGCGGTCGGCCGAGCAGGTCGGGACGCCGCTGCCGGACGTAGCCGAGATAGCTCTCCACCCGGTCGCAGACGATGAAGACGGCGGACCTGCGCTCCGTCAGCTCCGCGTCCAGCGCTCGCAGGTGGCGCACGGTGCCCAGGTAGGCGGCGCCACCGGTCGGCCCGGCGAGCAGCCCGCAGCGGCGGATCAGGGTCACCATGCCGTCGATGGCGTCGTCCGCGCTGACCGACTCGATCGTGTCGTAGGTGTCCGGGGAGAACAGGCCGACGTGCCGCACCTCGTCAAGCGTGCGGATCCCCGGGATGAAGTCCGAGGCCTCGGCCACCAGGCCCACCACCCGCACGGTCGGGTCGTGCTCGCGCAGCACCCTGGCGACGCCCGTGGAGGAGCCGGCCGTGCCGACACAGGCGAAGAACCAGTCCGGCGCCCGGCCGTCGAGGTCCTTGACGATCTCCGGGCCCGTGCCCGCCATATGGGCCTGGGTGTTACGCGGGTTGTAGTACTGATCGGTGTGCAGGTACCGGCTGTCGTCCTCGGCGAGGGCGTGGTGGAACCGGGTGAGCGGATCGTCCGTGTCGGTCGGGTCGAGGCATTCGCTCTGGCCGGGCAGTTCCTCGATCTCGGCTCCCAGCAGCAGGAGCAGCTCCTTGATCTCCGGGATCCGCATCCGGTTGGTGACGCTCCTGAACGCGAGACCGTGCATGCTGGCCAGGACGGCCAGGGCCTTCGCGGTGTTCCCGCTGGAGAGCTCCACGATCTGGGCGCCCCGCTCGGTGGCGGCCGACAGACCCGGCCGCACCATGTTCCAGGCGGCCCGGTCCTTGACCGAGCCGAAGGGGTTGAGCATCTCCAACTTGGCGTACAGATCGATGTTGCGCAGGCCGTGCACGGCCGGGTCGATGCGGACCAGCGGGGTGTTGCCGATGGCCTCGGTGATGCTGTCATACCTCATGTCCGTCCCCCGGGAAGCGTGACCGGCCAGTACCGTTCGTCCAGGCACCACTGCCAGGAGTCGCCGCCCCGCGCCACGGCGACCGTGCGGGCGACGGGCTGGCGCTGGGCCTGGTGGGCGTGGAAGTCCATGCAGTACCCGGCGGTGTTCGCGAAGGCCAGCAGGTCGCCGGGGCACGGCAGCCGGGGCAGGTAGACCATGCGCCGGGTGATCAGGTCGCCTTCCAGGCACAGGTTCCCGACGAGGTAGGCCCCCACCGGCCCCGCGTCCCCCCGCACGCCGGCGCGCGGTACGAGCACGGGGTCGACGAGGATGCCGTGCTCCTCCAGGCTGACGTCACCGGCGTTCATGCCGAGGCGCACCAGATGGTCGCCGCCGTCCGTGCGGCGCACGTCCAGGACCCTGGCCAGCGAGAGACCGCACTGGTCCACCAGCGACCGCCCGGGCTCGGCGTACAGGTCGTACAGGTGCTCAAGCAGCAGGGTGCCGAGCGGGCGGCCGAGCGTGGGCCCGGGAAGCGAGAGGAGTTCGTCGAGATACCGGGCGCCCACGGCCGTGCGGTGCGCCGGATACAGCGCCGACGCCCCGCGCAGGGTGCCCCCCTCGCTCCACAGGCCGTAGCCGTGGCCGCGCCAGGTCAGCGCCGGGCGTGCGCCCAGCACCGCGCTCGCCAACTCATTGGTGTAACGCTCCCACTGGCCGGCGTCGGCGACGTAACTCGCGCCGAAGCCGCCGCCGACGTCGATGACGCGCGGCTCGAGCCCTCGAAGCCGGCACTCGTCAAGGACCCCGACACAGCTCTCCAGCGCCAGGGCCTTCTCGGCGAGACTGGTGGTGTCGAGGTGGTAAGCGACGCCGATCAGTTCGACGGCCTCTCCGAGCCGCTCGACGACGTCCAGCAGGGCGTCCGTCTCCCGCACGGGCGAGCCGAAGCGGCTGCGCCGGGAGCGGACCCTGACGCCCGTCGACTCGAACTCCGACAGCCGCAACAGGATCCGAACCCGGGGCAGCGCGTGGGCACGCACCAGACTCGCCAGAGTCTCCAGCTCGGCGCGCGCGTCGACGCTGACGGTCACCCCGGCGCGGGCCGCCAGCCACAGGAACTCCGGATCCTTCGGCCCGGTGGCCAGGATCCGGCCCGGGGAGAACCCCGCCCCCAGCGCGTGCTGTAACTCGCCGAGCGAGGCCACGTCGATCCCCGCGTCCCCGGCCGCGAGCCGCCGCACCAGGGCGCTCGACCGGTTCGCCTTGTGGGCGAAGAACAGCTGGCCGCCGAGATGGTGCTTCCGGTAGACGGCGCGGAAGCGCTCGGCGTTCTCCGCGATGCCGTCCGGCAGCACCACGTTGAGCGGGGATCCCAGGGCGTCGACAAGGGAGTGCAGGAACGACGCGGACTCAAGCAGTGTGCTGAGCGATGCCTCAAGGCGAGGCTCGATATACAGGGGCGTGCTCACTGCTGCTCCTCCCCACGCACTGCCCGTCACGGAGCTCCGCGGTGGGGAGCACCAAGCCGGCTCCCCGTGCTCACTCGAACAACTGGTCGCCGGAATTAGCACTTCCCCGCCACATGTCCCTTTACGCCCGCCCTGGGCGAGGTCCGGTCAGTGGTCGTCCCAGTGCCCCTCGTGGGCCGCGTGCCGGTGGCCGTCGTGCACGTAGTCGGTGTGGTCTCCGTGGGGCACGGCGACGTGCCCGCAGTCGGAGCCGTGCTGGTGGACGTGGTCCTCGTGAACCGCGTGCTGGACGTCGCCGCACTCGTCCACGTGGTCCTCGTGGAGCCGGTGCAGATGCCCGTCGTGCGCGTAGTCCGTGTGGTCCCGGTGCGGCACGGCGACGTGCCCGCAACCTTCGCCGTGAACGTGCGGGTGATCGGCGTGCGTGCGGTGGGTGGCGGTCGTCATGGCACTGCCCCTCTCGATCGGCGGAGCTCCCGGAACCGCCAGAGTAAGGCGTCTCGCCCACTTTGCGGGCATATTTAGGGGTTTCGTCCAGGTCTTGCGCCAGTCCGGTTACCCACCGTCGCGGCCGCGGACGGGCGGACTCGTACGCCCCGGGGCCGTCGCGCCGGTCAGGCGAGCGGGGTGGCGGGGACGGCGAGGTCGTACAGGCCGAGTTCCGGGGGGCCGAGTGGCCGCGCCCGGAGCCCCGCGACTTCCGACTCCGCTCGCAGTGTCGTCTCGTTGAGGAGATGCCAGGGGTAGCTCACCGTCCGCTCGGCCACCTGCCGGCCGTCGTGGAGGGTGCGGTAGGTCATGTGCCAGGTCAGGGTGGTGTCGCCGGCGGGTTCCGCGCGGGCCCAGCCCTCGTAGCGGCGGCGTCCCACGTGGGCCGTGGCGGCCAGGGTCTCGGGGACCGCGACGGGTTGGGTCGGCGGTTGGAGGTTCAGCAGGGCACGCCCGCCGGGAGCGAGGCGGGTGGCCAACAGGCGCCAGAGGGCCCGGCGTTCCACCGGTGGGAAGTGGCCAATGACGTTGAGGGCGGCGATCACCAGGCCGAGCCGGTCGGGCAGTTCGGCCGCTGGGAGGGGTTCCGGCAGGACGGTGCCCCGGGGCGCAGCGCGTCGCGGGTGGCGAGCCTGGCCAGGAGGGCCGCGCGCAGGCCTGGGGACGGTTCGACGGCGATGATCTCCGTGTCGGGCAGGGTGTCGCCGAGCAGCAGCGTGCCCCGGCCGCTGCCGGCGCCGATGTCCAGGGCGGGTCCGATGGCGGGGTCGGTGTCGCGGATCGCCTCGGCGAGGACGGGGCCCGTGGCGTCCCAGAAGGGGGCGATGAGGAGGTTGAGGTACTCGGCGGAGGCGGCGTAGGCGTCGGTCGCGTCGGTCATGGGGTTCCTACCCTCGATGAGGTCAGGTCGAGGGAGTGGACGAGCGGATCGCCGCGAAGCGCCTCCGCGACGGGCCCGGGGTCGAGGACGTCGGCGGCGAAGTGGGCGCCGGGGGGTGTCCGGTCGGCCAGGACGGCGTTGGCGGCGAGGGCGGCCGTGAGGCCGCTGACGTGGTAGGGGTCGCCGATGCGCAGGGTGAGCGAGCGGCCGACCCCCTGGCCGGCGCGGGCCTGGAAGGTCAGCACGTAGTAGGGGGCGCGGTCGCGCAGGTCGGCGCTGGCCGCGGCGGCCAGCGCGGCGGCGTGCTCGGGGAGGTACCGGGGGGCGTCGGCCCAGGCGAGGGGGTGACCTCGTGCGCGCACCGCTCCCGGAACGCGGCCCAGGTGGCGGCGTCCACGGCGTGCTGCCGGCTGCCCATCAGCCGGGGCCGCGCCTGCCTCGGGTCGGCGACCAGCGGCAGGGCCGGCGGCCGCGGCAGGTCGTCGAGCCGGTCCCACCACCAGTCGCGGTCGCTCTCCCAGGCGTCGGTGTCCGGAAGGCCGGCCACCGAGGTCACATCGTCGCCGTAGTCGATCTCCAGTGGCGGCAGCACCGCGTTCCAGTCGGAGACCAGCGCGAACAGGTCCCGGTACAGGACGTTGGAGGACCAGCCGTCGATGATCAGCAGGCTCACGGCGGCGTGCAGCCGGGCACGGTCCTCGGGCAGCAGCGTCAGCCGCATCGCGATCCCTGGCCCCTTGGCCGGGTCAGGTCCTGTGGTCGACATCTCGGCGCGGATCGCGGCGACGGCGGCCTCGGCCGCCTGCGGCGCCGCGTCGCGGAGGTCGGTCACCGTCAGCGGCGGCACGGCACCGGGCGCGTCCTCCGGCAGGATGTGCTGCCGGCCATCCGGCAACACCCGTGCGTGCAGGGTCGGTTGGCGACGCCCCAGGCGTTCGATGGCGTCCCGAAGCGCCTCCGGTGCCTCATCCGGGTCGACGTCGGTCAGCCCGATGTCGACATAGTGGTGCGCCCGAGGCGTAGGAGAGCTCCCAGCCGTCCTGCTGGCCGACGAAGTAGCCCTGCTGAAGTGGCAACAGTGGGAACGGCGCATGCGGATCGGACCGTTTGGTCACCTCGACCGGCACGGCGCGCCCTTCGGCGGTGCCCGCCCGGCGGCGGGCGACCAGGTCGGCCAACTCGGCGAGGGTGATCTCCACCCGGACGTCGGAGAGCGCGAGCACGACGCCGAGGGTCCGGCGCACCAGGGCGGACATGCGCACCGCGAGCACGGAGTCGCCGCCGAGGCTGAGGAAGGCCCGGTTTTCGGGCACCTCGTCCGGGGAGAGGGCGAGCAGTTCGGCCCAGATGCCGGGAGCGCGGCGTGGAGGTCGCGGTCCGGCGCGGCGACCGGGGTTGATGGGGGCATGGTTCTCACTCGTGCGTCTGGTGGTTCGCTGCGGGCTGGGTCAGTGCGGGCTGGGTGCTCGGGACCCGGGCGACGAAGAGGCGCTGGCCCAGTGGGGCCAGCGGATGGTCGGGCGCTGGCAGGTCGGACAACGGCCGGTAGCCGGCCTCGGCCAGCACGGCCGACCACTCGGTGTCGGTGAGGAAGATCTGGTCGGTGCCGGCCCGGATGTCGCTGGTGCCGGGGCGCGGCGCGCCGTCCCGGGGCGACATCAGGAACTGCATCGATGTCATGGCCTGGTAGTGCTCGCGGCAGGGCTCGATCACCACGAGCAGCCCGCCGGGCGCCAGCAGCCGGCGCAGCCTGATCAACGTGGCGTCGATGTGGAGGGCGTTGTGCAGCACGTTGGCGGCCACCACGACGTCGGCGGCGCCGGGCGGCACTCTGGGGGTTGGGCGAGTTCGGCGTTGATGTCGAGGAGCCCGTAGCGCAGCCGGTCGCCGAAGCGCCGTCTCGCCGCGTCCAGGAAGTACCGGGAGACGGAGGTTCTGGTCGTGGGTGACCAGCAGGAGGGCGCCGCAACCTGGACACCTTAAAAGAAAATGGTTTTCATGCTATCCTCCGGGCCGCCCGCTCTCCCCGCCTCGGAAGGCCCCTCCCGTGCACGTCCCCAGAGCCACCATCCCTACACTCGCCCTGCTCGTGGCCGGTTCGCTGCTCACCACCGGCTGCTTCGCCGGCTCCGACGCGGGCACCGCGACCGGCGACGACGGCGCGGACGGCGGCCGGATCGCGATCGCCATGATGCAGCCGCCGCGTTCGGGCCTCTCCCCGTTGAGCGACGACGCCTTCAAGCTGTCCCGCTGGGGCGCCGCCGAGACCATGGTGCGGCTCGACGAGGCCGGCGACCCCCAGCCGGCGCTCGCCACCGCCTGGGAGCAGACCTCCGACACCACCTGGGAGTTCACCGTCCGAGACGGGGTGACGTTCCACGACGGCACCGAGCTCACCGCCGAGGTCGCGGCCGCGGCGCTCACCGCCGCCACCGAGGCATCGCCCAAGCCGCGCATCCTCGACGGCGTCGACCTGACCGTCGCCACGCGGGGCGACACCGTCACCGTCGCCACCGCCGAGCCCGACCCCCTCGTCCCACAGCGGCTGTCCTCGCCGCAGTTGGTGATCCTCTCCCCCGCCGCCTACACCGACGGCCGGGTCAACCCGGTGGGCACCGGCACCGGCCCGTTCGAGCTGGTGCGGGTCGACGGCACCACCGCGGCCACGCTCGACCGGTTCGACGACTACTGGGGCGGGCGAGCCCAGGCCCCCGGGCTCGACGTGACGTTCGTACCGGACGGCGCGGCCCGCGCCGCCGCGCTGCGCACCGGCGAGGCCCACATCGTGGAGTCGATACCCGTCTCGCAGGCCGCCCTGCTGGAGCCCGAGACCATCACCGAGGTGCCCATGCCGCGCACCAACACCCTCTACCTCAACACCGAGTCGGGCCCCTTCAGTGACCCGTCGCTACGGGCGGCGGCGCGCGAGGCGATCGACGCCGCCGAACTGGTGTCGGGGGTGTACGAGGGGCGCGCCGACCAGGCGGAGGGGCTGCTCGGCCCGGCGATCCCGTGGAGCGCCGACCGGGAGCCCCGCGAGAATCCCACGCCCTCCGGGGACCCGGCCGGAGCACGGATCCGTCTCGCCACCTTCTCCGACCGCGCCGAGCTGCCCGAGGTCGCCTCGGTCCTCCAACAGCAGCTGGAAGCCGCCGGCTTCCAGGTCGAACAGGAGGTACGCGAGTACGCACACATCGAAGAGGACGCGCTCAACGGCGAGTTCGACGCGTTCATCCTCTCCCGCGCCACGGTGCTCGACTCCGGCGACCCGGTGGCCTACCTCTACAGCGACTTCGCCTGCGACGGCTCGTTCAACATCTCCCAGCTGTGCGATCCGGCCGTGGACGAGGCGCTCGACGAGGCCGCGGCCGCGCCCAGCGGCCCGGAGCGGCGAGCCGCGGTACTGCGCGCCGAGGCGGCGGTCCTGGCCACCGACGCGGCCATCCCGATGCTGCACGAGCGGGTCATCCAGGGCGACGCGGCAAGCGTGGTCGACTCGGTCAAGGACCCGCGCGAACGCGAACTGATCGGCCTGGAGACCCGACTCCGATGAGAACGCGAACGATCGCCGCCCGGGCCGTGGCGCTGGGCGGCGTGCTCGTCCTGGTCGGGCTGCTGCCCTGGCTGTCCGGGCGCGACCCGGCACTGTCCCTGCTGCGCGCCAGATCAGCCGAACAGGAGCCGACCGAGGAGGCGTTGGCCGCCATCCGCGACCAACTCGGGCTCGCCTCGGGACCGCTGGCCCACCTGGCCGGCTGGTTCGCCGACCTGGCGCGCGCCGACCTGGGCACCTCCTGGGTGTCGGGCGCCGAGGTGCTGCCCTCGGTCCTCACCGGCCTCGGCGTCTCGCTCACCCTGATGGGCGCCGCCCTCCTGGTGGCACTGCTGGTGGCCGCCGCCCTCTGCCTGCCGGCGCTGGCGCGCGGGGCACGCGGAGTGCCGCCGGCTGGCGCCGGCGTCGGCGGCGGCGCGGCGTCGCTGACCGCGCTGCCCGAGTTCCTGCTGGCCACCCTGCTGATGCTGGGGCTCGCGGTGTGGCTCGACTGGCTGCCGCCCTACGGCTGGACCGGTCCGGAACACCTGGTGCTGCCCGCGCTGGCGCTCGGCGTGCCGGCCGGCGGGCTGCTCGGCCGGCTGGTCGGCGACGCGCTGCCGGCCGTCTACCGGGAGCGGTGGGTCGGGCTGTGGCTCGCGTCCGGCTGCTCGCCCTCCCGAGTGGCGCGGGCCGCGCTGCGGCGCACCCTGCCGGCGGTGCTGCCGCAGTTCGGTCTCGTGGCCGTCGGTCTCACCGGCGGCGCCGTGGCCGTGGAGTCGGTCTTCGCGGTGCCGGGCATCGGCCGGACCGCGCTGGGCGCGGCCGAGTCGCAGGACCTGCCGCTGCTCCAGGGCTCGGTACTGGCCCTGGTCCTGCTGGGCACGGCGGCCGGGACACTGGCCGCCGGTGCACGGCGGTGGCTGCTCGGCCCCGCCCTGCGGGACGCCGCCCTCCAGCTCCCGCCGGCGCCGGCCACCACGCCCAGCCGTGCCGCGCTCGCCGCGACCGCGGCCTGCGGCGTGACACTGCTCGCGGCGATCGGCTGGGGGCTGACGCTCGACCCCCTCACCGTCGACACCGCCGCCCGGCTCGCCGGGCCGTCCTGGGCACATCCCCTGGGCACCGACGCGCTGGGCCGGGACGTGCTGGCGCGCGTCGGGCACGGCGCGGCTGCCACCGTGGGCGTGGCGGCGCTGATCGCGACCGCGTCCTACCTGGTGGCCGTCGCCCTCGGCTTCCTGCCGTCCGTCACGGCCGGCGCGGCCGAGGTCGCCAACGCCGTTCCCCCGGTGATCTCCGGCATCCTCGTCGCCGCCGCGGCCGGCCCCAGCGTGGCGGGCGCCTCCCTCGCGGTGGCCCTGGTGTCCTGGCCGCCGCTGGCCACCCATGCCGCCGCCCTCGTACAGGAGACCCGAGCCGCCGCGCACCTCACCGCCCAGCGTGCCATCGGCTCGACACCCCGCTGGATCCTGCTCCGCCACGTGCTGCCCGCCGTCGCCGGCCCGGTGGCACGGCACGCCGTGCTCCGCCTGCCGGGGATCTGCCTCGCCCTGGCCTCACTCGGCTTCCTCGGCCTCGGCGCACGACCGCCGGCGCCCGAGTGGGGCCTGACGCTGTCCGAGTCCCTGCCCTACGTGGAACGAGCGCCGCTCGCCGCCCTGGCCCCGGCCGGCATGCTCGCCCTCCTCGCGGCACTCGCCGTCACCCTGGCGACCCTCGTTCCCGCACTCGCCGCCGGTCGACGCCGGCCCGGCCTCGACCGGGCCACCCGGAACGAGGCGGTGCCGGCATGAACCCCGCACCCGAATCCGGGGAACCACCGCTGCTGGCCGTCCGCGACCTGTCGCTGACCCTCGCCACCGGCCGCCGGGCGACCCCGCTCCTGACCGGCGTGTCGTTCGACCTGGCGGCCGGCGAACCCCTCGGGATCGTCGGGGCGTCCGGCGCCGGCAAGTCGCTCCTCGCCCGCGCGCTCCTCGGTCTCGCCCCGTCGGGAGCGCGGGTCACCGGCAGCGCCCTGCTGTCCGGTCGGCAGCTGATCGGCGCCGGCCGGCGCACGCACCAGGACCTGTGGGGCCGCCGGATGGCGTTCGTGCCACAGGACGCGCTGGCCGTCCTCAACCCCGTCTACACCGTCGGAGACCAACTCGCCGCCGCCATCAGGTCGGTGCGGGGCCTCGGCCGGCGGGAGGCGCAACGGGTCGCCGTGGCCGCCCTCGACCGGGTCGGCATCGCCGACGCGCGGCGCCGGGCACGGTCCTACCCGCACGAGTTCTCCGGCGGGATGCGGCAACGCGCCGTCATCGCCATGGCCCTGGTGAACGAACCCCGCCTCGTCGTCGCCGACGAACCCACCACCGCCCTGGACCCCACCGTGCAGCGCCACGTCCTCACGCTGCTCGACACGCTACGTGAGGCGACCGGCGCCGCCCTGCTGCTGATCAGCCACGACCTGCCGGTGGTCGCCGAACGCGCCAGCCGGATGCTGGTGTTGGACCGCGGCCGGGTCGCCGAGCACGGCCCCACGGAAGAGGTCCTCACCACGCCACGCGCCGCCACCACCCGACGCCTGGTGGCGGCGACGCGTCCCCGGCCCCGACC
>NZ_SMKC01000459.1 GCF_004348315.1 Streptomyces sp. 8K308 | reverse complement strand
ACCTGCTCGAGCCCACCCCCGCCTCCTGTCGCAGCGTCACCCTGCCCTTCCCGGTGATCGACAACGACGAGCTGGCCAAGCTCATCCACATCAACGCTGACGGCGACCTGCCCGGCTTCGCCGCCGCCACCCTCTCCGGCCTCTACCGCGTCAGCGGCGGCGGTCAGGCCCTCGCCGACCGGCTCGCCGCGATCTGCGCCGAGGCCGACGCCGCCATCGCCGACGGCGCCCGGATCATCGTGCTCTCCGACCGGCACTCCGACGCCGAGCACGCCCCCATCCCCTCGCTGCTGCTCACCTCGGCCGTCCACCACCACCTGATCCGCACCAAGCAGCGCACCCAGGTCGGACTGCTCGTCGAGGCCGGCGACGTCCGTGAGGTGCACCACGTCGCGCTCCTCATCGGCTACGGCGCCGCCGCTGTCAACCCCTACCTGGCCATGGAGTCCGTCGAGGACCTGGTCGCGCGCGGCACCTATCTGCCGGACATCGAGCCGCAGGCCGCCATCCGCAACCTGATCAAGGCGCTGGGCAAGGGCGTGCTGAAGGTGATGTCCAAGATGGGCATCTCCACCGTCGCCTCCTACCGCGGCGCGCAGGTCTTCGAGGCGGTCGGCCTGGACGAGTCGTTCGTCGACACCTACTTCCACGGCACCACCACCAAGATCGGCGGCGCCGGCATCGACGTCGTCGCCCGCGAGGTCGCGGCCCGGCACGCCAAGGCCTACCCGGCCTCCGGCGTCGCCCCGGCCCACCGCGACCTGGAGATCGGCGGCGAGTACCAGTGGCGGCGCGAGGGCGAGCCGCACCTGTTCGACCCCGAGACCGTCTTCCGGCTCCAGCACTCGACGCGCGAGCGCCGCTACGACGTCTTCCGCCAGTACACCGAGCGGGTGAACGAGCAGTC
The DNA here is from genome assembly GCF_004348315.1 of Streptomyces sp. 8K308. Taxonomy (GTDB): domain Bacteria; phylum Actinomycetota; class Actinomycetes; order Streptomycetales; family Streptomycetaceae; genus Streptomyces. Next base: position 3,682 of record NZ_SMKC01000459.1, on the reverse strand, counting down.
CGAGCGGCTGATGACGCTGCGCGGCCTGTTCCGGCTGAAGGACGGCGAGCGGCCGCCCGTGCCGATTGAGGAGGTCGAGCCGGTCAGCGAGATCGTCAAGCGGTTCTCCACCGGCGCGATGAGCTACGGCTCCATCTCCCGGGAGGCGCACGAGACGCTGGCCATCGCCATGAACCGGCTCGGCGCCAAGTCCAACACGGGCGAGGGCGGCGAGGACCCGGAGCGGCTCGTCGACCCGGTCCGCCGCAGCGCCATCAAGCAGGTCGCCTCAGGCCGCTTCGGCGTCACCAGCGAGTACCTGGTCAACGCCGACGACATCCAGATCAAGATGGCCCAGGGCGCCAAGCCGGGCGAGGGCGGCCAGCTGCCCGGCCACAAGGTCTATCCCTGGGTGGCGAAGACCCGGCACTCCACGCCGGGCGTCGGCCTGATCTCCCCGCCGCCGCACCACGACATCTACTCGATCGAGGATCTGGCCCAGCTGATCCACGACCTGAAGAACGCGAACCCGGCCGCCCGCATCCACGTGAAGCTGGTCTCCGAGGTCGGCGTCGGCACCGTCGCCGCCGGCGTCTCCAAGGCGCACGCCGACGTGGTGCTGATCTCGGGCCACGACGGCGGCACGGGTGCCTCGCCGCTCACCTCCCTCAAGCACGCCGGCGGCCCCTGGGAGCTCGGCCTCGCCGAGACCCAGCAGACGCTGCTGCTCAACGGGCTGCGCGACCGGATCGTCGTGCAGACCGACGGCCAGCTCAAGACCGGCCGCGACGTGCTGATCGCCGCGCTGCTCGGCGCCGAGGAGTTCGGCTTCGCCACCGCGCCGCTCGTCGTCTCGGGATGCGTCCTGATGCGGGTCTGCCACCTGGACACCTGCCCGGTCGGCATCGCCACCCAGAACCCGGTGCTGCGCGAGCGGTTCAGCGGCAAGCCCGAGTTCGTCGTGAACTTCTTCGAGTTCATCGCCGAGGAGGTCCGCGAACTGCTGGCCCAGCTTGGCTTCCGCACGCTGGAGGAGGCCGTCGGCCACGCCGAGCTGCTCGACGTGTCGCGGGCCGTCGACCACTGGAAGGCGCAGGGCCTCGACCTGGCCCCGCTGCTGCACGTCCCCGAGCTGCCGGACGGCGCCGCCAGGCACCGCACCGTCGCGCAGGACCACGGCCTGGCCAAGGCGCTGGACAACGAGCTGATCCGGCTGTCGGCCGACGCGCTGTCCGCCGACACCCCGGAGGCGGCCCAGCCGGTGCGGGCCCAGCTCGCCATCCGCAACATCAACCGCACGGTCGGCACCATGCTCGGCCACGAGGTGACCAAGAAGTTCGGCGGCGCCGGCCTGCCGGACGACACCATCGACATCACCTTCACCGGCTCGGCCGGCCAGTCCTTCGGCGCCTTCCTGCCGCGTGGCGTCACGCTGCGCCTCGAGGGCGACGCCAACGACTACGTCGGCAAGGGCCTCTCCGGCGGCCGGCTCGTCGTCCGCCCCGACCGGGGGGCCGACCACCTGCCTGAGTTCTCGACCATCGCCGGCAACACCATCGGCTACGGCGCCACCGGCGGCGAGGTCTTCCTGCGCGGCCGGGTCGGCGAGCGGTTCTGCGTGCGCAACTCCGGCGCCACCGTCGTCGCCGAGGGCGTGGGCGACCACGGCTGCGAGTACATGACCGGCGGCCGGGCCGTGGTGCTCGGCGCGACCGGCCGCAACTTCGCGGCCGGCATGTCGGGCGGCGTCGCCTACGTCGTCGACCTCGACCCCGCGCAGGTCAACCCCGGCTTCGTCGCGATCGAGGAACTGGACGAGGCGGACCGCGAGTGGCTGCACGACGTGGTGCGGCGGCACGCCGAGGAGACCGGGTCCACGGTCGCCGACCGGCTGCTCAAGGACTGGGACGCCGCGTCGGCCCGGTTCAGCAAGATCATGCCCACCACGTACAAGGCCGTGCTCGCCGCCAAGGACGCCGCCGAGCGGGCCGGACTCTCCGAGTCCGAGACCCACGAGAAGATGATGGAGGCGGCGACCCATGGCTGATCCGAAGGGCTTCCTGTCAACCGAGCGCGAGGTCGCGAAGTCCCGCCCCGTCGAGGAGCGGGTCAGGGACTGGAACGAGGTCTACGTGCCCGGCTCGCTGCTGCCGATCATCAGCAAGCAGGCCGGCCGCTGCATGGACTGCGGCGTCCCCTTCTGCCACAACGGCTGTCCGCTGGGCAACCTGATCCCGGAGTGGAACGACTACGCCTACCGCGAGGACTGGGCGGCGGCCAGCGAGCGGCTGCACGCCACCAACAACTTCCCCGAGTTCACCGGCCGGCTCTGCCCAGCGCCGTGCGAGTCCGCCTGCGTGCTCGGCATCAACCGCCCGGCGGTGACCATCAAGAACGTCGAGGTCACCATCATCGACAAGGCGTGGGAGGCCGGTACCGTCACCCCGCAGCCGCCGCAGCGGCTCTCCGGCAAGACGGTCGCCGTCATCGGCTCGGGCCCCTCGGGCCTCGCCGCCGCCCAGCAGCTGACCAGGGCCGGCCACACCGTCGCCGTCTACGAGCGCGCCGACCGGATCGGTGGCCTGCTGCGCTACGGCATCCCCGAGTTCAAGATGGAGAAGCGGCACGTCAACCGGCGCATCGAGCAGATGCGCGCCGAGGGCACCAAGTTCCGCACCGGCGTGGAGATCGGCCGCGACATCGACGCGGCGGCGCTGCGCCGCCGCTACGACGCGGTGGTCATCGCGGCGGGCGCCACCACGGCGCGCGACCTGCCGGTCCCGGGCCGCGAGCTGAACGGCGTCCACCAGGCCATGGAGTACCTGCCGCTGGCCAACAAGGTGCAGGAGGGCGACTTCATCACCTCGCCGATCTCGGCCGAGGGCAAGCACGTCGTCGTCATCGGCGGCGGCGACACCGGTGCCGACTGCGTCGGCACCGCACACCGGCAGGGCGCGGCGTCCGTCACCCAGCTGGAGATCATGCCGCGGCCGAGCGACACCCGGCCGGGACACCAGCCGTGGCCGACCATGCCGATGACCTACAAGGTCACCTCGGCGCACGAGGAGGGCGGCGAGCGGGTCTACTCCGTCTCCACCACCCGCTTCGAGGGCGACGAGGACGGCAACGTGCAGTGGCTGCACATGGTCGAGGTGGAGTTCGTCGACGGCAAGCTGGTCCAGAAGCCCGGCACCGAGCGGCGGATCCCGGCCCAGCTGGTCACCCTGGCCATGGGCTTCACCGGCACCGACCGGGAGAACGGCCTGGTCGAGCAGTTCGGCCTGGAACTGGACGCGCGCGGCAACATCGCGCGCGACGCCGAGTACGCGACCAACGTGGACGGCGTCTTCGTCGCCGGGGACGCGGGCCGCGGCCAGTCGCTGATCGTCTGGGCCATCGCCGAGGGCCGCGCGGCGGCGCGGGGCGTGGACCGGTACCTGACCGGCGAGTCCACCCTGCCGTACCCGGTCCGGCCGACGGACCGCGCGCTCGCGGCCTGACAAGTCGTTCCGTACAGCGTCGTACGGACACGGTCCGGCGCCCGCCCCTTCCCGACCGGGGCGGGCGCCGGCTTTTCCGCTACGCGCTCGTCGCCGGCCACGGCGCGCTTGCGCTGGCGCGCGGCCACGTAGGCCCGGGCACCGGGCGCGCGGAGCGCGCCGGTGACCCGGGCCTGGCGGCCGTGCCGCGCCCACCCACCCGC
>NZ_SMKC01000458.1 GCF_004348315.1 Streptomyces sp. 8K308 | reverse complement strand
GGCCAGCGGGATGCCGAGGCAGAGGTGGGTGCCGCGGCCGAAGGAGAGGTGGGGGTTGGGGGCGCGGTCGAGGACGACCTCGTCGGCGCAGGGGAAGTGCGCGGCGTCCCGGTTGGCCGAGGCGAGCGAGAGCAGCACGGAGTCGCCGGCGTGGATCCGGACGCCGCCGAGCTCCAGGTCCTCGGTGGCGAAGCGGCGGATGGCGAGCGGCAGCGGCCCGTCGTAGCGCAGCAGCTCCTCGATGGCGGTGGGCAGCAACTGCGGCCTGGCCAGCAGCCGTTCCCAGTGCATGCGGGGGTCGAGGAGGGCGAGGATGCCGTTGCACACCATGCTGGCCGTGGTGTCGTGGCCGGCGGCGAGGAGGATGAAGGAGAGGCTGACCAGCTCGTCCTCGGTGAGCCGGTCGTCGGCGTCGCGGGCCTGGATCAGGGTGCTGAGCAGGTCGTCGGCCGGGTGGCGGCGCTTGTGGGTGATGACGTCGCGCAGCTGGGCCTCGGCCTGCCGCATGGCGTCGAGGATGGCGCGCGGCCGGCCTGGGATCAGCAGGGCGTCGGTCCAGGAGGCGATCTGGGCGCCGGCGGAGGCGGGCAGGCCGAGGAGGCCGCAGATGACGCGCAGCGGGAGCGGGAGCGCGAGCGCGGCGAGCAGGTCGGCCTCGCCGGCCGGGTAGACGGCGTCGATCAGGGTGTCGGTGTGGGCCTGCACGGTGGGGCGCAGGCGCTCGATGGCGCGGCGGGTGAAGGCGGGCGCGACGAGGCGGCGCAGCCGGGTGTGGTCGGGTGGGTCGAGGTGGAGCAGGTCGTTGCGGAGCGCGGGCGGCAGGGGGAGGCCCTGGTAGTCGCCGCCGTGGCTGGTGGCGGCGTTGGTGGACAGGCGGGGGTCCTGGAGTGCGGCGCGGACGTCCGGGTAGCGGGTGACCAGCCAGGCCGCCGCGCCGTCGGGGCCGGTGACGCGGTGCACGGAGCGGCTGGCCCGCAGCCGGGCGTACTTCCCGTGCGGGTCCGCGAAGAAGGACTCGTCGATGTGCACGCCACCTAACGTACATGTGCGATTACGGAATGCAGTGACGGATGCGGGAACCTTTCTCCTGCCCGCTCCCGCCCCGGCGGTGATGGCGACGGCGTCCCTCGGTGCGAATGGGGGCCGGCCCGCGACTGGCCTGGGTCGCGGGCCGGCCCTCGTCAGCGCGCCGCCGCGGCCCGGTGGCGGGCGACGGCGGCCAGCCGGACGGCGGAGGTGCCGAGCCCGGTGGGGGCGAGGAAGCCGGGGGGCGTGACGTCGTCGAGGAGGTGTTCCTCCCGGTAACGGCGGCACTCGCGGTGCCAGTTGAGGACGGCGGCCAGCCAGTTCGCCAGCTGTTCCACATAGCCGTCGAGCACCGCGCGCTGCGCCGCGTCCAGGCCCAAGTCGTCGGCCAGGACCGGGAGTTCGTTTGCGGCCACGTGCTGGAACTGGCGCAGCCTGGAGTGCATCAGGTCGTCCACGATGCCCAGCGCCCTCGGGTAGTCGCAGTCGAAGAAGTTCTGCACGACGAGGACGGCGTTGTGGATCTCGCCCTCGAACTCGATCTCCTTCTGGTAGGAGAAGACGTCGTTGATCAGCGCCCCGTAGTCGGCCGCGGCGTTCTCCAGCGAGCGCAGCGGGCCGCTCTCGTAGACCTCGGCGGGCAGCGAGCGGTCGAGTCGCAGGCGGCACAGGCTCATGGTCAGATCGGACCCGAACGTCTTGCGGCGCATCTCCAGGTAATCGACCGGTTCGGGGATGCGGTTCTGCGCCTGGTTGACGAGCTCCCACAGCCAGCTGTCGGTCATGTCGACGACGGTGGTGCGGAACGCGCGGCGGGCGGCGGGGGTCATCCCGCCGGCGGTGCGCGCCCAGAGGTCGGCGAGACCGCGTTCCAGGGCGTTGGTGAGCGGCGGGGGCGCGGCGCCCGGGTCGTCGAGCGGCATCAGGGTGGCGAGGCGCTCGGTGCAGGCGCGGGCCGCCGCCAGGTTCCTGGTGCGGCCGAAGACCGCCGGGTAGTAGTCGTCGCCGTAGGTGCCCCAGGCCAGCCAGCCGCTGGCCAGGTCGAGCTCCTCCTGCCCCACGGTGGGGCTGATGCCGGCGGCGCAGAGCGCGAGGTCGTAGCCGCGCAGCTTCCGCTCGGTCCAGACGACCGGGGTGTCGGTGAAGATGCCGACGCGCCGGCACCAGTCGACGACCTCGCGGCGGGCCGCGGGCAGCAGCGGGTTGAGCTTCAGGGCGAAGGGCAGGTCGAAGTCGGGCAGCAGGGAGGGCCCGACGCGCTGGTGCGGCGCGTGCGCGAAACCGCGCGCCCTGGCCCGCTCGGCGCGCGGGGTGGTGGACACCCCCAGGCCGGCCCCGAGCCCGGCGAGCGCCGTGAAGGGGCCGCTGAGGCCGAGCCGGGCGGCGGGCGCGGCCTCCGGCTTCATGTAGCGGCTGGAGCGCAGGTGCCACTCGTGGCCGCCGGACTGCCAGTCCTGGAGGCCCTTGACGTAGGCGAGCACGGCGGCGCACTCGTCGGGCGTCAGGCCGTGTTCGGCGAAAAGCGGCGGGAGTTCGGTGAGCGCGGTGTGCTCGAACTGCTGGAGCCGCGCGGTCAGCAGGTCGTTGACGGCGTCGGCGGCCTCCTGGGTGGTGCAGCCGAGGAAGGTCTCGAGCGCGAGCACGCCGTTGCTCAACTCGCCCTCGTCCTCGGTCTCGCGCTGGTAGGAGAACAGGTCGTTCCGCAGGTGGACGGCGTCCGCGAAGGTGTCGCGGAGCACGCACAGCGGGCGGGAGGCGGCGACGGCGGCCGGCACCTCGGCGCGCGCCGCGTACTCGACGAGCCCGGCCGACCAGGGGGCGCCGCCGACCTTGCGGCGCATCTCGATGTACTCGACGGGGTTGGGGATCCGCCCGATGTTGATGTTGGCAAGCTCCCACAGCGACTCGTTGAGCAGGTGCTCGGTGGCCTTGGCGAACCTGACGCGCCACTCCGTCGACATCGCGGGCACGGTGCGGGCCCACAGGTCGGCGAGGCCGGCCTCGACCGGGTTGACCGGCTCGGGGGTGCCGGCGGCGAGGTCCATGGGCATGAAGGCCGGCAGCCGGTCCAGGTACGCCTTGCCGCCGGCGCGGTCCTGGGAGCGCTTGAAGGTCTCCAGGAAGTGGTCGTCGAAGAAGAAGACCCAGACGTACCAGTCGGTGACCAGCGCCAGGTCGGACGCGGTGGTGTCCGGGTGGGTGTACGCGCAGAGCAGCGGGTAGTCGTGCGCCTCGAGGTCCTGCTGGGACCAGATCCCCGAGCCCTCCAACATGCCCATGTCGCGCGCCCACTGCGTGGAGTGGGCACGCACCTCGTCGAGGTGCGGGCTCAGCCGGGCGGGGTAGGGGGTGTAGAAGTCGGGCAGGTGAAAGGGCTGTTGTGCCACCGTCGCGTCATCTCCTGGGATGGTCGGACACGGGCCGGACGACGGCCGGACATGGCGGGTCCGGCCTGCTTGGTCCCGCCAGCATGACCCGACTTCCCCCTGTTGCCCTGTCAAACCACTCGTCCAGGTGAACCGTTGGCCCCTCCCTGACGTCCTGGCTGACAGCATGACCATGCTCCGCATGGTGCTGACGGGGGGTTGTTGATCGATGTCTCAGCGAACGCTCTACTCCGACAAGACCTGGAACCCGCTGGCGGGTCACGTCGAACTCGACGAGGGCCAGCTGCGGGCTCACGGCAGGATCACGCCGCTGGCCGACCTGAACCTGGTGGCGATGGCCGACGCGTACCTGCGCGGCCGGTGGCTCGGCGGGGGCGGGACCGAGCGGGCGCTGACCGCGATCGGTCAGGGCCCCGGGCTGGTCCCGGTGATCCGGGCGTCGGGCTCGGCGACGCCGCTGAGGGTGCGCAGGGCGGCCGAGTTCGTCACCGCGCTCGGCGAGCTGTGCGTGTGGTTGGCCGGCGGCCGGGACGCCGTCGCCCACCACGCGCGGCAGGCGGCCCGGGAGGAGGTGCCGCTGTGGATCGCGCGCCGGATCGCGTCCGGTCCCTCCGGCGGCCCGATAGCGGTCGCCGTCGACCGGCGCCTGGCGCGCGCCGACGTGTGGGCGCCGGACGTTCCGTCGGCGCGGCTGCGCGGCCCGCTCGGTCTGCGGGCCGGGCAGGCGAACGTGGCCGAGCTGCTGGCGGTGACGGTCGGGAGCGCGCCGGCCGCCCTCACCATCGAGCGGAGCCGGCGCAGGTCACGGTGCTCGGTGACGGTTCACTCGGCGGTCGGCCGGTGGGAGCTGCGCCGCGAGAACTCGAACACCTCACGGCTGCTGCGGGACGGCGGCTCGGTGGCGCTGCTCGGCCGACCGGAGCGCCGTCGGGCGGCCCCGGCCGGCACTCTGCTGCCGCTGGCGGACGTCCAGTACCACACGACCTATCCGGTGGACGCGGCGCTCGCGCACTTCTTCGGGGTCTGCTTCGGGCTCGGCGATCACACGGGCAGGGTGCGGTTCGGCATGCGCCGGCCGAGGAACGAGTTGGAGATCGACGACTCGCTGTGGCAGGAGCCGTGGTTCACCGGCCTCGGCAGGGGCGGGGACGACCACGGTCCCGGCGGGAGCGGGGA
>NZ_SMKC01000457.1 GCF_004348315.1 Streptomyces sp. 8K308 | reverse complement strand
GGCGGGGTCCGGCCGGCTACCGACCGGCGCCCGGCACGGCCTCGAGGGCGCGGCGGACGATGTCCTCGGGGCCGGTCGCGATGTCGATCGCGACGCCCGCCTCGTCGTCCTCCAGCGGCTGGAGGGCGGCGAACTGCGAGTCGAGGAGCGAGAGGGGCATGAAGTGGTCGGTGCGAGCCGCCATGCGGTCGCCGATCAACTCGCGGTCACCGGCCAGGTGCACGAAGAAGATGCCGGGGGCCGCGGCCCGCAGCCGGTCGCGGTAGGCGCGCTTGAGGGCTGAGCAGCTGACGACCCCGCCGGAGCCGGCGTGCTCGTGGGCCCAGGCCCCGATGGCGTCGAGCCAGGGCGCGCGGTCGTCGTCGTCCAGCGGGATGCCGGCCGACTGCTTGGCGATGTTCGCCGGAGGGTGGAAGTCGTCGGCCTCGGCGTAAGGGACGCCGAGCCGGTCGGCGAGCAGCGGCCCGACGGTGGTCTTGCCCGAGCCGGCGACGCCCATCACGACCACGACCGGGGCGTCCTGCGAGTGTTGCACCACACTGTCTCCTTCGACCTGGATGGTGCCGACACTCAACCTCATATGTATGACTTATTCAAGAGCCCGTGACCTAAACGTCATATGAGAGGCCAGCCCGTAAGCTGATCCCCGGCGACGGGGAACGAGGGGGAGCGGGAGAACCAGTCATGGACAGAGGCCACCAGGGGCTCCACACCAAGCTCCTCGCCACCCTCGGGCCGGCCATCACCGCCGGCGACTACCCGCCGGGCAGCGTGCTGCGCACCGGCGAGCTCGAGGAGCGCTTCGGGGTCTCCCGCACCGTCGTCCGCGAGGTGGTCCGGGTTTTGGAGTCCATGCACCTGGTGGAGTCGCGCCGCCGGGTCGGCGTGACCGTGCTGCCGGCCGAGGAGTGGAACGTCTTCGACCCGCAGGTCATCAGGTGGCGCATGGCCGGCGCCGACCGGCCGCGCCAGCTGCGGTCGCTGACCACCCTGCGGTCCGCCATCGAGCCGGTGGCCGCCGGCCTCGCCGCCAGGAACGCGAGCCCGGAGGAGTGCGCCGAGATCACCCGGCACGTGCTGGAGATGGTCGCCACCTCACACGGCCACCAGCTCGACGCCTACCTGGTGCACGACATCGCGTTCCACCGCACCGTGCTGCGCGCCTCGGGCAACGAGATGTTCGCCCGGCTCGGGGACGTGGTCAGCGAGGTGCTCTCCGCCCGCACCCGGCACCAGGTCATGTTCGACGACCCCGACCCGGCGGCCGTCACCCTGCACGTCCAGGTCGCCGAGGCGATCCGGGCCCGCGACGCGGAGCGCGCCGAGCGGCTGACCCGCGAGATCACCGAGGGCGCGCTGCGCGAGCTCGACATCCTGGCGCCGTAACGCCCCGTCGCCAACGCCGCGGTCAGCCGGCCAGCGGAAGGAGCCGCTCCTCCCCGGGCGCCACCTCGGCCCCCAGGTCCGGGGTGAGCACCACCCGCACCCCGCTCTCCTCCCACGGCGGCACGCTGATCCACAGCTGCCCCGGCTTCATCCTGATCCGCACCTCGACGCCCCGGTAGCGCACCCGAAGACCGAACTCCGAAAGCTCGGGCAGCGGCGCCGGGTCGAGCCACAGCAGCCCCTCCCTCGTCTCGAGCCCCGTCAGGCCGCGCTGCACCAGGTCCAGGGTGCCCGCCATGGCACCCAGGTGGATGCCCTCGGCCGTCGTGCCGCCCTGCAGGTCGGCCACGTCGCTGGCCAGCGCCTCCCGCAGGTGCGTCCACGCCTCGCCGTGCCGGGCGCGGGCCAGCACCCACGCGTGCACGACCCCGCTGAGCGTCGAGCCGTGGCTGGTGCGCGCCAGGTAGTGGTCGACGGTGCGCCGCCACGCCTCGTCCGACAGCTCGTAGCCCAACCTGCCGAAGATCTCCCGCAGTTCCTCGGGCGAGAACAGGTAGCCGAGCATCAGCACGTCGGCCTGCTTGGACGCCCGGTAGCGGTTGACCGTGTCACCCTCCGCCTCCAGGATCCGGTCAAGTCGCCGGATGTCGCCGTACCGCTCCCGGTAGTCGTCCCAGTCCAGCTCGGCCAGCTCGCCGTAGCCCTCGAACTGGCTCACCACGCCCTCGTGGAACGGCACATGGAGCCGCCGCGACACGTCCTCCCAGCGCTCGAGGTCGCCGCCCCGCAGCTCGATCCGCTCGAACAGCTCCTGCCGGCGCGAGGCCGGCAGCGTGCGGGCCAGGTCGAGGCCGCGCGCCAACACCCACGCCGCCGTGACGTTGGTGTACGCGTTGTCGTCAAGGCCGGGCTCCGGCGCGTCCGGATAGCCGTCGTGATACTCGTCGGGCCCCAGCACCCGCCGGATCCGGTAGCGGCCGAGCGCCGCGTCGAACTCGGCGGTCGAGGCCCAGAACCTGGCGATCTGGAGCAGCATCTCGGCGCCCCTGGTGTGCGCGAACTCCGTGTCGCCGGTGGCCTGCGCGTAGCGCCACACGTTGTAGGCGACGGCCGAGCCGACGTGGTGCTGCAACCGCGAGTTGTCCGGCAGCCACCGCCCGGAGCGCGGGTTGAGGTGCACCTCCGGCGTCTCCTCGCGCCCGTCGCTGCCCGACTGCCACGGGTAACAGGCGCCCTCCCGGCCCAGTGCGCGCGCGGCCCGGCAGGCCGCCGGCAGCCGCCGGTAGCGGTACGTCAGCAGCGACTTGGACAACTCGGGGAAGTGCAGGTTGAGATACGGCAGGACGAACAGCTCGTCCCAGAACACGTGCCCCCGGTACGCCTCGCCGTGCAGGCCGCGCGCCGGCACGCCCACGTCCAACTCGGCGGTGTGCGGCGGCGACAACGTCTGCAGCAGGTGGAACCCGTGCAGCCGCAGCACGTGCCCCGACTCCCCCGGCACCTCCAACTCCGCCTGCCGCCAGAGCCGTTCCCACGCCTGTAGGTGCGAGTCAAGCAGCCGGGCGAAGTCCGGCGCCGCCCGCACGGCCGCCAGCGCCGACTCCATGGGGCCGCTGATCGCCGCGTCCCGCGAGGTGTAGAGCGCCACCACCTTCTCCACGCTCCCGGTGCGGCCCGGCTCGATGGGCACGGTGAGCCGCTGCGCGATCCGGAAGTCCGACCGCCGGTTGCGCACGTTCTCCGGCGCGCCGTCCGGGTCGGCCCGGGTCCTGGCCGCCACCACCGCCCGCACGTCCGAGGCGGTGGTGCGGCAGCGCAGCCACATCACGCCGGGCTCGGCCGGTCCCGCCGTCCCGGTGCCCATCCGTGTCAGGTGGTGGCTGGCCAGGTCGCGGTAGCGGGACACGCCCGTGTTGCCGACCATGCCGTCGATCGCCGACTCCACCTCGACCGTCCCCGACCAGTCCTCGGCGGTGAACGTGGTGTGCAGCGCCGCCAGGTGCGGGTCCGCCATGTGCACGATGCGCGACTGCTCCACGCCCAGGTGCCGGCCGTGCTCGTCGCGGAACCTGATCCAGCGGGTCAGGACGCCGCGCCGCAGGTCGAGGGCCTGCCGGTAGAGCAGCAGCCCGTCGATGTCCTGGTCCGGGTGGAACCAACGGCCGTCCGGGCCCTCGTCGGGGTGGATGCGGAAGCGCAACGGCAGCCAGTTGGGCAGGTTGACCATGTCCTCGTGTTCGAGGAGCCGGCCGGCCAGCACCGTCGGCAGCCGGTTGTAGAGCCCCGCGGCGTAGGTGCCCGGGTAGTGCGCCGGTCCGGCGCTGGTCTCGGGCGCCGCGCCGCGCGTGGCGAAGTAGCCGTTGCCCAGGGTGCACAGCGCCTCGCGGAGCCGCTCGGCCCGCGGATCGTAGCCCTCGTACTCCCAGGTCCAGTCGGGCACGTCCTGGTCACCTCCGCGCGCCGAGCAGCTCGCCGAGGTCCCCGACCACCAGGTCGGCGCCGCGCCGCCGCAGATCGTTCGCGCTGGTCGGGGTGTCCGTGCGGTCCACGCCCACCACGAGCCCGAACCCGCCGCGCCGCCCCGCCTCCACGCCGGCCAGCGCGTCCTCCACGACGGCCGCCGACTCGACGGGCACCAGCAGCCGCCGCGCCGCCTCGACGAACAGCGCCGGATCGGGCTTGCCCGGCAGCCCGAGCCTGGCCACGTCGTTGCCGTCCACCACGGTCTGCAGCAGCGAACGCACCCCGGCCCTGGACAGCAGCTCCCTGGCGTGCCGTGAGGACGAGATCGCGGCGCAGGGCACCCGCGCCCCGTGCAGCGCGAGCAGCAGCCGCACGGTGCCGGGGTAGACGTCGACGCCCTCCTCGTCGAGCACCCGCCGGAACAGCTCTTCCTTGCGGGCCGCGACGGCGTGCACGGTCCCGGTCCCCGGCGGGTCGTCAGGCTCGCCCATCGGCAGGTCGAGCCCGCGCGCCGCGAGGAACGCGGCCGCGCCGTCGAGCCGCGACCTGCCGTCCACGTGCCGCCGGTACTCGTCGATCATGTCGAATGGCGGATCCACGCCCGGCACGGCGTCGAACGCCTCCTTCCACGCGGCGGCGTGCGCCCGGGCCGAGTCGGTGATGACGCCGTCGGTATCGAAGACGACGCCCTGACAACCCCACAACTCCGGCATCGTCATCTCCACCTCCTCCTCCCATGGGACCCCGCCCCCGCCCACCCCGCAAACGCACACGCCCTGGCGCGCGCCCGGCCTCGGGAAGGGCCGGGCCGGCGTGGACCCGGAG
>NZ_SMKC01000456.1 GCF_004348315.1 Streptomyces sp. 8K308 | reverse complement strand
CCTTTCCCCGACGACGACTTCAGGCCAGGGCCGGCTCGGAGGGCGCGCCGATCCTGCGGGCCACCACGATGCTGAGCAGCGCGACGAGCCCCGCCGCCGCGTAGACCACGACGAACGCCCCAGCCCCCACGGCCGAGGCGGCGCCCTCACCCGCCTCGTGCGCGGCGGACGCGTCCCCGCCGAAGGCGGCGAACAGGGTGCCCACCGCCGTCAGCATCAGCACGTTGCCCAGGCTGTCGCAGACCTGGAGCGAGGAGACGTTGCCCCCGGACTCCCCAGGCGGCGACAGCCGCAGCACCAGCACGCCGAGCGAGGAGACCACGAGCCCCATGCCGAACGCGGCCACCGTCAGCGAGACCGTGGGCGCCCACACCGGCACCGCGTCCCACAACACAAGCGGCGTCAGCAGCACCCCGCCGGCCAGCAGCACCGTCCCGACCCGCATCAGCGGGTGGCGGTACGGCTCGGCCCACGGCCTGGCCTGCGCGAAGGAGCCGAGCGCCCACACCAAGCCCGAGACGGCGAGCGCCAGACCGGCCTCGGTGTAGGACAGGCCCCGCTGGGAGACCAGCATCAGCGGCAGGAAGGTCTGGGTGACGAGGTACGCCGCGGAGATGACGCCACGCAGGGATATCACCGCCGGCAGCCCGCGGGCCGCCCGGAGGGTGCCCGCCGGCAACAGCCGCACCGCCGAGGGCCACAGCAGCGCCAGGCCCACGAGCGCCGGCAGCAGCGAGAGCCACCGCACCTCCTGCCCACCGAGCTGCACGAGACCCGCGCCGACCGCCACCGCGAGGGCGAGCCGCAGCCGCCGGCCGTCGAACGCGCCCCGCGCGCCCTCCGACGGCCCCGAGGCGTACCGCCGCAGCGCCGGCAGCATCACCAGCAGCGGCAGCGGCACCAGCGCCGTGATCCCGAGGAACACCCAGCGCCAACCGTAGTGCTCGGTGACGGAGCCCGCGATCAGCGGCCCGACCATCGACGGCAGCACCCAGGCCCCGGAGAACGCGGCCAGCGCCGCGGGACGCAGCCGCTCGGGGAAGGCGCGGCCGACCACCACGTAGAGCGCGACGATCACCAGGCCGCCGCCTATCCCCTGCACCGCCCGCCCGAGCACGAACACCCACATGCTCTGCGCCACGCCCGTGACCAGCAGGCCCGCGGCAAAGGCGGCTATCCCCACCGCCACGGGCCGCAGCGGCCCGCCACGGTCGCACCACTGCCCGGCGACCACCATCCCGAGCAGGCTGGTGGTGAAGAAGCCGGAGAACGCGAACGCGTAGAGCGAGACGCCGCGCAGTTCCTCGGCCGCGGCCGGCATCGCCGTGCCGATGGCCATGGCCTCGAAGGCGATCAACAGGATCGAGCAGACGCAGCCCAGGGTGAGCGCACGGTGGCGGGGACCGAGGACGCCGCCCCGCCCGCCGCCGGCGGCCTCCTCGCCCGGCTGCTGGTGCGGGGTGGCGGTGCTCGGAGGCCCGGAGCCGGCGTCGGTGTCGGTCATGCGAACACCGTAAGGAGTCCAACCGCCCGTGCCTATGGACCTGAGTCTGATTCGGCCGTCACCTTCGTCGTACGCCGATCAGGTGAACGCGCCACTCACGGGCCCACCACCGCCGACTGCGGCCGGATCGGCAGCCGGTTGACGGGCCGCCCGGTGGCCGCCCTGACCGCGGCGGCCACCGCCGCCGGCGCCACCACCACCGGCACCGCGCTCGCCGCCTTGGCGCCGAACGGCGCGACCACGTCCCGCTCCTCGATCAGCTTGACGATCCGCACGTCGGGCGCGTCCAACGCGGTGGGCAGCGGGTACCCCGCCAGGTCGGGCCGCCGCACCTCCCCGCGCACCACCCGCAGATGCTCCGTCAGGGCCGCGCCGACGCCCTGCACCACGCCGGCCTCGATCCGCGCCCGCAGCTGCCGCGGGTTGAGCACCCGCCCCACGTCCTGCGCGACCGACACCTCGACCACCCGCACCGAGCCCAGCTCCGCGTCCACGTCCACCACGGCCCGCAGCGCCGCGAAGGCCAGGCCCACGAACGCGTCCCCCTGCCCCGACGCGTCGAGCGGCTCCGTCGGATGCGGCCGGCACTGCGCCGTCGCCCACAGCTCCTTGCCCTCGAGCGCCTCGGCCACGGTGGTGCTCAACACCCCGTCGTAGGAGGTGATCTTGCCGTCCGCGATGCTCAACAGCTCGGCCGACATGCCGAACTTGGCGGCCAACGGCTGGAGCAACTGGGTGCGCACCATCTTGGCCGCCCGCTCCACCGCGCCGCCCGAGACCCAGGTGTGCCGGCCGCGCCCGCCGGGGCCCGCCGGCGGCTGGTCGGTGTCCACCGGCGCGACGTGCACCTCCTCGACGCCCAGCACGTCCTGCACGATCTGCCGCGCCAGCGTCGCGAAGCCCTGCCCGGTCTCCACGGCGGCGCACAGCACCGTGGCGACCGTGCCCTCCACCTTCACCGTGGCCGTGGACACCTCGTCCGCGCCCTCGGCGCCCAGCATGTGGACCATGCCCAGGGCATAACCGACACCACGCCGCACCGCGCCCGGCTCGCCCGCGCCCTCCGGTCCGCCGGGCAGCAGCCAGTCCTCCACCGGGCCGTCCTTGGGCAGCGCGGGCAGCGGTGCCTCGCGCACCGCGGCCAACAGCTCGGCGACCGGGGCCGGGCAGGTGACCGTCTGCCCGGTCGGCAGCGCGTCGCCGGTGCCCAGCACGTTGCGGGCGCGCAGCTCGGCCGGGTCCATGCCGAGCTGCGCCGCGAGCCGGTCCATCTGGCCCTCGTAGGCCGCGCACACCTGCATCGCGCCCTCGCCGCGCACGTAGCCGGCCGGCGGGTTGTTGGTGCGCACCGCCCAGCCGTCGATCACCGCGTTGGGCACCACGTAGGGCCCGGCCGCGAACGAGACGGCGGCGGCCAGCGCCTCGGCCGAGTCGTCGGCGTAGGCGCCGGCGTCCATCAGCAGCTGCGCCTCGACCTTGACGATCTTGCCGGTGCGGTCCGCGTGGTGCCAGTAGCGCAGCAGCGTGGGGTGCCGGTGGGCGTGGCCGAGGAACGACTCCTCGCGGGTCGCCGACAGCTTGACGGGGCTGCCGGTGCGGATGGCGAGCAGCGCGAGCGGCAGCTGGAAGCCCAGGTCCTCGCGGTCGCCGAGGGATCCCGGCACGCCGGTGACGTAGATCTTGACCTGCTCGGTGGTGAGTCCCAGGCAGGCCGCGATCCGGTCGCGGTCGGTGTGCGGGTCGGTGGTGGCCGTGTAGATCTCGACGCCGCCGTCCGGGCGGGGCACGGCCAGGCCCGACTCGACGCCGATGGGCGCCGGGTCCTGGCGGCCGATCCGGTACAGGCCCTCCACCACGACCTCGCCGGTGGCGGCGGGGTCGCCGTACCGCAGCGGGATGTGCCGGATCACGTTGCCGTCCGGGTGGAGCGCCGGCGCCTCGAACGACTTCTCCGGGTCGGTGACGGGCTCGCGCTCCTCGTACTCGACGACGATCGCGGCGGCGGCGAGCCGCGCGGTCTCCGGGTGGTCGGCGGCCACGGCGGCCACCGGCTCGCCGTGGTAGCGGACCAGCTCGGAGGCGAACGGCGGCCGGTCGGTGATCTGCCGGCCGAGGCCGGCCTCGCCGCCCACGTCCTCGTGGGTGACCACGGCCCGCACGCCCGGCATGGCCGCGGCGTCCGTCGTGTCGATCCGCCTGATCGTGGCGTGCGGGTGCGGGGAGCGCAGCACGGCGGCCCAGAGCAGGCCCTCGGCCCACAGGTCGGCCGTGTAGGGGAAGGTGCCCCTCGCCTTGGCCTCGGCCTCGGCCGGCGGCAGCGAGTCGCCGAGGCCGTGCGGGGGCGCGCCCGCCGGCCGGGCGGTCCTGGCGCCGCCGGCGGGGGACACGGTGATGGCGGTGGCGCCGTCGCTGCCACGGTCCGTCATGACATCGCCCTTTCGTCCCCTTGCTCAGCTGGAACCACTCGACCGCCCGGCACCGTGGGACGAAGGCTCATAGCGTCCCCCCGGCGGGCGGTCCCGCCTGATGCGGGATGCGGGAGCCGGGGCCACCGTCCCGCTCCGCCTCCGCCGCGGCGCGCGCCGCGGCGGCCGCGCGCTCGTCCACGACCGTCCGGACGGCGTCGAGCACGCCCCGGTACCCGGTGCAGCGGCACAGGTTGCCGCAGAGCGCCTGGCGGGTCTCGAGCTCGGTCGGCGCGTGGTTGCCCTCGAGCAGGTCATGCACGGTCATCGCGATCCCCGGCAGGCAGAACCCGCACTGCACCGGCGTGGCGGCCAGCGCCCGCTGCACGTCCGATGGCGCGCCGTCGGCGCCGAGCCCCTCCACGGTCCTGATCTCGCTGCCAGCGGCGGTGGCGGCCGGCACCAGGCAGGCGGCCACCAGACGCCCGTCGACCTGCACCGAGCAGGCACCGCACTCGCCCTGCGCGCAGCCGTCCTTGGCGCCGGCCAGGCCGAGCCGCTCGCGCAGCACGTAGAGCAGCGACTCGCCGATCCAGGCACCGGCCACCGGCCGGTCGACGCCGTTGACCCGCAGCACGTAGGACACCTCGGGGTGGTCGCTGCGGCTGCCGGCCTCCGGCTGCCCGGGAGGGGTCCCATCCGGCTCGGGCGACCATGGCTCCACGGCGCCGGCGGCGGCCGGCTCCATGGGGTGGGGCTCGCCGGCGGACGGGGTGGCCC
>NZ_SMKC01000455.1 GCF_004348315.1 Streptomyces sp. 8K308 | reverse complement strand
CGCCACTTCGGCTGCTACGAGCGGTGGGCGCCCGTCTTCTGGCAGGACACCTGGGCCGACGAGGACCCCATGTGCTACCAGGCATGGCGCGCCGACGCGGATGCCATGTGGGGCTGGAACGGCCTGCACCGCGACGGCGTCGGCGGCGACCACCAGGGCGCCATCCCCGACGGGCAGCTCTGTAGCGCCGGCCTGACCCACAACGGGCGTTTCGCCGCCTTCGACGAGCCGGGCCCCTGGCACGCCGTCGACCGTCCCAACAACTTCACACTGAACCTGAACGACACGTCCTCCCACGGCGCCGACTACATCCGCGTGTACGTCACCGAGCAGGGCTTCGACCCCACCACCGAACGCCTGGGCTGGAGTGACCTGGAACTGGTCACCGAGACGGGCCCCATGCCCACCGGCTCCTCCACGACCGTCCAGGTCAGCGCGCCCGGACGCATCGGTCACCACATCGTCTACACCATCTGGCAGGCCAGCCACCTCGACCAGTCCTACTACTTCTGCAGCGACGTCAACTTCACCGGCTGACACGGAACGCAGTCGTTGATGTGACCGCTCTGAGGCCAGATCCTCGCCGGCCAGCGCCCGCGTGGGCGTGGGCGTGATCAGTCAGCTACATGTACCGAGGGAGAGTGCGATGAGCATGCGAAGAGCCTTGCGGGCGTTCGGCGTGGCCGCAGCGCTGGTGACAGGTTCGCTGACCGGTCTCGGCGTCCCGGCCCCGGCGATCGCCTCACCGGCGGCCGCACAAGCCGCCGCGGACGACCGGCCATCGGCGGCGGCCGCGGCGCCGGAGCTGCGGGTCTCGGGCAACCGCCTGGTCACCGAGTCCGGTTCCACGTTCCGCCCCCTGGGTGTCAACCGGTCCGGCGGTGAGTTCGGCTGCGTTCAGGGCAAGGAGATATTCGACGGCCCGGTGGACCAGGCTGCCGTCGACGCGATGCTGACCTGGAGGGTCAACACTGTTCGCGTTCCGTTGAACGAGGAGTGCTGGCTGGGGACGGAGAACCTGCCCGTGACGGCTCCCAGCGCGGCGGAGTACCAGCGGGAGGTCGAGGAGTACGTAGACCTCCTGGTGGCCAACGGCATCAACGTGATCCTCGACCTGCACTGGACCTGGGGCGAGTACACGGGCCCCGGCACGGGGTGTCCGGACGTCGCGGCCACCTGTCAGAAGCCGATGCCGAACACGCGCTACACCCCGGCCTTCTGGTCCGAGGTCGCCACGACGTTCAAGGGGAACGACGCGGTCATCTTCGACCTGTTCAACGAGCCCTACCCCGACGCGGCCAACAACTGGGCGGATCCCACCGCGGCGTGGACGTGCCTGCGTGACGGCGGCAGCTGTGCCGGCATCGGCTACGAGGTCGCCGGCATGCAGGACCTCGTCGACGCGGTGCGCGACACCGGCGCCACCAATGTGATCATGACCGGTGGGCTGGAGTGGACCAACAACCTGAGCCGGTGGCTGGAGTTCAAGCCATCCGACCCCACCGGCAATCTGATGGCCTCATGGCACTCCTACAACTTCAACGCCTGCGTGACCACCTCGTGCTGGGACAGCAACATCGGCACGGTCGCCGGCGAAGTGCCGGTCCACATCGGTGAGACGGGTCAGGACACCTGCGCCCACGACTACATCGACCAGGTGATGGCCTGGGCGGACACCCACGGGATCGGGTACACGGCCTGGACGTGGAACCCGTGGGGCTGCGGCCGCGGCAGCGTGCTCATCGAGGACTGGAACGGCACGCCGACCAGCACCTACGGCGAAGGATTCAGGGAACACCTGCTCAGCCAGAACCCGGGCGGCCCCGGCGATGACACCGAGGCGCCCACCGCCCCCGGTGCCCCTTCCGTCTCGGGTGTGACGGCTTCGTCGGCGACACTGAGCTGGGCCGCGTCCACGGACAATGTGGGGGTCACCGGCTACGACGTCGTCCGTGTCGACGGCGGCACCGAGACACAGGTCGCCAGCTCGGTCTCCCACCAGGCCACCGTGTCCGGTCTGGCCGCGAACACGTCCTACACGTTCGCGGTCTATGCCAGGGACGCGGCTGGCAACCGATCCGAACGCTCGGGCACCGTGGCCGTCACGACCACCGGTGGTGAGACGCCGGGCACCTGCTCCGTCCGGTACCGGGTGGTAGGGGACTGGGGGAACGGCTTCCAGGGCGAGATCACCATCCGCAACACCGGTACCGGCGCGATCAGCGACTGGAACCTGGGCTTCACCTTCACAAGCGGCCAGACCATCAACAACATGTGGGGCGGCACACCCACCCAGAGCGGCGCTGCGGTCAGCGTGACCCCCTCCTCCTACACGAGCACCATCCCGGCCGGCGGCTCCGTCACCCTCGGCTTCATCGCCAGCCGGGGCAGCGCGAACACCGCGCCCACCACCTTCACCCTCAACCACAGCACCTGCGCCACCGTCTGACACACAACAGCCGCCCGCCGTTTCCCTCCGCAAGCCCAAAGGGGTCACGCCCTGCGGTGACCGGACAGGGAAGAACCGTCGGCCCGGCCCCGCCAGCCAGGCCGACGGCCCGCCCCATACGTGATGGACCCAACTCGTCAGGAAGTGCGAGAACAACCGCCGTCCCGTCTTGTTCCTCTTTGCCGAGTCGGCAGAAAATGTCAGACGGTGATCGTCCGGTCGATCTCCGCGGCAAGCTCGGCCAGCTCCGACTTCCAGACGCGGCAGCGGTAGCCACGGGCTCACCACCACTCGCGGTGCCTCGCGGCCGCACACACCGGCACGTGACTCGCGGCAGTCGCTGATCTGTAGAACGAGCGGTGCCGGCGGACCGTAGAGCCCCGCGGATCCGCTTGGCCCGCCGTACGTCCTGTTCCTTGAGCAGCCGCGGGTACCGCGCCTCGCGCTCGGCCCGCACCGGACCAGGACGCGGTCGGCTTCGGCCATCTCCGTGATCGTCGCCAGGATCTCTACGGAGACGACCGCGAGGCCGCCGTCCGCGACGTCTGCGCGGCCGCGAACCTTCCGGCTCCCACCATCGTCGGCCTCGAGATCGACCTGGACGACGCCGAGCTCGCGTTCGCCTCCCTCGACCCTGGCTTCGGCATCGTCTGCTACAACGACGACGTCGCCATCACCCTGCTCAGCGCCGCCGGTCGGGGCCGCCGGTCACCGAGGGTGGCGGGTCTTCGCCGACTTCGGTCTCATCGGAATGGACCACACGCCGCTGTCGCAGGTCACCAACCCGCGCCTGACCACGGTCGGACACGACCTGGCGGCGATCGCGCGGGCGGCCGCCGCGACGGCGCTCCGAGCACTGGGCGAACAGTTCCCGGTCCCCGCGCCAGACATCGATCTGCGGGTGATACCCGGCGAGTCCGCCTGACGGCGCGGCGCCTCGCGCACGCTCCCCCGGTCGCGTTCGCGTGGCCGCGCGCCCTCGCCGACGGGCGCCTGGCCCCGGCCCTGCGCCAGATGCACGGCACCCCCTCCCGCCCCTGGCAGCTGACGGAACTCGCCCGGGCGGCCGCCATGTCCCGGGCCACCTTCGCCCTTCGCTTCAAGGAAGCGGCAGGCGTAACGCCCCTGACCTTCCTCAACTGGCGCATGCGCCTGGCCGCCCAGGAAACTGCGGCAGGAGGACACCCCGGTCACCGCCGTCGCCCAACAACATCGGCTACACCTCCGAGAGCGCCTTCAGCAACGCCCTCACACGCGCGAAGGGGCTCTCCCCCGGCGCTACCGGGACGAAGTCCGGGCAACGGACAACGTCTGAACCTCGCCGCCCGGCCAGGGTTGACGCCTTCATGGGTGATCGCCAAACAGGATCATCCAGATCTGCACGTCATTGCTGTGCTGCCACTCCGAGCGCTTCCAGGAGCGGGAACCGCACGCCGGTCAGTTCCTCGGAGACGGTCACGCCCAGGGCGAGGGCGTGCCCCCGGAGGTTGATCTCCAGCCCCGCGCCCGGCCGCCCGGACGCCGGGCGGCCGGCTCTTCCGCACCCTGCCGTACGGCTTGCTGCGCGGAAACGGCTACGGCGAAAGGACGCGGACATCCTTCGAGCCTGGTCGGTCCGTGTCGTCAGTAGTTTCGGCGAGCAGATGAATGACACCGGCTGGGTTCTTGATCCAGTGGGTTCTGGACTCGAGGTTCTCCAAAGGTTCGACCTCGTCACATGGCCGGATGCCGATGCCGGCGAGTTTGTCGGTGGCGGCGTCGAGATCATCGGTGTGGAGCTGGAGCCACAGGTCGGGCTGGCCGTAGTTGTCGACGCAGTCCAGCCACAGGGTGTTGGGGCCGAACCGCACCGAGTGGGTTCTGGAAACGGTCGGCGCGTAGGAGACGTCGTCTTCGTTGACATCGAAGCCCAGGGTGTCTCGGTAGAACGCCACAGTGGCGTCGTACTGTGCCTTGGGAATCTTCATGGCGATGTTCAGACCGGCGGTGAATCTCGGCTCGTTCATCGAGTGTCTCCATCGTTGGTGTTGGTGGCGTCCAGTGCGTGTTCCAGCGCGGCCAGTCGGTCGTCCCACCGATTGGCGAGCGTGGCCAGCCACACCTGGGCGGTGCGGATGGCGGCAGGTTCCAGCCGGTAAGGGTGACGGCGGCCGGTTGGTTCGCCGGGGCTGATCAAGCCCGCTTCGGCGAGCTGGCCGAGGTGCTTGGCCACCGCCTGCCGACTAATGGGCAGCCGCCGCGCCAAC
>NZ_SMKC01000454.1 GCF_004348315.1 Streptomyces sp. 8K308 | reverse complement strand
GCCCTCACCCCACCCCCCACCTTCCATGAACCAGGTTGGAAAACCGCTCGATGCCTCCGGCACCCGGTGACACCACCTTATCGATCACGATCGACTGGGAGGTTCAGGTCACGCCGGAACCGGAGGCCGGGAGCCCCATTGCGGGGCCAAAGAAGGTAATGGGGCGATGCTGGTGGGACAGCCGAGGTCGTCGAGCTCACCGTGACGGAAGTTCGGCGACTCCTGGCAGTCGTGTTCCCCGACATGCCCGCCCACGCGCTGAACGGGTCGTGTTGGCGGCGACGACAGCGAGGCCGTCGCCCGTCATTGCCACTACCGACGGCGTGGCCGCTCCTTCGAGGTGCTCCGGCAGAAGCCGCTCCTGACCGGCAGCCGCGCTATCCTCCCACCAGCCCGCATCACCCCAGGTCAGACTCGCCAAAGTCCTGCTGAAGTATAGGATCGACCTATGGGAGTGGACATCGACGGTGTGATCGAGGTACGCGAATCCGGCGGCGGCTGGAAGGGCGAGATCGATTTTCTGGACTTCGGGCTCAGGCGGCAGCGTTACATCTGGGATTTGCTCTTCGGCTACACTTCGGGTCTCCACCGGGAACGGATACTCTTCGACCAGCGGGGGCTTCCGGACGACGTCTCGGAAATGGTCACCCGCAAGTGCGAGGAATGGCAGCACAGCCACTCGTACGCCACGTGGGCCGAGGTCGCGGCGATCGACTGGGACGAGCCTCTGTCCGACGGTCCAGATTATGAGCACGTTGGCGTATGGCGGCCGGGCCCGGACGGCGAACTCGCCTTGACCGCGTGGACTTTGCACCGATCGAGGTTATCGACGCGGCGAAGCGGGACTTCGGCCGAAACTGGTGGCCGCCGGACTGGCCACAGGGCAGCGAGTTCCACCTGGACGGCGCCGTGTACCGCCCGGTGGTCCTTACGCTTCGTATGATGGCCACGCCGGATGGCAGTTGGGCCCCGGTATGGGCGGCGATGCGCGAACTGGCGGCCGTTCACGGCGACGAGAACGTCCGCCTGGTGGTCTGGTTCGGCTGAGCGGGGCTGAGCCAGGGCAGCGGAGCGGTTTGCGCGCGAGGTGAGATGCCCCGAGTGTCGTGGAGTCGGGTTGCTGGACAAACAGTCATCCAGCGTCCCGGGAGAACCACATGCCTCGCAGCTATTCGCCCGAGTTCCGCCGCAAGGTCCTCGACCTCGTCGAGTCCGGCCGCAAGGTCGCCGAGGTCGCCCAGCTCTTGGGGATCAGCGACCAGACGATCCACACCTGGCGACGCCAGCAGCGTATCGACACCGGCCAGGGACCTGGCATCAGCAGCACCGACCATGCCGAACTCGCCGCGCCCGCCGATACTTTGGCGAGTCATGAGAGCACCGCCGAAGCTTGAGGGGTTGGGGGAACAGGCCCTGCCGCGCGAGAACCGGCGTATGGCTCTGCTCGACCCCGAGGAGGGGTTCGTCACCGCGGTGCTCGCCGAGATCCCCCACGAAACACCGGACCGGCTGCGCGCGCCTGCTGCGGCCACCCGCCACCGCTGCTGCTGCCGTCCCAGACGCCGCCACGCTACCTGCCCGTACCGGAAAGCGTCCCGCCGCTCGGCCTGGGAAGAGAACCAGAAGCACTGAGGGACGAAGTGCGCCGCACGGACGTCCCGCCCGGCGCCTTCCTGCTGCTGTACACCGACGGCGGCACCGAGGCCCGCGACACACACGGTGAGCTCTACGACCCGGCCGTCGCACTCGCCGGCCACACCTTCCGCGATTCCGACGACCTGACCGACGCACTGACAGCGGACATCGTCGCCTACGCCAGCGGCGCGCTGTAGGAGGACGCCGCCATCCTGGCCGTCCATCACGTCCCCAACTCGCCGCAAACCCCGCCCGGATGAGGCCGGGAGCAGTTTGCCGCCGACGACATCCTGGTTGGGGTGGCGGTCGTCGGCCGACCGCTGGCCCGACACCTGGACGACGGCCGCACCGCCGAGGTCACCCGGACCTGCGCCAACGGCACACCCAATGCCAATTCCAAGCTCTACGGAGCAGCCTGGCGGACGGCCAGGGCGTTGGGATTCCGTCGGCTCATCACGTACACGCGCCAACCCACGTGCCGCACGTGAACATACCGCTGACACCCACGGCCCCACCGGAACCACAGCTCACAGCACACAGTCAGGGCGGGGGCGATGCGCGCACGCGCATTGCCTTGCCAGCGATACGAGGGCGGCGAGACAGGAGCCAGTCCCCGCGCCGCAGGGTTTCACGTGGTGTTGGCCGAAGCTCGGCGAACCACCCAGCGCAGGCGCACTGGTTGTGTCCGAGGGGGGACTTGAACCCCCACGCCCGATAAAGGGCACTAGCACCTCAAGCTAGCGCGTCTGCCATTCCGCCACCCGGACGGGGTGTTTGTCGGCCGGAACTGGTGTGCAGCCGGCGACATGGGAAACCATAGCAAAGTCCGGGGGTTGGTGATCTCCACGGGCTTCGGTGGGTGGCCGGCCTTGGGCCGGTCGCGGGGTGGGGGCAGGATGGGGAGACCCATCGCAGGAGGAGGCAGTGTGAGCCAGTCGAGCCCCACCCCGGGACGTGCCGGAGGCGGACAGCGTGCTGAGGACGAGGTCGTCGGCATCTGCCGCGACCTGATCCGGATCGACACCAGCAACTACGGGGACCACTCTGGCCCCGGCGAGCGGGCGGCGGCCGAGTACGTGGCCGAGCAGTTGGCCGAGGTGGGTCTCGAGCCGAAGATCTTCGAGTCGCGTCCAGGTCGCGCCTCGACGGTGGCGCGGATCGAGGGGGAGGACCCGTCGCGGCCCGCGCTGCTCATTCACGGGCACACCGACGTGGTGCCGGCGAACGCGGACGACTGGACGCACCCCCCGTTCTCCGGCGAGATCGCGGACGGCTGCGTGTGGGGGCGTGGCGCCGTCGACATGAAGGACATGGACGCCATGACGCTGGCCGTGGTGCGGGACCGGATGCGTTCCGGGCGCAAGCCGCCGCGCGACGTGGTGGTGGCCTTCCTGGCCGACGAGGAGGCCGGCGGCGTGCACGGCGCGCGGTACCTGGTCGACAACCACCGGGAGCTGTTCGAGGGGGTCACCGAGGCGATCAGCGAGGTCGGCGGCTTCTCCTTCACGGTCAACGAGAACCTGCGGCTCTACCTGATCGAGACGGCCGAGAAGGGCATGCACTGGATGCGGCTCACGGTCGACGGCACCGCGGGCCACGGCTCCATGACCAACAACGACAACGCCATCACCGAGCTGTGCGAGGCGGTGGCGCGCCTCGGCCGGCACAAGTTCCCGGTGCGGGTGA
Source organism: Streptomyces sp. 8K308 (assembly GCF_004348315.1). GTDB lineage: Bacteria > Actinomycetota > Actinomycetes > Streptomycetales > Streptomycetaceae > Streptomyces. The sequence continues at coordinate 1,381 of NZ_SMKC01000454.1, read as the reverse complement.
CCAAGACCGTGCGCTCCTTCCTCGACGAGCTCTCGGACGCGCTCGGCACCGAGCTCGACCCGGAGAACATGGACGAGACGCTGGCCAAGCTCGGCGGCATCGCCAAGATCATCGGCGCCACGCTGCAGAACACGGCGGCGCCGACCCAGCTGGGCGCGGGCTACAAGGTCAACGTCATCCCGGGACAGGCGACCGCGCACGTGGACGGGCGCTTCCTGCCGGGCTTCGAGGAGGAGTTCCTCGCCGACATCGACCGGATTCTCGGGCCTCGGGTGCGGCGCGAGGACGTGCACTCGGACAAGGCCGTGGAGACCAGCTTCGACGGTGCCCTGGTCGAGGCGATGCAGTCCGCGCTGGTCGCCGAGGACCCGGTGGCCCGGGCCGTGCCGTACATGCTGTCCGGCGGCACCGACGCCAAGTCCTTCGACGACCTGGGCATCCGCTGCTTCGGCTTCGCGCCGTTGAAGCTGCCGCCGGAGCTGGACTTCGCGGGCATGTTCCACGGGGTGGACGAGCGGGTGCCGGTCGACGGGCTGCGGTTCGGTGCCCGGGTGCTCGACCGCTTCCTCGACCAGTGCTGACAGGGGCGGACGCGAGTACGAAACTCATCCGAGTGGGTGAAAGATCTCGACGGTGAGTGCCTATGATCTGGGGTCCTCGTTACAACCTGTGCGGTGCCCGGCAGGGGCCGCGTTGTCAACGAGGAGGAAATAATGATCAAGAAGGTTGTCGCCACGGCGGCCGCCGCCAGCGGCCTTGCCCTTGCGGGTGCGGGCGTCGCCACGGCTGCCGACGCCGACGCGGCTGCCGCGGCGATCGGCTCCCCTGGCGTGGGCTCCGGGAACAACATTCAGGTGCCGATCAACAATCCGATTCAGGTCTGTGGCAACACGATCGACCTTGTCGGGTTCCTGAACCCGGTCTTCGGCAACGCCTGCTTCATCAAGTGATGCTTCGCCCCACCCTTTGAGGGCTCGGTCGGGCGGCCCCTGAGCTCACGCGTAGCGTCAGGAGCCGCCCGGTCGCACGACGGTCGTGGGTGCCCTCATCCCCCCACCCCACGGCCCATCTCACGACGAGGCAGGGGAAGTTACAGATGCGTCAGGTCACGAAGAAGGGCCTGCTCACCGTGGTGGCCGCCGGCGGGGTCTTCGCGATCTCGGGCGGCACCGCGTTCGCCGACTCAGACGCCGCCGGGGCGGCCGTCGGCTCGCCGGGCGTCCTGTCCGGCAACAACGTCCAGGTTCCGGTCAACGCGCCGATCCAGGTCTGTGGCAACACGATCAACGTGGTCGGCGTGCTCAACCCGGCGTTCGGCAACAGGTGCTCGTCCGAGGGCGGGTCACACGCCGGCCACGGCGGCCACGGCGCTCAGCAGGGC